>CAJQPT010000237.1 GCA_905480285.1 uncultured bacterium
GGCGTCTCCTCGTCGAGCTGGGGCGTGCTCGGAAACCCACCCTCGTGGAGCTCGGCGTCTTGCTCTGAAGCCATGGCGCGATCAGGAGAAGAGCCCGCGCATCCGATAGACGGAGGCGACTCGATCGATCGAGAGGATGTACGCGCCGGTCCGCAGGTCGACGCCGAACTTCTCCGACGTCTGCCGGACCTCGGCGAAGGCCTGCACCATGATCTGCTCGAGGCGAGAGTTCACGATCTCCTCGGTCCAGAAGTATCCCATGCGGTCCTGGACCCACTCGAAGTAGCTGACGGTCACGCCGCCAGCGTTGGCGAGGATGTCGGGGACGATGGTCACGCCGCGCTTGGAGAGCGCCTCCGAGGCGGCCGCGGTGGTGGGCCCGTTGGCTCCCTCCACGATCAGGCGCGCCTTGATCCGGTCCACGTTCTCCGTGGTGATCTGATTCTCGGTGGCGGCAGGGACGAGCAGCTCGCAGTCGAGCTCGAGCTGTGCCTTGCCGTCGGTGGCGTAGTCCGCGCCGTCGAAGCCCTCGAGGGTTCGCTTCTCGCGCAGGTGATTGAGGACGGCCGGCATGTCGAGCCCTCGCTCGTTCACGATGTAGCCGTACATGTCGCTGATGGACGTGATGCGGTAGCCCTCGCGGTGCAGCAGCAGCGCGCCGAGCCCGCCGACGTTGCCGGCTCCCTGGACCACGACTCGGGTGTCCTCCGGGCGCAGGCCGATCATCTTGAGCGCCTCGTTGGCGGAGATCATCACGCCGCGGCCGGTGGCCTCGCGGCGGCCGCGTGAGCCGCCGATCGACAGCGGCTTGCCGGTCACCACCGCCGTCGAGGTCTTGCGCTCGTGCATGGAGTAGGTGTCCATGATCCACGCCATCGTCTGCTCGTTCGTGTTCATGTCCGGGGCGGGCACGTCACGGTCGGGGCCGATGATGTCGAGGATCGCGGTGGTGTAGCGACGGGTGAGCCGCTCCTGCTCGCCGATGGACATGCTGCGCGGGTCGCAGATCACGCCGCCCTTGCCGCCGCCGAAGGGCACGTTGACGACGGAGCACTTCCACGTCATCCACGCGGCGAGGGCGCGGACCTCGTCGATGTCGACGTCGGGGCTGAAGCGGATGCCGCCCTTGCTGGGGCCGCGGAGGGTGTTGTGCTGGACGCGGTGGCCGGTGAAGACCTGCACCGTCCCGTTGTCCATGAGGACCGGGACGTTGACCGTGAGCTCACGGTCAGGCATCGACAGGACCTTTCGGACACCCTGTTCGAGACCGAGGTGATCGGCGGCAGTATCGAACCCTTTCTGCATGGACAGGAAGGGATTGAACTCGTCGTTGTGCGCGTGCGTCGCGACGGCGGAACCGGAAGACATGGACGCAGGCGGATCGGAGGACGCTTGGCGGCTCACGACCCTTTGATGGGGAGAGGTCCTGATCGGGAGGGGATCAGCCGGTGGCGGGTGCGTGCAAGACGACGCCCGCGTGAACGGCTCAGTGCCATTCGAGCGATCGGCCACCGGCCGTGGAACCCTATACCGAAGAAATTGAGCGGCCCTCGATATGGGAGTTCCGGTTGACGAGCCGTGCCCTGTCCGGCTCCGATGCACGGATGGCCTCTCGCCCCGACCCCGACCGACTCGCTGCCGACCTCCGGGTGGTCGGCCAGGACGGCGCGCCGGCCGCCGGGGCTGTGGGGGGCTGGTCTCGCGAGGGGATCCTGGAGGCTCTGTTGGCGGAGCCCACCGACACCTGGCGGACCATTCCTGGGCGGGTCACGTTTCCCTGGCGCCAGGGAAACGCCGATCCGGGCGGCCGTGGCTTCGTCATCAAGCGCTTTGACACCGCCAGGGGCCTCCGGGGGCGGTGGGCCGCGGATCCTGCGAGGCGGGAGTTCGAGGCCCTCAGGCGCCTCCGAGACCTAGGGCTCCCGGTCCCCGAGCCGGTCCTCCACGCCCAGAGCGCCAGCCTGGGCCGGTCCATGTTGATCATGGATGAGGTGCGCCACACTCGCTCCCTTCGTCAGGCCATCGCTGCCGACGACGACCCGCTGGCGAGGGCTCACGCCGAGGGCGTCCGCCTGGCGGCCCTGGTTGGGGAGCTCCACGGGTCGGGCTGGTACCACCGTGATCTCTATCTCCAGCACGTGGTGCAGCGTGAAGGCGACGGTGCGCTCGTCCTCCTGGACCTTGGTCGGGCACGACACCAGCGGCAGCCGAGGCCGCGGTGGTTCCACAAGGACCTCGCCGCCCTGCACGTGTCCGCCGGTGCGGACTATCGAGACGCGCTGCTGGGCGCGCTGCTGCCCGAGTATTTCAGGGCGCGCCAGCTGCCGGTGGCGGACCTGGCCGCCTGGGAGCGGGCCATCCTGCGCCGCTCAGCGCGGGTCGGCGCCCGGATCCCCCGGCATGGGGACCCGGGCACCCGTGAGGGGGAGACCGTGGAGGGCGAGGTCGATGGCCGCTTCCTCTCCGGCGGCTGAGGTCACTGGGCGGGCTGGAGGGGGCGGACCCAGATGTTCCGGAACGCGATCGGGTTCCCGTGGTCCTGCAGCTGAATCGGCCCGGTCGGGCCGTGGGCCGAGTACTTGGCGAGCGCCCGGTGCCCGGTGGCGCCGTCCATGGCCCTGCCGTGGTGGACGCAGAGGCCGTTGTGGAACACGGTGGCCATGGCAGGGGACTGCAGCTCGCCGTCGTCGGTGAAGCGGGGCGCCTGGAAGCAGATGTCATAGGTCTGCCACTCACCGGCGGGGCGGCAGGCGTTCACCATCGGAGGCTCCTGGCCGTAGAGGGCGGCGGTCATCCCGTCGGGGTAGGTCTGGTTCTCGAAGCAGTCGAGGACCTGGATCTCGTAGCGCCCGAAGAAGAAGACCCCGGAGTTCCCTCGGCCCTGGCCCCCCGGGCCCTTGGCGTCGCCGTAGGTCGGGGCCTTCCACTCGAGGTGCAGCTGGCAGTCCCCGAACTGCTCCTTGGAGCGGATAGCGCCCTTGCCGTTGATCACCATCGCGCCGTCCTCGAGCTTCCAGGGGCCGCCGGTCCAGCTGTCCGTCGAGGTCCCGTCGAACAGGACGACCGCGTCGCTGGGCGCCGTCGAGGCGACCCCGGCGGCCCCCGGGGTCACCACCTTCGGCTGCGGGCGGAGCCCGTCGTGGACGTGCCACCGGGTGCCGGGCAGCACCGGGGTGTCCTGGTAGCCGAGCATGTCGTCCTGGCTCTGGATGGCGAAGAAGGTCGTCGCCGAGGCGAGGAGAGCTGTGAGGGCCTTGGAGCAGTGCAGCATCGGAGGGGGTTGCTGGAGGGTGTTGAATCCTGGGGGAGTGAACCGCAGGCGGAATGGGTCTGGCCTATCCTCTGCAACGCGCCAGCTTCCGCAAGGCGCAGCTTCCAAGGACTCCAGCGACGCGACACGACCACCCATGACCCAGGCAAGCTCCCACGCCCCCTCCTCCGCGGGCTCCGTGGCCGACCAGTTCCCCAGCGACGTCCCCGTCGAGCCCGGGCTGGTCTCCATGACCCGCGACGGCGACCTCGTTCGGCTCCGCCTCGAGCGCCCCGAGGTCATGAATTGCCTGTCGTTCCCGACGCTGCGGCGCTTCCGGACGCTCCTCGAGGAGCTCAGGGGGGACCTCTCCATCCGCTGCATCCTGATCTCGGGCGCGGGGGAGCGGGCCTTCTGCGCTGGCGCGGATCTCAAGGAGCGCAAGACCATGCCCGCGGAGCGGGTGCCGGACTTCGTGCGCAACATCCGTGGGCTCATGGACGACGTGGCGTCCATGCCGCAGCCGACCGTGGCGGTGGTCCAGGGCTTTGCGTTCGGGGGCGGGACGGAGCTCATGCTGGCCTGTGACCTCCGCGTCGCGGCCGAGGAGGCCATGTTTGGCCTGACCGAGACCACGCTGGCCATCATCCCTGGCGCAGGTGGGACCCAGCGCTTGCCCCGCCTCATCGGCGCCAGTCGAGCCAAGGACCTGATCCTCACTGGGCGCAAGATCGGGGCTGCAGAGGCCGAGCAGATCGGTCTGGTGAACCGGGTGGCGCCGCGCGAGTCACTGGACGAGGCCGCCCTGGAGCTCGCCGAGACGATCGCCGCCAACGGCCCCGTCGCGGTCCGTGCGGCCAAGGAGGCCATCGACGTCGGGACGGAGGCGCCGATCGGTGAAGGCCTCGAGATCGAGGCGCTCTGCTACCAGAAGGTCCTCCCGACGACGGACCGCCTCGAGGCGCTCGCGGCCTTCGCGGAGAAGCGCAAGCCGCAGTACAAGGGGTCATGAGCGGGAGGCGGCTCCGGCGCCGGGCCCTCCGAGCGCGGTACGCCTGAGCCCGCAGGGCTGGAGCGCCGGGGGCCTCCTCTGCACGGCGGACCTTCCGAGCGCAGCCCGGCCTCTGAGCGCAGGGGGCTTCCCGGGCGCAGTGGGACTCCGAAGCCGCTGTGGGGCCCCGAAGCAGCAATGGGGCTCCCAAGCCGAGGGGCCTGACCGCCTCGTCCGTGGCGAGTCAGCTGGGGTCCGAGGAGGTGGGGGGGCCGGGCTCTTCTCCGGTCCACTCCTTCATCCGGTCCTGGTACCAGTCCTCGGTGGCCCGGGCGATGGCGTCGACCTGGTCGGCGGGGTGGACCTCGCCTCCTTCGCGGGAGCCGGGGCAGGTGGCGTTCACCTCCTCGGTCCACACCTTGCGGTCCAGGTTGATGTCCCAGAAGGGCCAGGTACGGCATTGAACGGGCCGGACCGCGTAGACGGTGCAGCGGCCCGAGTCGTCGAGGAACTGGCACTTGTCGAGGCCGGGGAGCAGCGTGATCCAGCCGTCTTCCACCCGGACCTGGGTGCGGACGAACTCGACGGGGTCCATCTCCAGGTGACGCGCCATGGCGGTCACCTCCTCCTCCCGCAGGTAGACGTGGCTGTATTCGCCCCTGCTCTTGCAGCAGTTCCCGCAGGCGGTGCAGGAGAACGGTAGGCCCTCTTCGTACCAGCGCTCGCTCATGCGGGAGACTCTAGATCGTGACTCAGGGTGGCGCAAGTATCTGTTTTAAATGGCCTTAGGTGCTGGGCCTGGTGCGGCGTGTGCGATTTTCGAACGCTAAGTTGGAGACCCGACATGGCGTGTGCGGTATCGCTCTGCGGCGCGCTGGCCCCCATGCCCAGCCCTTGCCCCGCTGCCAGCGCGCTCTTTGCCCCGCCGCCAGCGCCTACTGCCCACCAATGAACATGCGATTGACTGTCATCGAAGACGGAGTCCGCGCGGAGCTCGCGCTGGACAAGCCGGCCCTGACCGTCGGGAGGTCTGTCGACAACGACATTCGCCTGAAGAGCTCCCGGGTCTCCCGCCATCACACCCGCATCGAGCTGATCGAGGGCGCGCCGTGGATCGTGGACCTCGGCTCCGCCAACGGGACGCTCGTGAATGGTCAGCGCGTGGAGCGGCAGCAGGTGGGGCTCGGCGACCGCATCTGCGTGGGGGGCGTGGACATGATCGTCGAGCCCGATGAGAGCGGCGTCGAGTCCCTCGGGGGGGGCGGATCCGAGACCCTGACGGGGGGCGGCGGCCGTGAGCGGGAGACCCTTCGAGCCTTCGCGAGCATCACACGGGAGCTCAACAGCGAGGTCGAGCTCCCGCGGCTGCTGCGGATCATCGTCGACTCGGCGGTGTCGTTGGTCGGAGCCGAGCGTGGCTTCGTGCTGCTCAAGGATGCGTCTGCGGCCGGGGGGGGCTCGGAGGCGCCGCTCGACGTGAGCGACATGAGCGTCAGCATCGCGCGGAACTTCGACCAGTCGGACATCGTCGTCCCGCGGTCGCGCCTCTCGATGGGGATCGCCGGGCGGGCGATCTCCACCGGACGCCCCGTGCTCTCGGTCAACGCGAGCGAGGACGACCGCTTCGACGGGATGGCCAGCGTGGAGCACCTCCGCCTGCGGTCGGTGATGTGCCTCCCGATCTTCCTGGGCGGCGACACAATTGGCGTGCTGTACGTGGACAACCGGCTGCAGCGCGGGGCCTTCGGCGCGGACGACCTCGAGCTCATGGAACTCTTTAGCGGCCAGGCGTCCTGCGCCCTGAAGAACGCGCGGCTCGTGGCGTCGCTCCGCGACCAGAACCGGCGCGTGGAGGCGTCTCGGCAGCAGATCGAGCGCCTGAACGAGCAGCTGGGCCGCAAGGTTCGAGATCAGGGCAACGAGCTGGCCGTGGTCCGCAAGGAGCTTGACCGCGAGCGGAGCCGCTACGACTACGGCCAGATGGTCGGTGCCTCTGACGCCATCACGGCCGTCTTCCAGACCCTCGATCGGGTCGTGGAGTCCGACCTCCCCGTCCTGATCCACGGGGAGAGCGGGACCGGCAAGGAGCTCATCGCCCGCGCGATCCATCGGAACGGGGCCCGGCGTGAGAAGCCGTTCGTCACGGAGAACTGCGCGGCGCTGCCGGACACCCTGCTCGAGTCCGAGCTGTTCGGGCACGCCCGTGGAGCGTTCACGGGGGCCTACCGCGCGAAGAAGGGGCTCCTCGAGCAGGCCGATGGGGGGACGCTCTTCCTCGACGAGATCGGCGACATGAGCTCGGAGATGCAGAAGAAGCTCCTCCGCGTCCTCCAGGAGGGGGAGCTGCGCGTCCTCGGGTCGGACCGAACGGTCAAGGTCGACGTGCGCCTCCTCACGGCGAGCCACCGCGACCTCGAGGAGATGGTCCGGGAGGGGACGTTCAGGGAGGACCTCTTCTACCGCGTGGCGGTCCTCAGCGTGGACCTGCCCGCCCTCCGCGAGCGGCGCGACGACATCCCGCTGCTCGCCGAGCACCTGCTGCTCCGAGCGGCGCGGGAGGCGGGCCGGGAGGTCCCTACGCTGCCCCACGATGTCGTCTCGGTGCTCTGCAGCCACGACTGGCCCGGGAACGTCCGGGAGCTGGAGAACGAGATGCGCCGGCTGCTGGTGGTCGCGGATGACCAGATCCGGGTCGAGCACCTGTCGAAGTCGGTGGTCGAGGGATACGGGCGCCGCTCGAGCCCCGCCGCCGCGGGCGCCGTCCTGGAGTCGGGGGATATCCGCTCAGCCGTCGCGGACCTCGAGTGCCGCTCCATCGAGGCCGCCCTGGCCCAGGCGGGGGGCAACAAGAGCAAGGCGGCCGCGACGCTGGGGATCAGCCGCTTCGCCCTGCAGCGCAAGCTCGACAAGTACGGTATTGGCAAGACGCGTCGACGCGGGAGCGCCAAGGACGTCGGCGAGGATGACCAGAAGAGTGACGACCCCAGGGACGGCGGCGACGCCTGAGCCGAGCGCGAAGTCCGACACCATGTCAGAGACGGATCCCAACGCGGAGGACGAGTCACTCGTCGAGCTGGACCCCTCCCAGGCGGAGGCGTTCCTGGAGCGCACGCGGTCCGCGGGTGACGATGAGCCCGCTCCGCCGGCGGTCCCGGGATTCGAGATCCTCGGGGTCCTCGGCCGGGGCGCGACTGGCGTGGTGTACCGCGCCAGGCAGGAGGCGGTGGATCGGGATGTCGCCCTGAAGGCGCTCCATCCCGAACTGGTCACGAGCTCCCGAGCGGTCAAGCGCCTCAAGCGGGAGGCGCGCCTCGCGGCGAGGCTGGCGCACCCGAGCATTATCTCCGCCATCGACATGGGCGAGGTCGACGGGGTCTGGTGGTACGCCATGGAGCTGGTGGAGGGGATCTCCCTCGGCCGCCGCATCGCCGAACGCGGCTCCCTCACGGAGCGTGAGGTCCTGCGGCTGTTCAGTCCGCTCTGCGACGCCCTCCAGCACGCCCATGAGGTGGGGGTGGTCCACCGCGACATCAAGCCCGCGAACATCCTCATCGATGGGCGCGGCCGTGCGCGGCTCGTCGACCTGGGCCTGGCGGTGGGGCAGAACGACCCGGCGATCACTCGCACCGGGGCGACCCTCGGCACGCCCCACTACATCAGCCCCGAGCAGGCCAAGGACCCGGGACAGGCCGACATTCGAAGTGACCTCTGGTCCATCGGGGCCACCATGTACCACGCGGTCTGTGGGCGCCCGCCGTTCCAGAGAGGCGGAGAGGGCAGCGGCGGCGTGGCGGAGATCCTGGCCCGGGTGCTTCACGATCCCGTCGAGGATCCGCGGGCCCATACGCCGTCTCTCTCGCGCGACTTCTCGCTGCTGCTTCGCAAGTGCCTGACCCGGGATCCCGGCCAGCGCTATCAAGAGCCCTGGGAGCTGGTCGCTGACATCGAGCTACTCCGAGAGCGGCGCCGACTCGACCTGCGGGGGAGCCGTCTGGATCCTTACGCCTCGAGGCGGCCCAGCTGGCTCGGCGGGGCCCTCGTGGGCGCCGCCGGCGCGGCCGCAGTGGCGCTGACCTGGGCGATGACGGAGAGGCCCTGGGAGGCCCCGTTGGAGCAGGTCGCTCCCCAGTACGGCGCCGTCCTCGAGGACTGGCCCGAGCTGCTCGCGATCCGCGATGGCTTCCGCTCTTCCAGCCTGACCCTCGCGGCGGCCCTCGCTGACCTGGACGCTCTCGGCCCCGAGGACTTCACCGGGAACGGTCGCATCCTCCGGGACCAGCTCGTGGTGGACCTGAAGAGAGCCCTCGCGGAGGCGGTGTCCGGATGCCTCGTGACCGCCGCGTCGGATGTGGACCAGGCCATTCAGGGGCGCGAGTTCGACCGCGCCGCCCGGGCCTGCGGAGGGGGGCTCGATCAACGACTCCGGGGTGCCACAGGCTTCCTCGCGCTCGAACAGCTGCCGGCTGGAGCGGCCCGGCTAGGGGCGGAGGAGTGGCGTCGATCCCGGTCGGATCGGGTCCGAGAGGAGCGCCGCAGGGCGCGGGACACGGCGGCTGCTGCCCTGCGTCTCGCGTATCCCGAACGGGTGCGGGGTCGCATCGCGCGCTTGCTGAAGGAGCGCCGCTGGGCCGACGCTGACGCGTTCCTTGGCCGGACCGACGCGGAGTCGTGGCTGCGGCTCGAGGGCGTCGACCTCGACCTGCGGGGGCTCGATGCCACCGAGCGGCTGGAGGTGGCGTCCGAGATCGACTCGCTGCTCCGGAGTGACCGGTCCAACGTCCGCTATCGCATGGCCGAGGCGGTCGACGAGATCACGGACTTCGTCGATGCCGAGTACCAGGCGGCGCTCAACGAGATTGAGGACGGGCTGGTGACGGGGCCTCGCTCCGTGGTGGACGGGCTCAACGACGCCCTCTCGGCCAAGGCGGCCACCCTGGGCCTCGATGCCGATCAGCTGACGGAGGAGTTCCGGGCGCCCTTCCTGAGCCACATCAACGAGGTGCGCGGCGCGCTCTCGGTGGCCGAAGCGGTGCGCCGTGAAGAGCTCGCCTCCATGGCCCTGGATGAGCTGGAGGCGGAGCTCGGTCCGCTCCGCAAGGAGCGCAACTACGGGGCGGTTCGCGGCGCGCTCTCCGCGGCGCTCGCAGAGTCGTGGCGGCGCTCCACGCACGCGGCGATCCGCGCGAGGCTCCGTGAGACGGAGCTCCTTGACATGGTGCTCGATCGCGCGGCGGTGGCCATCGAAGCGCGTGCAGGGAAGCCCTTCGAATTCCACTTCGAGCGGATCCCCGTACGGGGTCGAATCGATGCCCGCCCGGCCACTGTGGGTCGCCTTGGATTCGGCCTGACGGTCGGGCGCGAGCAGCGCATACCCGTCTACCTGACGCCCGCTCAGCGGGCGGGCGGCGAGGGGCGTTTGGTGGAGGGGACGGACATTCTGCGTCTCGCCGAGCTCCTCGACCCTGACTCGCTCTCTCCGGTGGATCGCCTCGCCGCGGCCGCGTTCTTGGCGGCAGAGGGTGACTCCGAGGCGGCGCGACGGCGGATACGCTTGCAGGACTACCCGAGCAACGAGCTGCTCCCCGCGGACCTGGAGCGGCGTGTCCGGAGGGTGACGGATGCGCGCCCCGAGCGGGCGAAGCCCCTCGCGCCGGAGCCGTTCTCTAGGGCCGCTCTGGCCGAGCCGACCGCTTCGATACCGGAGGTCTTCGGCGTCCCCAATCAGGCGTCGATCGGCCGACAGGTGCGCCTCGTCTGGGACATGGTGGAGGTCGCGGATGGAGCGCGAGACCTGGGCCTCTCGCGGCCACTGCCGCAAGGGATCAAGCGCCTTGGAGCCTGGAGCCCTGGCCGCTGGGCTCTCGTTCCGGAGGGCCTCTCCCTCATGTCAGAGCTGGACGAGCGGGCTGACTTCATGGGGCGAACGACCGGGCCGCACCTCGGGCTGCTGGACCCCCTCAACCTCGAGAAACCCCTGACCGTTCGGCTGCGGCTGCGACCCGGGGACCACCGGCCGGAGGGGCACCTGGTGGCCGTTTCTCTGCGTGGCTACCACTTCTTGCTGGCGTGCGACCCCTTCAAGCCCAGGGCCTGGTTCGGGCCGGGTGACCTGGGGGCGCTCATCCGTCACGTCCAGGGAGGCTCCCCTGAGGCCCCCGGGACGTTCCGGGAGCGGCCCTTCAAGGGGATCGTGGACGGCGAGGAGCTGCTCATCGAGGTGAAGCTCGGCCCGTCCTCTCTGGAAGGAGCCCTCGTCAACGGCGTGGCCCTCGACTTCCCACGCTTCCTGGAGAAGCCGACGGGGGTCGAGGATGTCCTCCGCCTCCGATCGGCCAAGCCCATGACGCTGCTGGATGCGGAGCTGCGAGGTTCGCGCCGCGCGGGGCTCTGAGCAGCGCCAGGGGCGGCGCGCCTGCGCAGGCGCCTGCGTTGGCGCTTGCGGAGGCGCCCTCGGCGCGGGGTGCCGGACCCGTCAGCGACCAGGCGGTCCCTGTGGCTCCCTTCGGCCTCCCCCGCGTCAGCCCGGCTGGGTGAAGCGCGCGGCGACGTCCCGCGCACGCTCCATGTCCTCGGGGCGCACGAGGTCCTCGACCGCGTCCAGCGCGGCTTCGACCTCCATCGGGGCCGCGCCGCAACGGACGGCACCTCGCACGTGGCTGGCGAGCTGGCGGTCGTGGCCGGTGGCGGCGAGCATCACCACGGCGAGGAGCTCCCGGGACGAAGCGTCAAGCCCACCTCTGGACAGCACTGCGCCGTACGCATGCTCAGCCACGAGCGCTGCCAGGTCTGGATCGAGGGACTGGAGGTGCTCGCGCACCCCCTGGGCACCGTCGCCGTAAATCCGATCGAAGAGCTCGCGTCCGGCTGCAGGGGACGCCTGCGGGAGGACAGGACCGCCAGGGGTGCCAGGGGTGCCAGGGGTGCCAGGGGTAGGGCCAGGGGTAGGGCCAGGGGGGATGCCGGCATTGCGGAGATGGTCAAGCGCCGCGATCGTCCTCGGGAAGCCACAGAACAGATGGCACTGGATCAGCACCTCTCTGGCCTCCGCGGTCAGGGGGCGAGGGCCGGCCTCGGCTGCGAATTCATCCAGCGCGGACGGAAGAAAGCGGACCACCGCGACGGCGAGCCTGAAGAGCGAGCGGGAGGACGGAGCCTTCATCACGGCCTGTGGCTGGCGAGGTCCGCGATGGGCTCGCCCATGCGGATCGTGGCGCCTTGCGCCGCGGTGGGGGTGTGGAAGCCGGGCGGCGTCACGAGGACGACGGTCGAGCCCATCTCGAAGCGGCCAAACTCCTCGCCGCGGGCGAAGGTGCGGGGGGGCTGGATCGCGCCGCGGTGGAGCGGGTCGACGCCGACCACCCGGATCCGGCCCACCACCACGGCGCCGACCAGCACCATGAAGAAGGGGCCGCGCTCGGACTCGAGGCGACAGACGACCCGCTCGTTGATCGAGAGGACCCTGCGGCGCTCGAGTACGCTGGGCTGAACGCTGTGGCGGTCCCCCGGGACGTGGACCACCTCGGTGAGCTCGGCATCCACCGGGCAGTGGATCCGGTGGTAGTCCTTCGGGCCGAGGTAGAGGGTGTACTGGTGCCCGCCATCCAGGTCCACGTCGTCACCGACGCCGGCCAGGAGGTTGCGGATCGGGTAGAGCCGCTCCTTCGCTTCGACCACCATCCCGTTCGTCACGCGGGAGCTGGCCTGGACCATGCAGTCCACCGGAGAGGGCAGGCGTGAGGGGTCGTCGTCCACCGACCGCGCCCCGTCGGCGAGTCGCCGGACAAAGAACGCTCCCAGGCTCGGGTAGTCCCGCGGCTGCCCCCGCATCTCGCTGAGGTCCGCGCCGGTGAAGGCGGCGTAGGCCTTGTAGAGCGGGGCCCTCAGGGGGCCGGGGACGCGCCGGTCCGCAGCCCAGCCGATGAGGAGAGAGAGCCGTCGTTTCACCTGGAGGGGAGAAGCCATGGCCGGACACTATCCGGCGAGCTGTCCCGGGGGGAAGTCTCCGATTGAACGCTGTGCGCCTTGAAAAGGCCCGGAGGCCCAGCATCATGTGCCGCCAGGCTCCCGCAGACGCGCGCTTCACGCGCTGCGGCCGGGGGCCCGGGTCCCCTGCCACCGCCCTGCTCCGAGGGCACCCCAGCCCCAAGGAAACGCCAGATGACTTCCGGAACCACCGTCGTGATCCTCGCCGCAGGCAAGGGCACGCGCATGAAGAGCGAGACGCCCAAGTGCCTCCATGAACTCTGCGGGCGGTCCATGCTCGGCTGGGTCCTCGGCGCGGCGCAGGGCCTGGCCCCGGACCGGATCGTGGTCGTTGTCGGCCACGGAGCCGCCGAGGTCGAGGCTGCAGCGCGGCGTGAGCTGCCGGATGTGGACCTTCAGTTTGTGCTGCAGGAGCCGCAGCTCGGCACGGGGCACGCGCTTCAGGTCGCGGCGCCAGCCCTGGGAGAGACGGAGCGTGTCGTGGTCACCTATGGCGACATGCCGCTCCTCTCGACCGAGAGCATGCAGTCTCTGGTGGACGCCCAGGTGGAGGCCGGCGCGCCCGGCGCCGTGTCGATCCTCACCGCGATGATCGAGGACCCCACGGGCTACGGCCGGATCCTCCGCCGCGAGGACGGCTCGTTCGAGCGGATCGTCGAGCACAAGGACGCCACCGAAGAGGAGCGCATGGTCAACGAGACTAACCTCGGTGTGTACTGCTTCGACCGGGCGACGCTGGGCGACGATCTCGCGCGGCTCGACAACGACAACGCTCAGGGCGAGTACTACATCACCGACCTGGCTGGCATGGCCGAGGCGGGCGGCCGCCCCGTGCTCCCGTTGGTGCTCGAGGACGCGGGAGAGGCCCAGGGGGTGAACGACCTGGGGCAGCTGGCAGAGGTCCGCTGGCAGATCCAGATGCGCATCCTGGAGCAGCACATGGCCGCCGGCGTGCGGATCATGGACCCGGCCACCACGTTCATTGATCACGGCGTGGAGATCGGCTGCGGCACGGAGATCCTGCCCTGCACGGTGATTCGATCGGGCGTCCAGGTCGGCGAGGGCTGCGAGGTGGGCCCCTTCACGCACCTGCGCGCAGGGGCCGTCCTGGAGGACACCGCGGAGGTCGGAAACTTCACCGAGATGAAGAACTCGACCCTGGGGAGCGGCTCCAAGGCGAAGCACCTCAGCTACCTCGGCGACGCGCGCATCGGCGCCAAGACGAACATCGGGGCCGGGACGATCTTCGCCAACTACGACGGGAAGGAGAAGCACCCGACCGTGGTGGGGGATCGGGCCTTCGTGGGCAGCGGCTCGATCATCGTCGCGCCCAATGAGGTCCCCGCGGGGGCCACGACGGGCGCCGGAGCCGTGATCACCCGCTCAGCGGAGATGCAAGAAGGCGAGACCTGGGTGGGGATGCCCGCCCGTAAGCTGAAGCCGAAGGCGTAAGCTCCCCGTTCCAACGTTCGCCCCCGGCGGACGTCACTCCCCCCGGGCGCGAGCGCGATGCGCTGCCCCTCCTCTCGACTCCCCCCCAACCCCACCCTCTGCGGCCGCGGCAAGACGCGACCTTCGTTCCATGAGCAGCGCCTACGGTGACATCACACTCATCTCGGGGAACGCCCACGTCGAGCTCTCGAAGGCCATCTCGGAGTGCCTCGATCAGCCGCTGGCCTCCGCCCGTGTCGCGCGCTTCACGGACGGGGAAGTGGACATCAAGCTCGATGAGGACATCCGCGGCCGGGACGTCTTCGTGCTTCAGCCGACCTGCCCGCCGGTCAACGAGAACTGGGTGGAGCTCCTCCTGCTGCTGGACACCCTGCGGCGCGCCAGCGCCGGGCGGATCACCGCTGTGATGCCCTACTACGGCTACGCGCGAAAGGACCGCAAGGACGAGGGCCGCGTCCCGATCAGCGCGAAGGTCGTGGCGAACACGCTGGTGGCCTGCGGGGCGGATCGAGTGGTCACCCTCGACATGCACGCGGCCCAGATCCAGGGCTTCTACGACATCCCCGTGGACCACCTCTACGCGCGCCCGGTGTTGCTGGACGAGGTGGAGTCGATGGGCCTCGAGAACCCCGTGGTGGTGACGCCGGACGTGGGGGGGACCAAGATGGCTCGGGCCTATGCCAAGCGCCTCCACGCGGACCTCGCCATCGTGGACAAGCGCCGAATCTCGGGTTCCGAGACCATGATCGAACACGTCATCGGTGAGGTCGAGGGGCGCAACTGCATCATCGTCGACGACATGATCTCGACGGGTGGTTCCATCACCCAGGCCGCGGCGGTCCTGAAGTCCAAGGGGGCGAAGGCGATCGTCATCGCGGTGAGCCACGCGGTCTTCTGCGGTCCAGCGGTGGACCGGCTCGACGCCGCTCCGGTGGACGCGATCCTCGTCACCGACTCGATCCCCCAGGGCGAGCGTCGGCCGAAGAAGCTCAAGGTCTGCAGCATCGCCCCGCTGGTGGCGCAGACGATCCGGAGCATTCATACCTCCGAGTCGGTCAGCTCCCTCTTCGAGTGAGGGCCTGCCCGGCGGCCAGCGTGGCGACTGGGTCCAGCGACTG
>CAJQPT010000238.1 GCA_905480285.1 uncultured bacterium
CCCGATGGCCATGGTCTCGCCCACGCTCTTCATCTGCGTGGTGAGGGTCGGGTCCGCGCTCGGGAACTTCTCGAAGGCGAAGCGCGGGATCTTGGTGACGCAGTAGTCGATCGTCGGCTCGAAGCACGCCGGGGTCTGCCGGGTGATGTCGTTGGAGAGCTCGTCGAGCGAGTACCCGACGGCGAGCTTGGCGGCGATCTTGGCGATGGGGAACCCGGTCGCCTTCGAGGCCAGGGCCGACGACCGCGAGACCCGCGGGTTCATCTCGATGACGATGATGCGGCCCGACTTGGGGTCGATGGCGAACTGGCAGTTGGAGCCGCCGCACTCGACCCCGATCTCGCGCATGATCGTGATCGACGCGTTGCGCAGGGCCTGGTACTCGCGGTCCGTGAGGGTCTGCGAGGGGGCAACCGTGATGGAGTCGCCGGTGTGGACGCCCATCGGGTCGAGGTTCTCGATGGAGCAGATGATGACGACGTTGTCCTTGCCGTCGCGCATCACCTCCATCTCGAACTCCTTCCAGCCCACCAGGGACTCCTCCACGAGGACCTCGGAGTTCATGGAGAGCGAGAGGCCGCGGGAGACGATGTCCTCGAACTCCTCCACGTTGTAGGCGATGCCGCCGCCGGCGCCGCCCATGGTGAAGGCGGGGCGGATGACGCAGGGCAGGCCGATCTGGGCCAGGACCCGGCGGGCGTCGTCCAGGTCATTGGCGATCCCCGAGCGCGCGGACTCGAGGCCCGCCTTGGTCATCGCAGCCCGGAACAGGTCGCGATCCTCGGCCTTGCGAATGACGTGGGCGTCGGCGCCGAGCATCTCGATGCCCAGCCGCTCGAAGGTGCCCCGGTCGTGGAGCGCGAGGGCCGTGTTGAGGGCGGTCTGGCCGCCCAGTGTCGGCAGGACAGCGTCCGGCTTCTCCTTCTCGAGGATGCGCTCGACGACCTCGGGGGTGATGGGCTCGATGTACGTGGCATCGGCCATCTCCGGATCCGTCATGATCGTCGCCGGATTGGAGTTCACCAGGATGACCCGGTATCCCTCCTCTCGCAGCGCCTTGCAGGCCTGGGTGCCGGAGTAGTCGAATTCGCAGGCCTGACCGATGATGATCGGTCCGCTTCCAATGATCAGAATCGACTCGAGGTCGTCTCGACGGGGCATCGCGCGATTGGGGGCTGAGGTGGGGGGCGCGGTGTTCAGCCGAGTCGGCCAAACTTCCCAAGTAGACCAGATCCCGCGAGACCGATCTATCACCCATGGGAGGTTCTCGATTCGTCGTGGGGCGGAGCCCGAGGGGCCGCGCCGCAGCCTGCGCCGTGTGGGGGCGGTTAGACGTCGATTAATCTTCGCTCAAGGGACCCGGGGGCACGCGATCGGGGCGGACGGGGCCTGCAGAATCACGGCCCCATCCCCTGACCGCCTGCACCCCAGACCCCCCATGGCAAAGTCACCTCTCCTCCCGTTCTGCGCCCTGCCCCTCATCGCCGCTTGTGGTGGGGGCGGCGGTCCCGCACCGGTGGACTCCGGAGCGGCCCTGACGACCTACGCCGGCTTCGAGCGTGACTTCGTGACACTTGGGGGCGATCAGGTCCTCCTGGGATCCCTCATGCGGGGGGACAAGGACTTCGTGTCGGGGTCGTTCTCCATCATCGGTGAGGCTGATGAGGGCCTCGTACTCGACTACTTCGGGAACGCCTTCCAGGCCTCTGACACGCCGGACCTGCCTGCCACGGTGCGGATCCTCGGGCGCGTGCGGGCCCGGTCACAGGCGACCCAGAGCGTCGTCCTGCGCCTCGACCGGGACAGGGACCTCGGCTTCAAGTTCGACCCGTTCAACCCCGGCGCGACCTCCGAGACGACCCTCGTGGAGCCGAAGGCGGTGGAGCTGGCGCAGGTCGCCGGGTTCATGATCGTCGCGGACGCAGGCGACCCGGAGGTCAAGGTCTGGGGGAGCGCCGCAGCCGGGAATGTGGCCCCCACGTTCACCTCTGCCGTCCCAGCCCCCGCGTGGGACGTGGCCTTGGACGAGCCCTCCGACCGCCTCTACGCCGCCCTCGTGGACGGCACCATCGCGGTCTTCGACGACTTCCTCGCGACGAGGCCAGCGGCTCCTAGCCGCGTCATCATCCCCTCGGAGAACGGCGTGGACCCCTCGGGGACGAGCCTGAGGGGGATCATCCACACCACCGCCAGGTTCGCCGACCAGCTCATCGTCTGCGATATCGGCGTCGAGGGAGAGGCCGCCGGTGTCGACGGATCCCTGATCTTCATCGATGGCGCGTCCACGGCCAGCGGGCTGACGCTCCCCGCGCTGGTCATGAACGACCCCGCCAGCGGCCTCATGGACCCCTCGGACCTGGTCCTCGCGTCCGACGGTCGGCTGCGCGTTGCCGATCCCAGCGCGGACCGGCTCTCGCTCTTCAATCCTCTGGACTCCCCTTCGCGCTTCGCGGCGACCCCGGCCCTGGTGAGCACCCTCCAGAACGCGAACGGGATCGTCATCGAGCCCATCGATGCGCCCCGCCTCGCGGGCGTGAGCGACGTGGACGATCCTTCCACGGCCCTCACCGGCCTCGTGGCGACCACCCGCCCTGCCCTGGGGACCGGGAGCCTCTTCCGGCTGGCGGACGACCTCCAGTCGCCTCCCGTCGCGACCTTCGACGTCGGTCAGGCGATCACCTTCGCCACGCTCGACGTCGCCGGGGACGCCTACGTCGGCTATCCCGGCGGGGTCGCGGTGGTCAATCGCTTCGCGAAGCAGCGGGGCGAGGCGCTGGATGTGGCCTTTGACCCCTCCCGGGACCGGCTCGTTCAGAACGTGCTTGGACCCTTCGATCCCCCGGACCCGATCGTTCAGCCGGTGGCGGTCGAGGTGGACGACCGGGAGGGCCTGCTGCTGATCGCGGACGTGGGGCTGCCGGGGATCTGGGTCTTCGGCCAGACCGCGGGCCCGGCCGCCAACGCGACGCGGCGCCTGCTTGCAGGCTTCTCCACC
>CAJQPT010000239.1 GCA_905480285.1 uncultured bacterium
GGGGACGGGGGAAGCGCCAGTGGGCCGCCGCCATCTGCGTCCTGGAGCTGGGACCCCCGGAGACCCTCTGGGGGCTGAGGCCGCGTCGCGTTCGAAGGGTCACGGCACGGCTGACCCGCCAGCGCACGCGGAGGTTCAAGGTGGGGGTGAGCGCGGACCTCCACGCTGGCGACGTGGGCCTGGCCCATACCCTCGGTCACGAGATCGTCAGCTTCGACCGCCGTATGCACCTGTCGGAGGACGTGAGTGCCCTCGCTACCGGACCAGAGCAAGGCGGAGACCCAAGCCCGATGGCCACGGCCAGGGAGGCGGGGAGCGCCTCCGTTCTCGACGCCGAGGCTCCGGCGCATGGGTTCTCATCCGCAGCGTCCCCCTCCCGCGACTTCCCGCTCTGCGGCGACTGCGGTTCTGCCCCCTCCTCCAGGGGCGAGGAGACCTGCCGGTTCTGCGGAGCCGAGCTCTCCTGGGAGGAGTTCGATCGCCGATCCCAGCGGCAATTTGATGTTCATGAGGACCGCGACCGCCTCATCGACCTGGCGCTCTCTCGGGCGGAGTCATCCCGGGAGCGGCAGAGGGCCAACCGTCCGCCTCGACCTCCCTCCTGGGGGGAAGTCCCGGGGCTCAAGAGGATGGTCCTCTTGACGCTGGTCTCGTTCGGCGGCGTGGCCAGTGTCCTGCAGTACCTTCATCCGAGCCTCAACCCGCGGCTTGTGTTCGCCGCCGGGCTCCTGCTCCTGGTCTTCCTGATCTTCCGGATTCATGGGCGCGTCGGGTCCATGCCACGGGTTCGCAAGCAGGACATCTCATGCGAGGCCATCGCCGTGCTGGAGGTGGGCCCGCTGGAGACCTTCCGCGTGGGGAGAAAGCGGCGCCATGCCAGGACGATCCAGGCGCGGCTGCCGGGGGGACGGACGGCAGAATTCACCGCCGGAGCACGCGAGGACCTCGAGCCCGGCGACGTCGGCTTGGCCTATGTCGTGGGCGAGCGGATACGGCGCTTCGTCCTCACCAAGCACATCCCCCGGGAGTAGCTCCTCCGCCTGGCGACAGGCCCGGGCCGTCTGCGGCTTCCGGCTGCGGCTAGCGGGGCGCGGCGATGCAGTAGAGGTGCTCGTGGGTGCGGAGGAAGATCTCCCCATCGACCACGGCGAGGGTCGAGTTGGTGCGCTCGTCGATCTCGTTCTCGGCGAGGACCTCGAGCCCCTCCTTGTCCGCCTTGAAGACCACGGTGGTGCCGGACTGGGCCAGGAGGTACATGCGGTCCCCGGCGCTGACGATGGAGCCCCAGGTGCCGCCCCGCGCCACGCGCTCCTTCCAGTCCGGGAGCCCCGTCGCGGGGTCGATGCACCAGAGGATGCCCCGCATGTCCGGGATGAAGATGCGGCCGTTCATGTAGGCGCCCGAGGCGCAGTTGCTCATCTGGCCGGCGTGGCGCCAGAGCTGACGGGACCCGGCCTCCGGGCCGGTGGCGCCGAGCTTCACCCCGAGGGTCGGGCCCTCCCAGCCACCCACGAAGACGCAGGCGTCGCCGGCGACCACGGGGGAGGAGTAGGTGAGGTTGCCGCGGGTGCCGCGGATGCCGTCGCAGGTCCACGCGATGGAACCCGTCTCGAGGTCGTAGGCCACCACGCGGGTGGGCTGGCCGCAGACCAGCAGCGGGCGGTCCCCTTCCTCGGTGATGATCGGGGTGCACCAGGAGCCCGCGATGCGGCGGGTCTCCAGCTCCTCGGGCGTGCGAACGTCGGGCTCGTCCGTCTCCCAGAGGGTCTCGCCGGACTTCAGGTCGATGGCGGTCATGAAGGTCCGGGCGCCGGGGCCGGTGTTGAGGTAGACGACGCCCTCGCGGATGACGGGGGAGGTGCCGTAGCCCCAGATGTGCCGGAACTCGCCCAGGTCGCGGGACCAGACGGACTCGCCCTCGAGGTCGTAGCAGTGCAGGCCCGCCGTGGCGTGCCACACGACGACGCGGTCGCCGCTCACCGCGGGGGTGGTGCCGCAGTAGGGGTTGGTCTCGTGGGTGGGCATCTTCTCCTCGACCTGCACCGTGCGGGCCCAGAGGCGCTCGCCGTCCGCGCGGGAGTAGCACTCCAGGGTGCGGCCCTTGCCCTCGGTGTCCTCGGGGGTGGTGAGGAAGATGCGGTCCCCCTGGACCACCGGGCTCCCGTTGGCGGGCATGCCCAGGGCGACCTTCCACTTCACGTTGTCCTCGGCGCTCCACGTGAGGGGCGTGTTGGAGGAGGGGATCACCCCGTCGCTGGTGGGCCCGCGCCAGGACGGCCAGTCGGAGGCCCCAGCGGAAGACACTGCGGGGGCAGCGAGGAGGGCGAGGAGGGCGAGCGTGGTGGAGGAGCGGTGCGTGGGGTTCATGGCTGAGCTTGAGGATAGCCTCGCGCGAACGGGTTGGTGCTGCGTCTCTGGGTCGGCGCGGCTCGGAAGGGGGAGGACACCCAGCAAAGGAGCCCGGGAGGACCTATCCTGCGGCCCGTCCCACGGGAGCGCCCCTTGCCGGAAGAACGACGCGACACCATCTACCTCGACCACGCCGCGACCACCCCCCTGGACCCGCGCGTGCTGGAGGCCATGCTCCCCTTCCTGCAGGGCTCCTTCGGGAACGCGTCGAGTCCCCACGCTGCGGGCCGCGAGGCCTCTGGGGCGGTGGAGGAGGCCCGCGGCCGCGTGGCCCTGGCCCTCGGCGCGGACCCCCGGGAGGTGGTCTTCACCAGCGGCGCCACCGAGTCGAACAACCTGGCCCTGCGCGGGGTGGCCCGGGCCCAGGCCCACGCCCGGCGTCCGCGCCGGGTGGTCACCTGCGTGACCGAGCACCATGCGGTGCTCGACCCCCTCGCCGCGCTCGAGGCCGAGGGCTTCGAGGTGGTGCGGCTCGGGGTGGACCGCGAGGGGCACCTGGACCTCGGCCGGCTGGAAGAGGAGCTCGCGCGCGGGGTACTGCTGGTGTCCCTCATGAGCGCGAACAACGAGACCGGCGGACGGCACCCCATTGCCGAGATCGGCGCGCGCTGCAGGGAGCACGGCGCGCTGTTTCACACGGACGCCACCCAGACCTTCGGCAAGGAGCCCCTGGACGTGGACGAGGCCTCGGTGGACCTCCTCAGCCTCTCGGCCCACAAGCTCTACGGGCCCAAGGGAGTGGGGGCGCTCTACCTGCGCCGCAAGCGACCCCGCGTGCGGGTGGAGCCGCTGCTCGAGGGCGGCGGGCATGAGGGCGGGCGGCGCTCGGGGACGCTGAACGTGCCGGGTATCGTGGGGCTCGGGGCCGCGACTCGCCTGGCGGAGGCCGAGCGCGGCGCGGAGGCGGCCCGCGTGGGGGCGCTGCGCGACCGGTTCGAGGCGACGCTCCGCGACGGCGTCCCCGGCCTGAAGGTCATCGGCGATCCCTCCGATCGCCTGGCCGGGCACTCCAACCTGGCGTTTCCGGGCATCGACGGGGACGACCTCCTCAAGGCGATGCCGGACGTCTGCGCCTCGACCGCCGCGGCCTGCACCAGCGCGAGCCTGGAGCGCAGCCATGTGCTGCGGGCGTTGGGGCATGACCCCGAGGCCGTGGTGGGGAGCGTACGCTTCTCCCTCGGCCGGACGACGACCGAGGGCGAGGTGGAGCGAGCGGCGCGACGGATCCTCGACGGGCTCCACCGGGTGACGGGAGCCTGAGGCGACCCGGGCGCCCGGTGCAGGGGGGGGTACCGCGTTGGCTCGCCGGAGCGCTCGGCGCGCAGGGCCGCTCTCGACGGAGCGGAAGAGTCCCGACGGGAGTCGTGTGAAAGGTCCAGGCAAAGGGGGCTGGCGGACGCCTGAGGGCCCAACTCCTGGGCCCCGAGCGAGTACCATGCGGCCCCTTGATCGCGCGCCTCGCTCGACCAGCGCGGCGCGGCTGCCCTCCCCCGGACTCACAGGACCGCATGACCCCCCGAACGGCCCTCCACCAGGCGACCGCGGCGCTGCTCGCGCTCGCGTCCTTATCCTCCAGCGCCTTGGCCCAGGAAGGCCCCCGCGGCTGGCTGAGCTGGCGCGGTCCCGATCAGAACGGGACCTCTACCGAGGTCGGCCTGCCCGGCGCGCCCGATCTGGAGGAGAACCTCGCCTGGACCTACGAGATGGCGGGGCGAGGCACGCCGGTCATCGCCGACGGCAAGCTCTTCGGCATGGGGTACGACGGCAAGGGGGAGACCCTCCAGGAGGTCCTGTTCTGCCTGGACGCCGCCACGGGCAAGGAGCTCTGGACCCGCCGCTTCCCGGACTTCATCAGCGACGTCATCTATACGCGCTACGCCATCGGGAGCCCGACCGTGGACCCGGAGACGGGAAACGTCTTCGCGCTCACCGGACCGGGGCTCATCCATGGCTTCACCCCCGACGGCGAGCTGCTCTGGCGGCGGTCCATGATGGAGGACCTCGGCCGGCTGACGTTCCCCAACGGCCGCGTGGGGGCGCCGCTGATCGTGGGCGACCTCGTCATCGTCCACTTCATTTTCGCGGCATGGGGGCCGGACTTTGGACCTGCGCGGGATCGCTTCTACGCCTTCGACAAGCGCACTGGTGAGGTGGTCTGGGGCGCGACGCCGGGCGGCCCGCCGAAGGACAGCTCCTTCTCCATGCCGATCGTAGAGCTGCGCGACGGCCGCTTCGTGTTCTACGCGGGGATGGGGGGCGGCTACACCTCATGCGTGGACGCCATGACCGGCGAGGTCATCTGGCAGTACCCCTTCAGCATCGGCGGCATCAACTCAAGCGCCCTGATCCACGGCGACAAGCTGATCATCATCCACGGCAAGGAGAACCGCGACTCCAGCGTCATTGGCCGGATGGTCGCCCTGGACCTGACCGCGAAGCCGGGGGAGGACGGCGTGCTCCCGAAGACCGCGGAGCTCTGGCGCAACGACCTGGTGGCGTTCACCAGCTCGCCGATCCTCGTGGGGGACACGGTGTTCGCGACGACCCTGACCGGGGAGTTGAACGCGATCAACGTGAACAACGGCGAGGTCATGTGGCACGAGAAGCTGGGGGACAGCCAGCTCCACGCCTCGCCGGCCTATGGCGATAACAAGCTCTACATCCCCCTCGCGGACGGCACCTTCCACGTGCTCGCCCTCGGCGGGAGCCGGGCCGCCAAGCTCGGGGTCGCGAACCTCGGCGGCAGCTGCCTGGGCGCCCCGGCCATCGCCGGGGGCCGCGTCTACGTCCACAGCACCGAGCGCCTCCACTGCTTCACCGAGGAGCCCGCGGAGCTGCCGGCCTGGCCCGCGCAGCAGTGGGACGCGGCCGCGGCCCCCGAGCTCGGGGCGCCGACCCAGCTGCAGGTGGTCCCCTTCGACCAGACCGTGCGCGTGGGCGAGTCCATCGACCTAGAGCTCCGCTGGCTCGACGCCTCCGGGCGCGTCGTGAAGCGGGTGCCGTCCGCCGAGGCGGAGGTCACCGTGGCCGCGCGCCAAAAGGCGCCCCTCGCGGAGAAGCAGGCCGACGGGACCTGGGTCGCGGCCAACCCCGGCGCGGGCAAGGCCATGGTCAAGCTCGAGGGGGCGGCGGGCGCCGCCCGGGTGCGGGTCGTGCCGAGCCTCCCCTTCGCGCAGGACTTCTCGGGGTTCCAGCTGAACCAGGCCGAGGGCACCTTCGCCTTCCCTCCGGGCGAGTGGCTCGGCGGCCGCCTCAAGTGGAAGATCATCGACAAGGACGGCGAGCGCCTCCTGACCCGCAACATGGCCAACCCGCTGTTCCAGCGGACCATGACCCTGTTCGGCGCCGCCGATGACGCCAACTACACCGTCCAGGTGGACGTGATGTCCGACGGCAACCGCCGGACGCTCTCCTCGCCTGGCGTCGTGAACCAGCGCTACCAGTTCGTCCTCAAGGGCAACTACCAGGAGCTCGAGGTCAGCTCCAACATGGAGCACTTCAAGCAGAGCGCCAAGTTCCGCTGGAAGGCGGGCATCTGGTACACGCTGAAGACGCGCGTCGACCTGCAGGCCGACGGCAGCGCCCTCGTGCGCGGCAAGGTCTGGCCGCGCAGCGAGCCCGAGCCCGAGGCCTGGACCCTCGAGGCCACCGACCCCCACGGACACCGCTGCGGCGCAGCGGGCCTGTACGGCTTCACCCCGCAGAGCCGCTACACCATCTACATGGACAACCTGAGCGTGACCCCCAATGACTAGGCACCTTCGCACCCTCGCTGGCGTCGCCAGCCTCTCGCTGTTCGCCCT
>CAJQPT010000240.1 GCA_905480285.1 uncultured bacterium
CCAGCTCGGACATCCGGGCGTGCTCGGTGCGCACGCGGCCTTGAAAGGGCTCGAGACGCTCCCGCGCGATGGACAGGATCTCGGGATCCTGGTCCACCCCTAGGAGGCATAGGCGCGGGAAGCGCTCGAGCAGGAGTGCTGAGTGCCCCCCGGCACCCAGCGTCGCATCCACCAGCAGGCCACAAAGGGAGTCGTTATCGCGTCTACCCCCCAGCAGACGCATGACTTCCTGGGCCAGCACGGGGATGTGCACGTGTCCGTCACTTGTGGGGTCCGTCATCGCAGAGCGCACATTCAGCTGGAGACTGCGGAGCGGGGGGACGGGCCCGCTCGCGGAGGATTGGATGGAGCTCACGCCTGGACCTCCGGGTCGCCGGCGTGGTGGAGCGGTGACTTGGCGCCGCGGTGGCGATCGCCCCAGCGGTCCCTGGACCAGATCTCGGCGCGGCTGCGCATGCCGACCGCGACGACCTCGTCGCCGATCCCGGCGATCTCCCTGAAGCGCGCCGGCAGCACGAGGCGGCCGGAGGTGTCGAGCGTGAACTCCGCGACGAACTCGAAGAAGTCCCGCTGGCTGTCGAGGTCGGCCGCGCCCTCCGAGGCGAAGGCGCCGGTGCCGAACCCCTCCATCTCCTGATCGAAGCCCTCATCGTTGAAGACCCAGATGCAGCGGCCGTGGGAGGGCTCGAGGCACATCACGCCGTAGGGGCGGTTCTCCTCGTCGCGGTCGAGAGCGTCCTGGAAACGCTTCGCGAAGGACATGCGGCCCTTCTTGTCGACCGTGTGCTCGGACGGCCCAAGGAAGCGCCTTCGGCGGGCGGGGGTCATCGGATGACCTCCACTGCCAGTTGCTGCCTTTCTATGCCATCCTGTGCCACCCGGGTAGCTTGCAGTGCCACCTCGATCTACACAAGGCACCCCTCCAGCAAAGTCGATGGGTTTCTAAGCCAAGCCCTGACAAACACTTAGGCCGCAAGCGCACAATCAGCCGCGAGGCACAAGATGATGTGTCCTTAATGTCCGGCGAGCCCTACCAACGCTAGATGTAGTGCCCCTCGGCGGCGGGCCACCACAACTGGCGCGGTCGCATGTCGCGCCCCGCGTCCCCTGCGGCCGGTGGATCTCCCCCATGCCACTCCATGCCACCGCGCGATCGAACGCCCCCTCGGCGCCTCGGCAGTCCCGAAGGTCGCGCCATCGGATCGCCCCACTCCCGGGGCTCCCCGCGCCGAACCTCCCCGCGCCGGGCCTCCCCGCGCCGGGCCAGCCCTCTCCCTGCCTCGGCCCCCGGTCCCGGTACGGCCCCTGACCAAGGCGTGGCAGGGCTCCGCCTCCCCTGGTGGGCTCAGGGCCCCGTCCTGGGGATGGCATCACCGCACCGGCGCGCAGCTCTGGCGCGCGCGATCTGGCGCGCAGGATCTGGCGCGCAGGGCTCCCCCAGCGAGGCTCAGCAAACGATGGGCACGGACGCGGAGCCCTGGCGAGAGCCACTCGAGGGGCGACTGAGCGACATCACCCAGCAGGCGAGTCCAGCTCCAGCCATCGGCCCCATCAGCCGACTCCTTCAGCCGACTCCTTCAGCCGGCCCCTTCAGTCGGCCCCGTCAGCCGGCCCCGTCAGCCGGGTCCATCAGCCGGGTCCATCAGCCCGCCGGGCGCCTTGCACCGACCGGGCCGCCACGACCAGGAGCCCGAGCCGGGGAAGGCCCCGATCGTATGGCGTCGAGCCGCCCGCCTGGCCGTCCGCCAGGGCGCTGGCCTAGGCTTCAGCCGGGGCTTCGACCCCGGACTTGACCGCCTCAGCCGACTCGGCGGGCTCAGCCGACTCGACGGGCTCAGCCAGCTCGACGGACTCAGCCGGCTCAGCTCCGGGACCCTCTTGGGGAGCGGATTCTGCCGTGGGCTGGGATTCTGCCGTGGGCTGGGATTCTGCCGCGGGCTTGGATGCTGCTGCGGGGCTGGACCCCTCGGAGGTGGAGGCTCCGGCGTCCGGCGCCTCGGCCGCATCCCCCTCCATATCGTCGTCTTCCAGGCCCAGTCGGATGCCGTGGGGCCCCTCGGCGCCATCGAACACGGCCTGCAGCTGGGCGCGAACCTCATCGAGGCGGTCCGCCTCGAAGTCGTAGACGAAGACCTTGAAGCGGCGGTCGTCCCGGGGGCGCTTGACGATGAACGCCTCCTCGTCACCCTCTCGTAGGACCTTCTCCACCTTCACCCTGCGCTTGCGCATCAGCAGCAGGCAGAGCACGTAGCGGAGCTCGCGCACCTGCAGTTCCTCGCGCCCCTCGAGCTCGAGGAAGAGCCGGTCGAGGGATTCGAGGTCCAGCTGGACCGTCTTCTTCCGCGTCACGAGGTGCCGTGTGAACCAGTGGAACAGGGGCGGCTCCGCCTCGCCGGAGTCGATCCTCTCCTGGAAGGACTGCCACGCCCCCACCGAGAGGTCCGCGCGCTCGAGCGCGCCCTCGACGACGGTGAGGAGCGAAACGTGTCGCTCCCCCTCCTCGAATTCACGCTCGGTCTCCGCGCAGCGCCCTTGGCGGCGCGAAATCGTCCACGTCGATGCCATGGGCCGAGCCTATCCGATCGGGGCCCGATCTCCTCGGACCGCCCGCTCGTAGTGTTCGATCAGCGCGTCGCCCACCTCGGACCACGCCCTGAAGCGAGGGCTGGGGCCCCTCGTGAGTCCGCTCGTGGGACCCGCAGCAGGGACGGGAGCGGCGCTTGTGGCGCTCGCGCCCACGCCCCGGGCGATCTCCAACTCGGAGGCCAGCGCGGCTCGCAGCCCCTTCACGTCTCCCTCGCGGAAGAGCGTGCCCGGCAGACCGTCCGCCACCAGCTCTGCCATGCCACCGAGGTCGGTGGCGATCACCCGGGCCCCCGCGGCGAAGGCCTCGAGCATCACGAGCGGGCGGATCTCGGTCCACTGGCTGGGCGTCACGAGCACGTCGGTTCGGGCCATCTCCGCGCGCACTTCCTCGCGCCCGAGGGCGCCCCCCACCGTGACGTTGAGGGGCTCAGCTGCTCGCCGCAGGCCCTCCACGTAGCCGGCCTCGTGTTGATCTGGACCGAGGACCCGCAGGGTCGCGGCCTCACGCGTCACCCCGGGGAGCTGGCCCCATGCCTCGAGGAGGAGGTGAGGCGCCTTGTGGGGCACCAGAGACCCCAGGAAGAGGACTCGCACCGGCTCCCCCTGGCCACGCTCGACCCGCGGGTGGTGCCTTGCGCCCTCCCAGTCCACGCCGGTGGTCTCCACGTGGAGCCGCGCGGGGTCGAGCCCCAGCTCCTCGAACCAGGGGACCATGAAGCGCGCAGGCAGCAGCACCCGGTCCACGCAGCGCCGGAGGGTGGAGACGAGGTCCTCCAGGCGGCTCGACGCGGCTCCCTCGAAGCGCGCGGCCTCCCCGCCCGAGGGCGGCGCCCAGCTCGGACCAGGCTCGCTTCGGGCAGCAGCGGCCAGCCGCCGCACCGGACCCGACACGTCGAGCCCGGTCACGCCCTTCACGGCGGAGACTCCGCGGGCCACCCGCCGCTCGAGGTCGGACTGACGCCACTTGAAGCTCGGCAGGCACGTCCCGCAGCGCTTCACATCCACGTGCGCGCAGCGCGACCCATCGGGATGGAGCAGCTGGCCGAACCGCGCGCACCCCAGCCAGAAGTCGTGGATGGTCATGACCACCGGAATCCCTCGCTCCTCGCAGAGGTCGAGCAGGCCAGCGGACAGGTAGAGCAGGTGGTGAACATGGACGACCTCCGGGCGCACCTCATCCAGCACGCGAGCGAGGACTCGATCCATCGCCGGTCGACGCCAGGTCTCCTCGAAGGTCCGCGCGAAGAGGTTGTTGATCACCTCGATCACCCGCAGCCCGGCGTGCTCTCGCTCCCGGGTGGAGAGGTCCGGCTGGGCGATGTCCTTCTCCGTGGTGACCACGACCACCTCGTGCCCCGCCGCCGCAATGTGCGCACCCGTGACGGAGGCGAACACCTCCACGCCGGCGGTGTGGTGCGGCGGGTAGAGGTGAGTGGCGAGGAGGACGCGCATGGTTCAGAAGGGGCCTACTCCACCCTAGTCCCGCGCGCCGCAGAATGCCCGGAGCAGCCACCCGTCGTGGCGCGGCAGCGAGAGGGCCTGGGGGCGAGTGGCTCGCTTGCGGCCGGCCTGCGGGTGGCGCGGCCTTGACAGGGCGGCCGGCGGCCGTGTGTACAGCGGCCGTATGTACAGGGGCCGTGTGGACATCGCGGGGGGGGCAGTGGCTGGCCAGAAAGTGGCTGTCGCTGGGCCTGGGCAGACAGTCCGGTGCGCCAGACCTCGCTCACACCACGAACCAGCGGCACAGCCCCCACCATCCACGGAGCGCGCCGTCCAACAGTCGAAGCCCGAGGCCGCCCGAGGAGGAGAGGTTGGGGCTGAGCGTCAGCGGCCCCCCGACCAGCAGCCCGCGGTCGCCGATCTTGCGGCCGCGCTGGACTTGCCGCCGGCGCCTGAGCACCTCCGGCAGGCGCCCGAAGAAGGCCACCTTCCCGCGCCACCATGAACCCAGGTGACCCTGCTTCGCGGAGAAGAGGACCCACGCGGCCTCGTAGATGAGCAGGCCCGGTGCGCTCAGGAGGAGCGTCCAGAGGCGGTGGCACTTGGCCATGTACAGCCAGCGGTTGCGCGAGTGAAAGAAGACCCGCCGGCCGGGATAGTCCGTGCCCTCACGGAAGCTGATCCCCGCGGTCCCCGCGTCATGCAGGACCGCCGCGGAGTTGACCTTCAGGATCCGGTGACCCGCCAGCCTCAGTCGATGCGAGAGATCGAGGTCCTCGAAGAGGATGAAGAACGACTCGTCGAAGCCGCCGACCTCGATGGCGGCCTTCTTGTCCACGAGCAGGCAGAGGGAGATCGCCACGTTGATGTCTTCCACCGGCGGCGACTCGAGGGCCCCGACCTCTGCACCGAAGTTGTGGAGACTGATGAGCCCGGCAAAGTGGAAGTCACCTCCGTCGTAGTGGACCCGGGTGGGGTCCGCCTTGAAGAGGCTCCGCGGCTGCGCCATCACCGCGCCTTCCTCGACCGAGACCGCCGCCGCGAGGTGCTCGAGGGTGTCGTCCGCGAGCACGACATCGTTGTCCACGAGGAGTACCCAGCGGTACTTCGCGGCTCGCATGCCGACGTTCCTCGCGGTGCACGCGCCGACGTTCTCCACCATCCGGAGGGTCTCGATGCCCCGGAACTGTGTGTTGAGCAGGTTGAGGCTGCCGTCGGTGCTCGCGTTCTCCACGACGATGAGCTCAGCCACTGGCAGCGACTGCGCCTGGATCGAGCGGATGCACGCCTCCAGGTACGCCTCTCCCTGGTAGTTCACGACCACCGCAGAGATCGGCCCCAGGGGCGAGGCGGCTCCGTCGGAGCGTTGGTTGGGCTCGGCCATCGTGCGGACGGGAAGGGGGATCCTGGGGGGGCTACTGCAACGGCAGCTCGAAGTCCGGCGCCTGGACGGGCTCGCGGTGCTTGAGGCAGTACGGCACGTTGTACAGCACGCTGAACAGCGCGCGCGTCACGATCCACCACGCGCCCTCGGTTTCCCGGAGGGACTTCCCCACTCCGATGGTGCCGACAGCGTCGGTGACCTCTCCGGCCTCCTCGGCCTTTCGGCCGCGCAGCAACACCTTGGTCAGCACGAGGAAGGGCATCCGCGCGAGGTCCTTGGCCGGGGCGTACTTGAGCATCCCGAGCCAGGCGTTGCGGGCGTGGTAGTAGAGGCTGCGCTTGCCCATCTGCAGCCCGAAGGGCGTCCGATGGAAGGTCTCCGCGCCAGGAAACTGCAGCACGCGATAGCCGAGGTTGAGCAATCGGCAGGTCAGGTCCCGCTCGTTGCCGTAGATGAACAGGCGCTCGTCGTACCCCCCAGCCTTGTCGATGGCCTCCTTGCGAGCCAGGCTCGCGCACCCCCGAAACGTGCTCATGTACCGCTCGCGGTTCAGCGCTTCGGCGTCTCGGAAGCTATCCGGCATCCCCGGCTCCACGACCTTCGTGGAGACGACCGCCGTGGTCTCGGGCTCCTCGGCCATCCGCGAGAGGGAGCGCTCGAGCCACCAGGGCGTGAGCACCACGTCGTCGTCGAGGATGGCGATGTACCCGGTCAGCGCGGTGGAGAAGCCCACGTTGAACGTCTCACATGCGCCGTAGGCGCTGTTGGGCATCACGACGAGGCGCACCTCGGGAAACTCGTCCCGGATCATCTGCGCCGTGCCATCGCTGGAGTGATTATCCACCACCACGACATCGTCGAAGGGGCGCGTTTGCGCGCGGATGCCGAGCAGGTTGGCCCGCACGTCGTCGCGCTTGTTCCAGGCGGAGATCACGGCGGTGACGGTGCGAGAGTCATCGCTGGTCCGCTCGCGAGCCTCGGCGCGCCGGGCCCGATCGAACCCCGAGGCCGACAGAGGGACTTCGCCGCCGCAGCTGACCAGCACACCGCGCAGACTGCAGGCCGCCGCCGCTGCGGCGACGAGCGCGCGGTGGTCGTCGTCATCGTCGGCCTCGACCGGGAGCGAGACCGCCTCGACGCGGTGGCTCTCGAGCAGCTCTCCGAGCGCCTCGATCAGACCGTGCGACCGGCCGACCGCGCCAGGCTGAAGACCGAGCGCTCCCTCAGCGTCCCCCACCAGCGTGGCTTGGTGGACGACTTCGCCCCCCAGCTCGGCAGGAGGGCCTTCGCTGGAGCTCATCCTCACGACCATGGTGCGCAGGGATTCGAACGCGTTGTTGAGGGGATCGTCCAAGGGGGATGGGGAGGGCCAGCGTAACCCCGGCGTGTCCTTCAGGCGGCAACCGGCGTGTACTTCAGGCAGCAGGTACTTCAGGCAGCAGTAGGGCGAGAGCATTCCTTTCGGCGCCTCGCCCGGGTGAGGACCCGCGCGAGACGGTCGAGCTGTTCTCCCGTCTCCTCCTCCCTGAGCTCAGGGAGCTGCGCGTGGTCGAGGGCGCCGCGCAGGGCCGCGGTCCAGTCCAGCGCCGTCGGCCGCGAGGAGACCGGGAAGCAGTGGGGCTGAGCCGCGAGGTCCACCCCCCCCGGTGCGACGAGGGCTCGGCCGAGCTGAGCACAGACCGCGGCGATGACCCCGTCCTCACCGTGCTCGGGTTCGGTCAACACCGCCACCTCGTGCCGCGCCAGGAGAGACCTGAAGCGCCGCGCGGCGCCCGAGTCATGGGCGTCTGGCCCGAGGACTGAGCAGCCGAGCGACAGTCCATAGAGCGCCTGCTCGAGCTCCTCGGGGAGGTCCTCTCCGAGGACGAGGATCCCCTCGCCCACCGCACCGTTGGTGCCAGCGAACATCTCGGGGGCCGCAGGGGCGATGAGATCGGTGCGATCCGCTTGCAGGAGCCCGGCGCTGCCGAGGCGAACGAGGTGAGAGCGGGTCGACACGATGACTCCGTCCGCGTGGGAGAGGAGCTCCCGCAGCCCCGTCGCGGGGGCGTGATCGCCCGGCACCGCGTGGACCCTCACGAGGAGCGGCCCCAGCCGATCGTAGAGGCTCTCTATCCCGGCCCCTTCCACCCAGGGGCTGAGCCCATCGTCGAGGACATCCACCAGAGTCAGGTCCGCCCCAGGCCCGAAGGAGGGCTCGAAGCCCCTCGCCTCGAGGCCGACCTGGGTCGCCTCTCGGATCAATGAGATGGAGGAGGGGCGTCCGCCGGTCGATGCGCCGGCGCGGGTCAGGTCCACGGATGAGAGCTTCACATGGAGCGGATCGACACCTGGGGTCCGCTGTGTTCAGCCCAATCGCCACCCCGCCACGAGTTCCTGGAACGCTCTCGTCTCGGGACGGGTCAGGAGTTCGCCCGCGCCCCCCCCCGCGGGAGACTCCTGGGGAAACTCTGTGGGCCGCCGGGCTCGACGGCCACCGCTCGCCGAGCTAGCTCTCGCCCGATCCGAGAAGGGACTCGAGCCGCTGCATGATCGTCTTCGCCGCGACCACGTCATCCGGCGCGCCCTTCCAGTCGGCGTAGGCGGGATCCAATGAGCGGTACGACTCGTTGGTGTCCTTCTCCACGCGGATGGTCACATCGAAGGCCACCAGGGGATCCGATGAGGCCGGCGCATCGGAGCGCTCGTACCGCGCAATGACTCGCGTCCTGAACCCCTTCCCCTTGTAGGGGGCGAGGTCGAGCTTCCACCCGCTGAGGATCTCGCGCTTCCCCGAATCGGCGCCCGTGCCCACCGGATAATCGCTCAGGTCCACCGCGATACGCAGCGCCTGCCAGAGCTCGAACTCGGTCTTCGCCGAGACGGTCCGCTCGACGGGGATCGCCGTGTTCACGGACACGCACGCGCTGATCGCAGGCACGAGAAGGAGGAGGAGGGCCGGGGCGAGCGACTTGATCTTCATTCTTGCGCAGCCTCTTCCGAGAGCGTCTTGGGGTCCTTGAGCACGATGCGCAGGGGCACCTCGTGGAACGGGAGCTCCTCCCGGAGCCGGTTCGTGAGGTAGCGTAGCCAGTCCTTGCCGATGTGCCGCTTGTCGTTGACGAATAGCACGAACGTGGGCGGCGACACCTCCGCCTGGGTGGCGTACTTGACCCGCGCTCGATAGCCCTTCGAGCTGGGCTGCCGAGCCTCCAGGGCGCGCTCCAAGACCTGGTTGAGGTCTCCGGTGCTGACGCGCTGCTGGCCCTGTTCAAAGAGGTCCTTTGCGACGCCGATGAGGTCGTCCGCCCGCAGGCCCTCCTTGGCCGAGAGGAATACGATGGGCGCGAAGCCGAGGCCAGGTACCTGCGCATCCAAGTACTCGCGGAACGACTCGGGGGTCTGCCCCTCCACGAGGTCCCACTTGTTGGCGGCCAGGATGGTGGGCTTGTAGCGGTCGATGGCGTAGCGCGCGAGGTTCTTCTCGATCGACGAGAGCTTGCGCGTCACGTCGAACAGGAGGATGACGACGTCCGCCCTGCGGATGGTCTTGAGGCTCCGCGCGTCCGAGTAGAACTCGATGGCGTCCTCGAGCTTGGAGCGCTTTCGGATGCCCGCCGTGTCGATCACGGTGAAGGTCTCTCCGTCCCGCTCGAAGACCACGTCCACCGCGTCGCGGGTCGTGCCCTCGATCTCGGAGACGATCATGCGCTCCTCCCCCGCGAGGTGGTTGACGAGCGTCGACTTGCCCGCGTTCCGGCGCCCCACGACCGCGATCTTCATGAGCGGAGTCTCCGTGGGCTTCTCCTCGGGCGCCCCCGGCAGGTGGTCCGCCATGCACTGGCGCAGGTCCGTGATCCCCTCTCCGTTCTGGGCGCTGATGACGATGGGGTCTCCCCCCACACCCAGCGCGTGGAAGGACTCGGCCTCCCACTCGAACCCGCCGCCCTCGGCCTTGTTGACCACAAGCTGCACCGGCACGCCCGCGCCGCGCAGGAGCTTCGCCACCTGCTGATCCGGCGGCGTCAGCCCGTCGCGTACGTCGACCATGAACAGCACCAGGTCCGCGCCTTTGAGCGCGGTGTCCACCTGGGCCTCCACGTGGGGCCCAAGGTCGTCGCGGTCCACGATACCGAGACCGCCGGTGTCGATGACCTCGACCCAGCGCTCGCCGTCCCTGGTGGTCAGGCGAGCGGGGACCGCGATCCGATCCCGAGTGACCCCGGCCGTGGGCTCGACGATCGCAACGCGGCTCCCGCAGAGCCGGTTCAGGAGCGTGGACTTGCCGACATTGGGGCGCCCCACGAGGGCCACGCGCGGCATCGGCACGGAGGAACGCGCAGCGCCGGCCGCGGACTGCGCCACCCGCTGCTCTTGCTCGGCGTCCGCAGGGGGATCGACTTCGGTGGGTTCATTCATGGATCGATCAGGCGTGGACTCAGGCGATCCCCATGGCTCGATGAACCTGGGGAAGAACGCGGATGTCGAGCTCCAGCTCGCGGGCGTGCTCGACGACCTCGACAAGGTGGTCGAGGGTGGGCGCCTCGCATCCGCCCATCGGGGTCACCGGAGCGATGAAGACGGGGAGCGACGCGGCCCTGCGAGCGACGTCCTCGAAGAGCTCATCGTAGTCGCGGGGCTCGCGATCTGCGGTGACCACGACCTTCGCGCAGGCGTCACGATCCTGGAGGAGGTCGAGGCAGCGGCGGCGGGCCATACGCCAGTCCTCGGGCGTCACCGGCGCGGGCTCATCGATGGACTCCGGCTCTCCGTCGCGGGACTGCAGCTCGACAGGGGCCCCCATGTCCGCGGGCAGCTTGAGGTCGAGGCTCACGTGGTCAATCCGGTCAAGGACGCGCGCGAGCGCCTCGGGGTGCGCCCCGGCGGTCTCCAGGTGAATGCGGCGCGGCGCGATCATGGACCGGAGGCCGCGGATGAACTCGGGCCACATGAGCGGCTCTCCACCGGTGACGCTGACCGTGCGCGGCTCGCCCGGCTCGACGCCGGCGACCCACAAGGCCGCCTGGAAGGGCGAGGCGACCCGCCCCTCGCGGAGCGTGCCCTCCGGTGCATCGATCCGCGCTTGCCCGTCCATGCGGGTCTCCCAGGAACCCGGGGTGTCGCACCAGCGGCAGCGCAGGGGACACCCGGCGAGCCGGAGAAAGACCTGCGGTTGCCCGACGTACAGTCCCTCGCCCTGGAAGGAGGCGAAGACCTCCATGACAGGGGCAGCGGCGGGGGCGGACGTGGGGCTCATGGCTGGGAGAGGCTCGCGACGGCGGGGGCAACGCGGGAAGCCGAGTCCCCCACAGGGAGAATCGGCTTCATGGTGCCCCCTGTGACCGCGGGCGGGCCGCGGCGCGCGCCGGGGCAAGACGAGATGAAGAGGGCCGGCAGGCGCGCCGGCGGGAGGATCACTCCTCCTTCTTCTTCTTCGCCGTCTTGAGCTTGTACTTGGTGCGGACCTTGGGGAGCCCGTAAGCGGAGTCCGTGTCAGCGACACGGCCCTCTTCCATCAGTTTGAGCAGACGCTCTTTGCGAGTGAAGACGCTGCGCTCACCGATGAGGGTGTTGACACCGCGAAGGCTGGGGTGGATCGACATGATTGGTGGCCTCAGGTTCGAATGAGGGGCGGAGAGGGTACTCGAAGGACGGACGGAGCAACCACCCGTCCAGACCAAAATGTGCGGTGAGGGGCCAGTGAAGGCCTCGCGGAGGCCCAAGCAGGCGCCCACCGGCCGCGGACCACTCGCTGGCCCCACCGTAGAGGAGCTGCGGCGCACCGGCCGCCGCGCCCACTTCAAGCCGATCGAGCTCGGCCGAACGAGGCCAGCCGAACGAGACGGGGCGCCTCACCCCCCGCCGAGTGGGCCACCTGAGCCAGCCCGCCGGGGCAGATGAGACCGAGGGCCGCATCAGGGGTCCGGCGACCAGGACCTCGGCCCACCGCGGGGCCCGAGCCCAGCTGCAGCCGCGCGCCTGAGAGGGGTGGGGCCCTGTCATCAAGGTGACGCTGAGACCAAAATGACGCTGAGACCAAAGTGACGCTGAGACCAAAGTGACGCTGAGGCCAGCGCGGCAGTGAGATCTCGGCAGCAGTGAGACCAACGCGGCAGGGCGGGGCCTCGGGGCCCCGCACGCCGCGCCGCGCTCAGTCGATCTCTCGATTGATGTTGACGACGTAAGCCGTTCGGAAGTCCGGCGTCCGACGCGGCCCGACACGAACGTTCTGCAGCTCATTCCGCAGGTCGGCGAGTTCGTCCATCGAAGCCGCCGCCCCGACGTGGAGGAAGATCCGGATGCCGCCGCTGGAGGGCTTCACCACCGGGAATCCCAGCTCGGCGAGCAGGTCGTAGGTCTCCCAGGCCAGCGCCTCGTTGGCGGGGCTCCGGGTGTAGCTGATGGCCAGCACGGTGAAGCGCATGGCGGGGTCCCAGAAGGCCTGGTCCGCTGCCGTGTCTGGATCCGGCTGGGCCGAAGGACTCGAGGTGTCAACCGCCGCGACGCCGTCGCTCTGGGTCCCCTCAGGTGAACCTCCGCCACCCGGCGTTCCCGCCTCCCCCGGTGCCCCGGTCTGGCGCTCCGGTTGGATGGCTCGCGCGCCGGCATCGACGGCTCCGGAGAGCTGGCGGGACGTCAGCGACCGGCCCGGCATCCCGAAGCTCGCGGCCTCGAGACGCGCCTGACCGGAGGCCTCGGACGAATGGCTCGCGCCCAGCCCGAACCCATGCTCCTCGAACTGGCGGCCGAGCAGGAAGGCGCCCACGAGCAGCAGGACCTGCAGGACAGCGAAACCGTACCCGCTGAAGGGCAGGGTCAAGCCGGTGCGCGCCGCGCGCCCCTCGGCGTCAATGCCCTCGGAGTCGACGCCCGGGTGGCCCCCGGAGGCGCTTCCGCCGACGGAGGACTCCCCCACCGGGACGATGGCCGGGCCATCGTGCACGCTCGGAGCGGGGCGCGGATCAGCGCGCCCCTCCCCCGCGAGAGGATCCCCGGCGAGAGGATTGTCGACGCCAAGAGCGCCATCCCCTGCGGCGGCCTGAGTTCTGGAAAGCGCGGCGTCTTGGCGCTCCTGGGAAGTCCTTGCGGAGTCCTGGAACGCCTCGAGCATGGTGACCTTACGGCGCGTCATGGTGTGCCCTGGTGGAATCGACCCGTCGCTCGACCCCCTCAATCGAGGGGCAGCGAGGGGCCTATGCGGTGAATGAGCGCGGCTGCCTGTGCGGGGACAGCTGCTCTCCGACAGCAAACTACGGATCCAGGGGCCGCGGTTCAAGCTCCACCCGGCGCCGGCGCACGGCCACTCCCGGGGGCGCCCCTCCCCCCTGTGGCTTTGGGGGCGTTGGGGGCGTTGGGGGCCCTGGTGGCCCTGGTGGCCCTGGTGGCGTCGGTGACGTGAGGGGCGTCGGGAGCCTGGGGAGCGCCGGTGGAGCCGCTCAAGGGGCCGAGCCTCTCCGGGACCGCCCCGCCGCGATCGAGGACGGCGAGCCCCTCAGCGAGCGGCGCCGCGAGAACCAAGCCTGGACCTCGCTTCCGACCTCAGCCGCCCGCGCGGAGCGACCGGAGGAGCGCGCTCGCCTCCTCCCGAGTGCTGGCGTCGTCCGCAGTCGCCGGTCGGCGAAGGTACTGGTCCAGGGTCGCAATGGCATCGCTCGCCTGGCCGCTCTGCTCCTGGCAGCGAGCCAGCATCAGCGCCACCTCGAGGCCGAGAGGCTCCCCGTCGAGCTCCGAATTCCGGAGCGCGCGGTCCAGTTCTGGCACGGCCTCTGCGAAGCGACCAGCTGCGTAGCGCAGCTCCCCGAGCAGGTGATGCGCCATGGCGTCGTCAGGGTCCACCAGGGTCGCCTGCTCCGCGAAGACCAGCGCTGCCTCGAGGTCGCGATCCCCCATGGAATCGACCGCCCGCTGCAGATAGATGGCCCCCGAGAGCTCCGCCAGACCCGCCACCTGGGGGTCTGTGTCACGCGCGGCGGCAGCGAGCTGCCCCGCGCGCTCGGTCTCGCCGGCAGAGAGCGCCGCGGCGGCCGCCTCCAGGAACCAGCCCGAGAGGGTGTAGCGGCCGCGCTCGCCCTCGCCGAGGAGCCCGACGGCTTCGGCGACCCGCAGGCGCAGGCTCGCCGTTTCTGCAGCCGTGGCTGCGACCACCGCGGCGTCGAAGGCCCCGCGCGCCTCGGCCTCGAAGAAGCCCTTCGCCATCCCCTGCGTCGCCTCCACGCACCCGAGCTCCCGGGCGCGTAGGTAGTACTTGCGCGCAGCGCCTCGGTCGCCGGCGACCTGGGCCTTCACCCCCGCCGACCAGCTCATGCGGGCGACGAGATCCTTGACCTCCTCGCCGTCCTTGAGGAGCTGCTCGAGCAAGGCGATGCCGCCAGAGAAGTCCCGGTTCACCGCGATGATGATCTCGGCGTAGGTGCGGCGCGCCCCTGGGTCGGTGGGATCGAACTCGAGAGATCTTTGGATCCGCTCGAGCGCCAGCTTGCCCTGCCCTTCGGCCATGGAGCGCTGGGCGGAGAGCAGGTACGCCTGACCCAGCGGGCGGCCCATGAACGGGAGTCCCGGGTCGGCCTGGAGGGCGGACTCCAGATAGAGGAGCCCGGTCTTCCCCCCGCCCACAGTCGTGATGGCGTAGACCCCCTGCGCTCGCTGCAGCTCCGGGGTCAGCGAACCGACGGCCTCGAGGCCGCGGGTGATCTCATCCAACGCGGACTCGTGGAGCCCGATCGAGGCGTACAGCTCGGCGGCGGTGGCGTAGGGCCTGGGGTCGGCCGGGTTCATCGCCCGGGCGATCTCGATCTGCTGGAGCCAGGACCCCCGGTCGCCCTGGATCACGACGAGACGAGCACGCAGCAGCGGCCCCTCGAGGCCGAGCTCTGGCTCGAGGGCCGCGAGCATCGGCGCGGCGAGATCCGTCCGGCCCTCATCCAGCAGGCGGCGAAGCTGCACCGCCTCGGCCCGTCCGTCTCGGCGCAGCTCCGAGGATGCGACGGACGGGGCGGTCCCCGCCCCCTCCGGCGAATCGGGGTCGGAGCCACCGCAGGCCGTGAGGGCGGCGAGGAGCAGCAAGGCCGAGCCCGAGGGTGCGGCGACGCGGGACCGTCGGAGCCCCGTGAGGCACCTGAGTGCCCGGGGGACGGGGAGGGCTGCAGGAGCGGAGTCACCGCGGGAGACGAGTCCTGCGATGGAGTCGAGCGTGTTTCGAAGCACAGTGCGGGCAGTGTAGGCGGTCGCCGCCATGGGGTGGGCGCTCCGCTTCGGCTACCATGCCCCCCATGGAGAGTCTGGGCGGAGGATCGAACGACAGGGACGCGCCGGGTTCCGTGCGCTTCGTCACCTTCGGGTGCAAAGCCAACCAGTACGACACCCAGGTCCTCCGGGAGGCCCTGGGGCGGCGGGGGCTCGAGGAGACCGGCCCTGGGGCTGACCTGGTCGTCGTGAACACCTGCACCGTGACGGCGGAGGCCGGCCGCAAGGCGCGCCAGCTGATTCGCCGGATCGGTCGCGAGACCCCCGAGGCGAGGGTGGCGGTGACGGGCTGCCTGGCGGAGTCCGAGCCCGAGATCCTGCGCGAGATCCCCAATGTGGAGTGGGTCCTCGGCAACGGCGAGGCCAAGCGCCCGGTCAACTTCCTGCGCCAGATCGGGCAGGAGGTGGGCCCAGAGGAGCTCGGCATTCCCGCCGGGATCACCGAATTCGCGGGCCACCGGAGGGCCTTCCTCAAGATTCAGGACGGCTGCGACAAGCGCTGCGCGTTCTGCATTATCCCCCACGTTCGCGGCCGTAGCACCAGCCGCCCGGCAGAGGAGCTGGCCGCCGAGGTCGAGCGCCTCGTGGCCTCGGGGCACGTGGAGATCGTGCTCTGCGGCATCCATATCGGGCACTGGGGCCTGGACATCGACTCCAGCTTCTCGGCCCTCCTCCAGCGCCTGGTGAAGGTGGAGGCCACCGGTCCTGACGGTGCCCCCGTCGAGTGGCGGCTGCGGGTGTCGTCCATCGAGGCGACCGAGGTCGACGACGACATGGTGTCCCTCATGGCGGAGCGACCGGACCGGATCGCCCCCCACCTCCACATGCCCATGCAGTCCGGTGCTGACCCGGTGCTCAAGGCCATGAACCGCTGGTATACGGTCGCGGAGTACCTGGAGGCCTGTCACCGGATCCGGGCCCGCCTCGATCGACCCGCGTTCACCGCGGACATCCTCGTCGGATTCCCCGGAGAGACCGACGTCGACTTCGAGCGCACCCTCGCTACTGCGGAGGAGGCCGGATTCACCAAGGTCCACGTCTTCCCGTTCTCTCCTCGGCCAGGCACAGCCGCCGCCTCGATGGGCTCCAGGGTCCCTCCGGAGGCCTCCCGGGCGCGCCGTGCGGCGCTCTCCGAGGCCGCAAGCGGTTGGGAAGAGGCCTTCCGGCGGGAGCTCCACGGCGCCCGCGACCGGGTGGTCCTCGAGGGCTTTGTGGGCCTCTCCGGCCGCTATCAACGGGTTTCGGTCGACCCTGACCACATCGCGGGGGTGCCCCCCGACGCCCTGGATGTGACCCTGGAGTGCACCGTCGAGACCGCGGCGGACGGGCGCGAGGTCAGCCGCCTCAGGGGCCGCCCCCTGGGAGTGGCCGGTCCAACGCGAGACACGGGGCCACTCGTTCTAGGGCGATCCGTGGGCGACGTGAGGGCTCCGGGCAGCTCGGAACGGCCAGCAGAGGTCTCGAAATGAGCCAGGACAACCCCCAGGAGGGCTCCTCGGGGAGCCCCGAAGGCGATATCGCCGGGCTCGCTCTCGCGCTACAGCACGCCCTCGGCCGCCGCGAGGCCATGGGGACTCGCCGCATCGCACGGCTGGACGCCCTACCGGCGACGCCACCGCGCCCCGCGAAGGACCTGCCCGCTGCCCATGCCGCGCCTCCTGGGCCCCGCTCCTCCGATGCCGCTCCCGCTGGCGGAGGGCCCGCAACAGCCGTCCCAGCAGCCGCCCGTACCGCCGCCCCTGCTGCCGCCCCTGCTGCCGCCCCTGCTGCCGCCCCTGCCGCCGCGCCTGCTGCAGCTGGAGGCCGGGGCGCTGCCCCCTCCACTGCCGAAAGCGCAGCGGACGCTCGCCCGAAAGACCTGGAGGATCGAGCGTCTGGCGCCCGAGACCTCGGCGAGCTCGAGGCCTGCGTTGCGGACTGCACGGCCTGTGGGCTGGCGTCCACGCGCACGCAGACCGTGTTCGGCGACGGCACCGGCTCCCGACGGATCCTCTTCCTCGGCGAGGCCCCTGGCGAGGACGAGGACAGGCAGGGCGTCCCCTTCGTGGGCGCCGCGGGAGACCTCCTGAATGACATCATCTCAAAGGGGATGGGAATCGCCCGTGAGGACGTCTACATCGCGAACGTGGTCAAGTGCCGACCGCCCGAGAGCAGGGACCCGCTCCCGGAGGAGCAGGCCCTTTGCTCCGCGTGGCTGGAGCGCCAGATCGAGCTTGTGGACCCGCTGGTGATCATTCCCCTCGGCCGCCACGCGGCCGGGCACCTCCTGGGCGTCGACGCCCCCCTGGGACGCCTGCGGGGCAAGGTGCATGACCACATGGGGCGCAAGGTCGTCCCCACCTTCCATCCGGAGTACCTGCTCCGGTCCCCCCACGAGAAGCGCAAGGCGTGGGAGGACATTCAGCTGGCCATGGACGCGGCTGGGCTTCCCCGTCGGACCCCCTGAGCGCCCCTCGGCGTCCAAACAACGAGGCGCTGCGGGCATCGACGGATCCGCCCGAGATCTTCAGCGACGACACCGCGCCGCCACCGGTAACCGCTCGCGACGCGATCTATATCGGAGGCGAGCTATCTGAGAACTGGGTGCCCGTTGACCCTTCTGCACAGGAACCGTACTCTCCGAAGCCCAATAGAGGCGCTCCATCGGGCTCCGCCGCGCTAGCGGTGGCTCTCGAAGCTGAATGTCGCCGCGGCCAGCAACGGCCCGGAGCCTCAGCAACGGACGCGAGATCCCCCCACCAACCCGTTCTTCGAACCGCCCCGCGTCCCGTTCCACGCGCTCAGATGCGACCCTCTTGGTTGCCCTGGGCACGAATCCCCCCCCAGCGTTCGCTCCTGTCCCCCATCGCCGACTGCGTCGGCGACGAACTGGGGCGGACGACCGTCATCTCCCCCCGACGACCCCCACGCGTCTGACTCGATCCATGCGGACAAGTCTTTCCTACCTCCCGTTCCTGATCGCGGCATCCGTCGCATGCGTAGGCACCGACCCGAGCGTCTCCACCGACGCTGTCGCGGAGACCGCGACAACGGAGTCCAGTGACCTTTTCACCTCAAACGTGGCGGCCGCCGCTAGCGAAGACGCTGACTTCGCCCTGGCCACCAACGTGGTCGTTCAGGAGGACGACGGCGATGACGGTGCCGACGAGAGCTTCAACACCGCGCTCGTGCGAATGCAGAAGAGCAAGGTGCTCTCCGAGCAGTTCGCTGCGCGCGCCGCGGAGGCCCTCAGCCGTTCGGACCTGAAGGGAGCCCTGGTGCTCTACTCAGAGGCCGTCCAGATGGACCCCTCGAACCAGTCGGCCCGCGAGGGGTTCCGCAAGGTCGAGGCGATGATGGGCGACCCCCTCGCCCAGGGCGGCGAGGCCTTCGCCTCCGAGGCGGACCGCTACCTCGTCAAACAGACGATGACGCGCGCTCGCGCTGAAGAGTGGGACGCCAAGGGCGAGGCTGCCATGAGGGCCGGCGACTACGACCGCGCCATCGAGAGCTTCCGTCAGGCCGAGACGATCCTCCGCATCGATCCGCTGATCGCCACCAACTCGCTCGACGAGCGCCTGGTGAGCAACAAGCTGAAGGAGGCGCTCATCGCCCGCGACGAGGCCGAGCAGCTTGAGCTGGCCCAGCAGCGCTCCGCCGCTGCCGAGGAGGTCGCCCGCATGGAGGCCGCCGAGCGCGACCGCGTCCGCAACAAGCTGAGCAGCTACTACGAGCGCGCCAACTCCGCCTTCATGGCCGAGAACTACGACGAGGCTTCGAAGTTCGCCCAGCTCATCCTCGTGGCCGACCCCGGCAGCGAGGCCGCCCAGGAGCTCCTTGAGACCTCCCGCGCCGCCGGCCACGCCAAGGTCGATGAGCGCCAGCGCCGCGACTACCGCGAGGAGTGGCTCCGCACCTTCGACGACCTGCGGACCATGGACGTCCCGCAGACGCAGCCCCTGATCTTCGATCTGGACCGCTGGAAGGAAGTGAGCCAGCGCCGCTCCTTCTCGAGCATTCAGATCGAGACCGCGATCGACCCCGAGCGCGCCGCGGTCCTCGAGCGCCTGAACCAAACGGTGGTCCCCGCCCGCTTCGGCGATGAGGACGGCCCCGCTGCGCTCTCGAGCGTCGCGAACTTCCTGCAGGCCCAGAGCGGCGTCAACTTCCAGATCAGCTCCCTCGTCTACGACGAGATCGGAGAGGACGAGGTGGCCGTCGACCTGGACGTCTCTGACAGGAGCGTCACGCAGATCCTCGACATGATCGCGCTGCTCACCGAGGGCATGAGCTGGAAGATCGAGGACGGCGTGGTGCTGTTCGTGACCGACAGCGAGATGACCGGCGGTCAGGTCAGCGCGACCTACTCGGTGGCCGACCTCGTGACGCCGATCCCGGACTACCCCGGGCCCGACATCAACATCTCCCCCTCCGACGGTCTCCCCATCCCGGAGGAGGACCTGCCCGAGCGCGAGGCCAACGTGATCGGCACCGGTGAGCTCGAGGAGCTGATCCAGAACAACATCGCCCCGAACAGCTGGGGCGACGATCCGGCCAACTCGATCCGGGTCACGGAGAAGGGCACGCTGGTGGTGAGCCAGACCCCCGAGGTGCAGGGCAAGATCAAGGACCTCCTTGACGACCTCCGCGAGTCCACCGGCATCCTGGTCGACATCCAAGCGCGCTTCATGCGCGTCGAGGACAGCTTCCTCGAGGACATCGGCGTCGACTTCCGCGGCCTCGGCCTCCCCGGCCCCGGCCCGAACGGCGTCGAGTTCAACGACTTCGGCGACGGCTCCTCGGAGTTCGGCGACGTCATCGGTCGCACGAGCGATGTCGGTGCCTACTTCGACGACGGCGCTGACGGTAGCTACCGCGGCCGCGTCGAGGACCTCTACGACACCCAGCTCGGCTCGGACACCTTCCAGGCTTCCGGTGGACTGTCCTTCCAGTGGTCCTTCCTGAACGACCTGCAGCTGGAGCTCATCCTGCGCGCGGTCTCCAAGAGCGAGCGCCGCGAGTCCGTGGTCGCCCCGCGACTGCTGGTGAACAACGGCGCCCGGGCCAACATCTCGGTGCTCAACCAGGTCGCCTACGTCTCTGACTTCGACGTCCAGATCGCCCAGGCGGCCTCCATCGCCGACCCGATCATCAACGTCATCCAGGACGGCGTGGTGCTCGACGTGCGCCCGGTGGTCTCGGCCGACCGTCGCTTCATCACCCTCGAGCTGCGCCCGACGATCGCCAAGCTGAAGCGCCCGATTCAGGACAAGCCGACCACCCTCGGCACCCAGAACTCGGTCACCATCCAGCTGCCCGAGGTCTCCATCGAGCGCGTTCGGACCTCCATCCCCATCATGGATGGCGGCACCGTTCTCCTCGGCGGCCTGAAGGAGTCCACCAAGCAGGACCAGCGCTCCGGCGTCCCGTTCCTGAACAAGATCCCGCTGCTGAACTTCCTGTTCGAGCGGAAGGGCAACTACACCGCCAACCGCAAGCTCCTGATCCTGCTCAAGGGTGTGATCGTGATCCCCAAGGAAGACGCGCCGACCGACGCCGAGCTCGGCCGCGACTTCTGATGGCCCGCCCCTCCTGAGGGGCGCCAAGTCCTCCGCCGCCGGGCGGTCCGCATCTGCGGGCCGCCCGGCGGCTCTCTTGTATCGCCAGATAGCGCCCGCAGAGCTGGGCTCAGCCGTTCCCAGTCGCGCCCGCTTGCCGTATCCTCTCCCGCCCGCTTCCTGGTCTCCTCGAGTGACAGGGGCATCCTTTTGGATTCCTCGACGAGCTCTTGGTCACCCCCTTCATCCAGCGGACTAAGACCCGGTCGAAGCCCACCGCCAGCCTCCCCCAGCGAGGCTCTGCGATTGCGACGAACGAACATGACCATCTCACTCAGCGCCTGCACCCTCCCCCGTCAGCTCGTCCTCCTCACCGCCGCGCTCGGCCTTGCCCTGCCGGCCGGCGCTCAGTCGAGCTCCGAGAAGGCCGTCGAGGCGGAGATCAACTTCGCGCGCGGCCTCGCCAAGCAGTGGGCCTTCGTCGACATGGCCAACAAGGTCCTCGACAACGTGGCCGACGCGGGTGTCTCCGGCCGAATGGAGTCCGAGCTCGACCTCGTCCGCTGTGACATCTACTACATCGGCGCCAAGGCTTCCTCGGACCCCGCCCGTCGCAACGAGCTCTTCGAGCAGTCGCTCAGCGCCTACGAGGACTACGTCAACGCCAACATGGGCGCGGACAATCGCATCGATGCCCAGCGCACGATGGTGGAGCTCGCCAGCTTCTATGCGCGCAGCCTCGACATCTCCCTCGAGGATGCCGTCGGCGAGGAAGCCGAGGCGCTCCGAGCGCGCAAGGTCGAGGTGCTGGAGAAGTCCGTCCGCCTGTGCGAGGAGCTCATCGAAGAGATCGACGCGACGGACCCCATGACCCCCGCGCTCAAGACCAAGCGGGATGTCCTGATGCTGGACAAGGCCGGGCTCTACGCACGGATCAGCGCCGCCACGCCGGACGATGCGTTCTTCAGCGAGCAGGCCATCGAGACGTACTCGGAGCTCATCTTTGATGTGGGCGAGGGCACCGAGATCGCCCTGCGCGCCAACGCGGGCATCGGCGACGTCTACGCGAGCACCGGCTTCCCTGAGGAGGCCCGTGACTTCTACCTCGGCGTGATCAACAGCGTGATCCCCATCGACCCCACGGAGCGGGAGGAGATGCTCGAGTGGTCCAAGCTCCCCCTCGACATCAAGCAGAAGCGCTTCCTATATGTCGAGCTCGTCATCCCCGGCGTCCAGGGCACCTCGAGGGACCTCGGTGAGCTTGAGGGCGCGATCACCGCGGGTCTCTTCTTCTACAACCTCTACCGCCAGGAGGGCTTCTCGCTCTCTGTGCTCGGTAACACGGCCATGCTCGAGTTCGCGAGCACCCTCGTGGACGCCGGCGGGTTCATCGGCGGCGACCTCGGCCAGGGTCGAGCCCAGTGGTTCGCCACCGAGGCCGAGATGCGCGAGGCGGTGAAGTCCCGTCGCCAGCAGCGCGACAGCATCACCTTCGCCCTCGACCTCGCCAAGCAAATCGCGACGGACAACCCCGGCAGCGAGGCTGCCCGGAAGGGCGGGGAGCTCATCGCCTCGATCAACGAGCGGCCGGGTATCGAGATCCCCCCGGCTCAGCTCCTCCAGGCCGCCGACGCGAAGCGCGCGGGCGAGAACTACGAGGAGGCCCTGGCTGGCTACCGTGAACTGCTGACGCGGCTCGACGCGCTCGACCCCGCGGACCGGGTCGAGTTCGGCGCGAAGGTCTACAACGGCATGGGCCTCACCCTGCGACGCCAAGACCGCCAGCTCGAGGCTGCCATGGCCTTCCGTGAGGCGCTCATCAACTGGCGCGACAATGACTTCAACCGCTCGAACGCGCGCGGTTACCAGAACACCATCAAGGCCTGGGCGCGCAACCTCGGGCTCGAGCGGCAGGACGACGTGGCCGCGATGGTCCGCGAGGCCGAGAACTTCGTCATCCAGTTTGACGAGGAGGGCTCAGCCGACGAGATCATCTTCAACCGCGGCGAGAAGCGACGCGGCGATCGAGACTGGGAGGGCGCCATCGCCGAGTACCAGCAGATCCAGCCCGCCGACGGCTTCTACGAGCTGGCGCAGATCCAGATCGGGCTCTGCAAGCTCTCCAACAAGGACCTCTCGGGCGCACGGAAGGCCTTCGACGGCTACCTGACCGGTCGCGCGAAGGACCCCGAGTTCACCCCCACGAGCCCGCTCGAGGAGGCGCGCCGCAGCCAGGCCCTCTCGCGCGCCGAGTTCTACCGCGCCTACATCGACCACGTGATCGCCAACAGTCGCTATCGAAAGTCCGAGGGCGCGGACGACAGCGGCTTCGCGACGGTCATCAGCGAGCTCCGCAACTACGGGTCGACCTACGGCAACGCCGGCAAGTTCGTGATCCGCGCGCAGTCCATGCTCGCTGACTCCTACGCCAAGTCGGGCGACGCCGCGGCCGCGGCCGCCATCGTGGCCGAGATGGTCGAGGCGAACCCCGACGCTCCGGAGACCGCGAGCGCATCGATCGACCTCTACCTGGCGCTCAAGGCGCGACGTGACCGCCTGGAGGCGGCAGGGACGCCCGACGCGAACGCTTACCAGCAAGTCACTGGCGAGATGGCCAGCGCCCTGCAGGTGGCCAACGGCATCACCACCAGCCCGGAGTTCAAGAACCTCCGGGCAGAGTCCAAGCTGTGGCTGGAGCTCCAGGAATGGGAGAAGGCCAAGGCGCCGCTCGAGCGGCTCGCCTCGCGCTTCAAGGACGACGAGAAGTACGGCAAGACCGTGGCCAACCAGGTCACCCCTGACCTGGCTGAGTGCCTGGTGGAGCTCGGCGACATGGAGGTCGCCAAGAACCTGCTGGCGCCCCTCATCGTCGGGCCCGATGCCGTCCTGAAGTCGCGTCGTCCGACGCTGCTGCTCAGCCGCGCCATGCTCGGCTCCGTCAACGGCGGCAGCGGCGGTGAGCGAGTCTCCGCAACGCGCGGTGCTGGCGGCACCGAGGAGGAGTTCCAGTTCATCACCGACCGCCTGAACACCTTCGCGCAGTCCGGCGACAAGTGGTTCGCCTGCGACTGGTACGAGGCCAAGTTCATGTCGATCTACGCCTACTACGTCTGGGGCCTCCAGGATGACCGCAAGACCGGCAGCGCCAAGCGGCTCATCGATACCGTGGTGCTGACCCTCGAGAACGACCTGCAGTTCGAGCTGGTGGATGAGTACTGCTCCGGCGAAGAGACGGACGCGGCCATGCGCGCGCGCCTCGGCAACGGAGCCCTCTCAGGCCGCTATCGCTGGCTCTATCAGCAGACCCGTTGATCGCCTCCCCCCTCTCTCTCCACGCCCCCGCGACGCCCGATCTCCCCGAGACTGTGATGAAGATCGCCACCCTCCCCACGCTCCCCCGCTCCCTACGACGCCTCGCCCCCGCAGCGCTCGCTGCCTGCGCGATGCTGGTGGCCCCCGCACTGGCGGCCCCTCAGTCCAAGCCGGACCAGGTGTTCCGTGTGAACCCGAAGACCAACAAGGCCAGCACCGTCACCGGGACGGTCACCAAGGATGGTCTCGACAACGTGAAGGTGACCCGGCGCGATGGACGGGAGATCTCGATCAAGTCGGCCGAGGTGATTCAGATCGCATGGGGCAGCGGCTCCAGCGCCTTCAGTGACGGCGGAACCTACGCGGGCCGGGGCGCCTGGGAAGAGGCCGTGCAGAGCTTCCAGGAGGCCGCGGGCGACTCCGAGGTGCGCGATCCCCTGCGAGCCGAGGCCCGCCTGCAGGCGGCCACCTCGCTCATGGCGCTGGCCGCCACGGACATGACCCGGTTCGGGGACGTCGCCAGCGAGTGCGACCGCTTCATGACCGACTTCCCCTCCGCGCGGCAGGTCCCCATGGTCCTCGCCATGAAGTCCCGCGCCCAGTGGCTGAACGGCGACGCCGCCGCTGCCCGGGACGGGTATCGCGCGCTCTTTGAGACGGGCAAGGGCGGAGCGGAGGGCTACTCCGCCATCGCGACCGCGGACGCTGCAATGCAGGCCGCCTACGCCGCCATCAGCGCCGGCGACAACGTCGGCGCCCGGGAGCTCTTCGACCTCGCGGCCGCAGCCTTCGGAGCCGTCGAGAGCGAGAACGCCGCCGTGGCCGCCGCTGCGGCTGCTGGTGCCGAGGTCGCGGGCATGGGCGAGGCGATCACCAAGGCCGCCTCCGGTGACGCCAAGAGCGTCCGCCGGACCTTCGAGTCCGCCGCCAAGAGCAGCGAGACCTCGGCCGGCATGGCGGCCGCCCACCTCGGGCTCGGGCACGCCTGGCTCGCAGAGGGCGACCTCCGCAAGGCTCAGTTCGAGTTCGCCTGGGTCGCAGGCCTCGATCACACGTCAGCTGACCGCAGGGCGGAAGCGCTGGTCGGGCTCGCCGAAGCGGGCATCGCCGCCGGTGAGCCCGGGGACGCCAACGCCGCGAAGACAGCCCTCAGGAACGTGGCGTCTCAGTACGGCGCGACGCCTTCGGCACGCAAGGCGGCGCAACTTCTCGAATCGTTGTAAAACATCACGGTTGCCGATGGCCCAGCGGGCGGTACGTTCTCTGTCCGGAAAACGGCCCCTGGGCCCGCAGCCACCAAGTCCTCGGGCTCCGCATGCATCTCTGCGAGCGGTTCCCGTCCGACCGGGACTCGATCCCCCCGGTCTCCCTACCCCAATCCAATTCTCCCCTCGCCGCCCCGGTGTCCCTTCCGGTCACCTCCAGGGTTCGGCGAGCCCACGGTCCCTCGACGCTCTCCGCTCCGCTCTTCGGAGTCTCGGTGAGGCTCGACACGCCCCCCAGCCATCCCAATGAACGCGAACTCCCTCCTCGCTCGACTGGCACCTGCAGCTGCTGCCGGCCTCGTCTTCCTTTCGACGGCGACTCCGGCCATGGCCCAGAACACCACGGCCGGTGACGTCTTCAAGAACGCTGGCCCGGTCGGCTGGTGCATCATGCTCCTCTCGATCGTCGCGCTTGCGGTGATCATCGAGAACACGATGTCCCTGAAGCGCGACAAGCTCGCACCGCCGGAGCTCATCGACGACATCGAAGTCCTCTTCAACGAGGAGAAGTTCCAGGAGGCCATGGACCTCTGCGAGGAAGAAGAGACCTACTTCACCCGCGTCTGCGGCGCCGGCATCTCCAAGATCGGGCACTCCTACGACGTGCTTGAGAAGTCGCTCGAGGAGATGGGCGACGAGGAGTCGATCAAGCTCCACCAGAAGATCGGCTGGCTCTCCCTGATCGCCAACGTGGCCCCCATGATGGGACTGCTCGGCACCGTGATGGGCATGGTCACCGCGTTCAACGAGATCGCTCGCTCGCAGGGCCAGGCCAACCCGGCCGACCTCGCCGCCGGTATCTCGCAGGCGCTCCTGACCACCATGCTCGGCCTGATCGTTGCCATCCCGGTGACGGCGGCCTTCGCCTTCCTGCGCAACCGCCTCATCAAGACGATCATCGAGACCGGTGCCATCGTCGAGGACCTCTTCGAGCGCTTCCGCCCGCAGACCTGAGCCGCTGCCGGCGACGGCGGGGCTCCCACCGGGAACCCGCCGGCCGCCGGCTAACGGGGTCGGGATTGTCCCGCCCCGCCAACACCACGACTCAGAGAGAGGCCCACGCGCCGCTGAACGCTCCAACGGAGACTGCACATGAACCTGGCAAAGCACGACTCAGAGACAGATATGGAGATGGACATGACGCCGATGATCGACGTCGTCTTCCTCCTGATCATCTTCTTCATGATCATCACGGACATGACCCAGCAGGACCTGGAGGACGTTGACCTCCCGGTGGCTGAGCATGCCCAACCGGATAAGCCCGACCCCAAGGAGTGGCGGCCGGTCATCAACGTCCCGCACGACGGGACGATGATCATCAAGAAGAAGACCTACTTCGACCCGGACGTGAACCTCGGCCCGGAGAAGTGGAACGACCTCGATAAGTGGCTGAAGTTCGCCGCCGACAACATGGAGCGCGCTCCGATCGCCCCCGGGAGCAACATCGAAGTGCCCGATGAGCCCGTCCTGATCCGCGCGGACCAGGTCACGCCGTTCAAGTACGTGCAGTACATCATGGAGCGCTGCGGTCAGGACGGAACGCAGATCTGGAAGCTGCAACTCGCCGTCTCCACCCCCGACACCAACGAGGGCGGCGAGTGACCGGCGGGGCGAGCTCGCTCGCCCGCTCGGTCCGCCCCCAACACAAGGGAGTCAAATAGACATGGCCAAGAAGAAAGGAAGCGCCCTCGGCGAGATCATGAACGAGAAGTGCGAGCTGCAGATGACGCCGATGATCGACGTCACCTTCCTGCTGCTCATCTTCTTCATGTGCACGCTGAAGTTCAAAGTGCTCGAAGGCAAGCTCGGCGCGTATCTCCCGAAGGACGTGGGCGTCAACACGAGCCAGGCTGAGCCGGTCGAGAAGGTCGACATCCGCCTCGACGTGCTGCAGCCCGGCGAGAAGATGCGCGTGACCCGGGACGGCCTCGTGCCCTACACGGATGACGACGTCGAGGCCAACCGCCGCTTCGTCTACAAGCCCGGCTCGCGGGTCATCCGGTACACCGTGGGTTCCAAGCGGACCAGCGAGCTGTCGGAGGTCGTCGACTCACTCAAGGCCTTCATCAAAGCCGAGCCCGAGAAGAAGGCCACGATCGACCCCCGGACGGACATCAACAACCTCGATGTGGTCCTCGTGCTCGACGCCGCGATGGACGCCGGGTACACGGACATCACGTTCAAGGGCTCGTTCGAGCGCTGATCGCGAGAGGTCTTGGCCCCAGAGGCCTCTCGGTCCGCCACCGGCGGCCCATCCCGGCAGCACCCCCAGGCGATCCATCGCCTGGGGGTGCTGCTCATCTTGGTGAGCATCGGATCTCCCCTCGGGAGCAGAGTCTCCCATCGGACCAGGGGGCTTCCCCTGGGCAGGAGCTCCCCGGTGGAACGGAGGCTCCCCGGCTGAAAGGAGGCTCCCCGGTTGAAAGGAGGCTCCCCGGGAAGGGACTTGGGGCTCGCTGTGGGGTGGGAGCCTCGAGGGGGCCGTGGCGGAGCGTGAACCCCAAGGCGAGCAAGGGGATGAGCCTCTCCCGGAGGACCACGAGGGGAGATCGCTCCGCGCGGGCATCGCCTTCAGGCCCCGATCGAGTCGGAGGCGCTCCACAAGACGCAAGCCCAACGCACCCTCGGGCGCGGGCAGACCCCGGTCACCGTCCGCTCAGCGCTGCCCCTGGACCCCAGATCGACGGACCCCAGATCGACGGGCTCAAGATCGACAGCCTCCAGATCAACGGGCTCCAGATCGACCACCCGAGCCTTGAGCCGCTGGCCCGGTGAGTTGGCCGGCGGGGCACCTCGCGATCTCCCCGCCCCACTCTCACTCGAGATCCACTCCGGCTCGCCCAGGATCGACTCCAGTTCTTGTGTTCGCCCCGGCCCCCAGGCCCCCGGGCCCCCGGGGCTCAAGGCACTACGCCCCCCCTCCGACCCCAAGCTTCAATCTCGGATCGGCCCCCTCCTCTTGGGAGCAAAGGGCGCTGCATCACCTCTCCGCCGCCCTCCGAGTCGCTCTCTCCCCGTGGCCCCCGTCGGCCGGGCTGCCGATCACCGAGGCAGCGAGGCGGACCAGCGGCGCCCCCTCCCCCGCCCGGTTCGCCAATCCATTGCCCTATCCGTCCAGTGACGGCCGAGTCCCACGTGGCGCGGTCCCAACTCCGCGGCCTGCTGGACCCCCTCTACCCGGCGGCGAGGTGCCCCGGCCGACCTCAGTTCATGGGGGTGATTCGCCTCAGGGCCTTTGACGGTCCCCGACCCCTTCCTTACTCTCTTGGACCCATTCCTTCTTCCCGGCAAACGCAGCACGCGTCCACTGGAAAGAGAGTTCGGGCGCGGTGGCTCCCCAGCTGCTGTCGATCTCGGCCCGTCGGTGACCTCCCACAGAGAACGCCCTGGTCCGCGTGTCCCTCCCCCCCCAAAGTTCGTCGACTGCGATCCGGCTAATCCCCGGTAGCCAATCGATTTTCTACCGGTAGCTGCAGAGGTCTCGACACCTCCACGCTTCCTCCCCCCACCTCCTTGCATTCGACGTGAGTCTTCCCCGCATGAGGATCACCGGCCCCGCCCTCAACGTGTCCTTCCTGCTCATCTCCGGCAGCGCCTCTATGGCTCTCCTGGGATGCGCTTCGACCTCTTCCGAGGCCCCCCAGGACGCCGAAGTCAGCACGACCAGCGAAGGTCGCCGCGCCACTATCGACCCCTCCACGATCGAACGCGCTGGCGGCGCTGCCGCCGCGCAGGATGATCAGGCCGGGGACGACGCTGAGCTCCTGACCCTGCGCGAGCAGAAGAACAGGCTGCTCTTCGACTCCGCCATGGCACGCGCCTCCGAGATGAAGCAACAGCTCATGCTCGAAGAGGCGTTGGCCCAGGTCGATCGAGCGCTCGCCATCAACGGCGAGAGCCTTGAGGCGAAGCGAATGCGCGCCGAACTGGCCGCGTTGCTCGACCGCCCCGACGGCGTCAACGCCATCGGCGACGCGGAAGCCTCCCGGTTCTCGCTGAAGCTCGAGCAGCTCAAGGTCGCCGTCCGCCAGGACCTGAGCGACGCCAAGATGATGAAGCAGCGCGGCGACTACGCCGGCGCCATCGCCGAGCTGCGGCTTGCCCGAACCAAGATCGAGGTCGGTGGATACGACATCGACTGGGAAGGCACGGACGTCGAGGTCCGCGATCTCCTCGCGCAAACCGAGCAAGAGCGCAGCGTTGCTGAGAAGTCCGAGAAGGACATGACTCGGAGGGAGGCCTTCGAGATGCTCAAGCAGAAGGAGACCGCCGAGGCGGACCGCCAGCAGGCCCAGGTCGACCTCATCGTCACCGAGGCTGCGACGGCGTTCGAAGAAGGCCGATACCGGGACGCTGAAGAGGCCGCTCGCCTCGCGCTCACCAAGCAGCCGAGGAACGACCAGGCCGAAGAGATCCGCACGGCGGCCTTCCGGGCCAGCCGTCAGCAGGTTCAGGCGGACTACATCGTCAAGAAGAGCGAGCAGTTCAAGGAGTACCGCGAGCAGCTCGAGGAGATGCGGATCGCCCGCAACGAGATCATCACGCTTCCCGACGCCGACGAGTGGCGCCGCAAGTCGATCCTCCGCTCCAAGCGCGTCTACAACCCCTCGAAGAAGATCTCCCCCATCGAGGCGGAGCTTCGGACGGCGCTCGCTACCACCAAGGTGACGCTGCCGAGCATCGAGGACGAGGAGAGCCTGAAGGTCGTGATGGGCTACGTCGCCGACTTCACAAACCTCCCCATCATTGTCGACCAGGCCGCCGAGGACCTCGTCTCTGATGAGGGCGTCGTCTACAACTTCAACTTCCAGAACGAGTTGTCCGCCGAGCAGGCGATCAACCGGATCGTCGCCGCATCAGGCGAAGAGATCCGCTGGACGATCATGTTCGACGCGGTCCTCGTCACCAGCGCCGAGAAGGCCGTCGGTGCACCGGAGCCGGTCGTGCACGACGTGTCCGACCTGATCTTCGCGCTCACGGACTTCCAGGGCCCGCGCATCGACCGGATCCGTCTGATCGACCAGCTCGAGGACGACGACGGCGGCGGCCCCTTCGGCGCCATCGGCGAGGCACCGCGGATCATCGAGCTGGAGAACCTCCAGACGCTGATCACGGACACCGTCGCGCCGGACTCCTGGGAAGTGGAAGGTGTTGGCATCGAGGTCGGCGAGACCAACCTGCTCGTCACCCAGACCCCTGAGGTCCAGATGCAGATCGTCGAGTTCCTGAACGACCTCCGTCGCTTCAACTCGTCGCTCGTCACCATCGAGTCCAAGTTCCTCGAGGTCACCGACAACTTCATTCAGGAGATCGGGAACGACTTCCGCGGCCTGGATGACTGGGTGCTGGAGGACGTCACGAACGGCCTCGAGGACCAGGCATCGCTCGGCCTCGACAACGGCGGCACGGGCACGGACGGCACGAACGCGGCCGGCGCGCCCAGCGCGGGTCTCTTCTTCGACGATGGCCTGGACGGCGCCTTCAGCGCGACCACCCAGAACTTCTTCGAGACGGCTCTCGGCAGCAGCCTGAGCACCATCGGGGGCCTGAGCTTCCAGATGACCTTCTTCGACGACTCGGAGGTCTCCTCGATTCTCCGCGCCGTGGAGAAGAGCGAGAAGAGCGAGATCGTCAACAGCCAGATGCTCAGCGTCCAGGACTCCCAGCGCGCCTACGTGGCGGTGCTGAACCAGCGCGCCTACATCCAGGACTTCGACGTTGAGGTCGCCCAGTTCCAGGCGGTCGCCGACCCGGTGGTCAACGTCCTCAACGAGGGCGTGGTCCTCGACGTGCGACCCACCATCCTCGAGAACCGCCAGTGGCTGCGGCTCGAGATTCAGCCCACCGTGGCCAAGGTTGTCGCGCTCCGGAACTTCTCGACCACCCTCGGTGGCAACACCGCCCCGGTCGAGTTCCAGCTCCCCGAGCTTGAGGTCCAGAGCGTGAACACGAGCGCCTTCCTCCCGGATGGCGGCTCGCTGCTCCTGGGCGGGCTGTCCCGGATCCGCAACATTGAGCGCCGCGCGGAAGTCCCGTGGATTGGGCAGATCCCGGTCCTTGGCTTCCTCTTCAAGAGCGAGGGCTTCAACGACGAGCGCAGCTCACTCATGGTGCTGGTCAAGGCCACGATCACCAACATCCGCGAGTCGGTCGCGAACTCGCTCGAGTCCCAGTGATCGGTTGCGGGCCCACGTGGCCCGCTCCTGGAACGAACCGGAGAGCCCGGCGAACCTTCTAGGTCGCCGGGCTCTCTTATTGGTGAAGCTTCTTGAGGCCCAGGGAGGCCCGGCAAGGCCCGCCAGCAGGGTCCACCAGCGGTTCCTCGGAATCGGTGCGTGTGCCGCCGCGGCGGTTCCGATGGATCAGATGCACGGACCCCGTGCACAATAGAAGCGCCCGCCCCTCCGCCCCCCCCATCACGACATGAAGGCCGTCCTCTTCGACATTGACGACACCCTCTTCTCCACCACGGAGTTCGCGAAGAACGCACGCGCCCGCGCGGTCGACGCCATGATCGAAACGGGGCTCGATGCGAGCCACGAGGAGATCGCGGCGGAACTGCAGGAGGTCGTGCGAGAGTTCGGCTCGAACTACAGTCAGCACTACAACAAGCTGATCCAGCGGCTCCCCCCCCACCAGAAGCGCGACGTGAACCCGGCGCTGATCGTGGCGGCCGGGATGGCGGCCTACCACGACACCAAGTTCAAAGGCCTCTGTGCGTTCGACGACGTCGAGCCCTTCCTCAAGGCGCTCTCGAGGGCGAAGATCCGCACGGGCATCATCACCCACGGGTGGACGACCAAGCAGTCGGAGAAGCTCATTCGCCTCGGGCTCGTTCCGCTGCTCGGCCCGCGAAACATCTTCATCTCGGACCAGGTCGGCATCAGCAAGCCGAACGTGAAGCTGTATCAGCACGCCCTGCGTGAGATGGGCCTCCTCCCCGGCGAGGTCCTCTACGTCGGGGACAACCTCGCCCATGACATCGTCCCGCCGGTGAGCATCGGCATGCACACGGCCTGGATCCGCCGCGCCGCACGCGAGGGGCAGGACGTCGAGGCCGCGAACCCGGAGTTCATCGTGAACGACTTCCGCGAGCTCGCGACGATCCTCCGGGAGCGCTTCCAGGTCCCCCTCGAGGAGTTCTAGACCGTCCGGCCACAGATCACGCGGCTCCACCTGCGCCGCTGCCGCAGAGATCGCATCGGGAGTCTCTTCCAGCAGCGGGACTACAGGGGGCAGGGCGACATGCGAGCGGACGTCCACGGGCCACTGCAGCCATTCAGGCTCCGAGACGCGATCGGCGGGGTCGAGACCGGGACGTATTGGCGATGACGCGGCAGCCCTCCCCGAGGAGGAGCGCGACCGCACCGAGAGGCCAGAGCCCCCCGCTAGCCACTTCGACGAACGGGCTGCGGTCGAGCCTCTCGTACCGGGGCACCTCCCGGCGCGGCGGAGTCAACGCACCGCCCCTCTGGTCCGGCGGGTCTTCGCGGAAGGCCCAGTGGGCGCCCTCTGGGACTGAAGTCGCCTCGAGCAGATCAAGGGCGCCTATTGGAGAGGAGCCGCGGACCCCCTCCCCGGTCGGACGCCGGCACTCTAAGGGCGGCTCCTCTGCCCCCACTGCGGCGGTGGTGTCCGCGGAGCAGGGTGGTCCAGAGCGCAGGTCGGTCCAACTCGGGTCGCCGCGACCACCTGAGCAGCGGGGCAGGGACCGGGGGACCGGGCCCACATGGAGCGGGGCGTCCCTGGAGGCCGGCGCATCGCTCTGTCGCCGGCACCACTCTTCGGCCTCGTCGCGGTCCGGCTGCCACACCCTCAGGCGCCGCCCTGGCCGTCCTCCGAAGCCTCAGGACGGGTCCAGGCTCCCGGGCCCTGCTCCGGGGCCCTGGTCCCGGCTCCCACATCCGCAGGGCGCCGCCTGGCGGGGTCACGCGCCTTCCATCGCCACCGCCTGGAGCCCTCCTGAACACGGCGAGGACGAGCACGGCCGCGCCGAAGACCGAGAGCCCTGCCGGGAAGCAGGAACCACACCTCGGAGGGGCCGGCTGCGATGGAGAGCGGGAGCAGCGTCATGGCCCCGGGCACTGCAACGGCAGCTCAGGGGGCGCTTCGATCTCTCTCCGAGGCCTGGAGCTGTGCCTCAGGGCGCTCGACCTTGGTCTCCAGCCGCTGCACTCGCAGCTCGCTGCCACGCCAGGTCCGCCGCATGCCCTCAGCGCCGTCGTTGCGGGTCACCGTCGCGATGAGGACGAGCTTGACCAGGCCGAACACCAACAGCCCGGCGAGAAAGGCGACCATCTCCATGGCCGCAGCATATCCGCCCCTCAGGCGCGGTATTGGCCCTTGCCGGCGCCGAGGACCCACGGCGGGGAGACCCGCAAGGCGCCGCTCGGACCGCCAAGACGGGACGGATCGCGAGCCGCGGCAGCCCCCAAGAGGCCGCCCCCTCACGGGCCCCGACCTCTGAGTCCCCACCTCTGAGTCCCAACCTCTGAGTCCCGACCCCTAAGCCCCACCTCTGGGCTCCCACCTCTGGGCCACTGCCGCTGGGCCACAGCCGCCGGGTCGCTGCCGCCGGGTCACTGCCGCCGGGCCACTGCCGCCGGGCCACTGACGCGACCTTGGGCCGAGAGTTGGGGCCGAAGACCTGGGAAGCCCGAAGGCCGGGACAGGGCAGCGGTGGACGCCACCGAACAGGGCGGGCCCCTGGATGGCGAACCACGGCGCGCCTCCGGGGACCGCGGGGCTCAACGGTGGGACGGGCCGGGGAGGACTCTCGCCGGGCGCCCGGAGGACGGCCCCAAGCCGACGGGCGAGCCTCGCGTGGGCCGGCGGGAGAGTCCCCCGCGAGCAGGGCCAGGTCCGAGAGTCAGCCGGGCGGCCCGAGGGGCCCCCTCGCCGGCTCGCTACATACCGAAGAGGAGCGCGAGGACGGCGACCCACATGACCGTGAGGAAGCGCCAGTACTGGTAGAGCATCTGGAGCGAGCCGGCGAGGGGGCCGCGCCCTCCCGTGGAGCGTGAGAGCACGATCCCGTTCGCCACCACGCCTCCGAGCACGTGAGCGGCGTGAGCGATCGTGAGCATGAGGAAGAGGAACCCCTCCATGCGCAGCGTCCCGTCCCCGTCGGGGTCCCCCTGGGCGATCAGGGGGATCCAGCTGAAGCTCTGGACGACGAGGTAGATCGAGGCCGTGATGAGCGTCAGCCGGGTGAGCTTGAACGCGGCTGTCCGGTCGTCCTCCTTGCGGTAGGCGCGCGCCGCCGCGATGTCAGCGACGACGAGCAGCACCGTGGCGGCAGCGAGCCGCATCACCTCGCCGCTGTCGACTGCGCCCTGCCACTCGTCCCGGGATCGCCACCAGATGATCCCGTAGGCAGCGAAGGTCGCGCCAAAGATCATGGTCAGGGAGGCCAGGAACAGCTTCATCCCGAAGCCCAGCACCTCGGACTCGGACGCAGGCACCTCGGCGGGCGCCACGCCGCGCGCTCCGGCGCCGGCGTATCCACCCTCGGGCAGGTCGCCGGACACCTCAAGGCGGGCAAAGCGATCGATTTGACGTAAGGGGCCTGGGGTGGAATAGCTCATGGGTCGTGGGAGGAATCTAGACCATCTTCGCGCGCGGATAGACCCCTGATGCCGCCCTGAGGCCGATTACCGCACGGCGCGGCTGCGGGGCCGTCCCAGGCGGATACCGACCGGCGCCAGGACGCTGGGCCAGCCGCGGACGAAGGTCAATGGAGGCGGCCCCGCCCCCTCCCCCGGGGGAAGGCAGCGGGGCCGCGTCGGAGTCCCGTGGCGGACCGTCACGGGACGGAGCCCGCCTGACCGAGGTCACTGCCCCAGGTCGATGGCGATCTCCTGCTGCTCCTTCTCGTTGATGTCGACCTGGTACTGACCGCGGTCGATCCAGACGAAGCTGATGAACAGGAAGACGAACAGGAACGACCCGTAGATCAGGAGCGAGTGGAAGCCCTTGTCGAACCCCAGGTGCATGAAGATCAGCATCACCAGGGTCGCCTTGACCGTCGCGATGGCCATGGCGACCGGGAGGTCGAAGGCACCGAGCGGGAAGGTTGAGGCCGTGACGGTGAAGACGGTCAGGCCCATCAGGGCCAACCAGGTCCCGATCAGGAGCCAGAGCGGGAGGACGTGGTGGTCGCCGTGATCATGACCCTCGGCGTGGTCGTGTTCCGTGGAGGCTGCAGCAGTCATGGGAGTCTTGTGGCTTGCGGGGCGTCGCTGGTGAAGAGGAGGTCAGCCGCGCGGGCTCAGTTGATCAGGTAGAGCAGCGGGAACAGGTAGATCCAGATCAGGTCGACCAGGTGCCAGTACAGGGCCGCGAAGTCGATCGGCCCGTAGTAGGTCGGCGTGAAGTGCCCGCGGATCGCGCGGGTCAGGAGCCAGCCCAGGACGAGGATCCCGATGAGCACGTGGATGCCGTGCAGGCCCGTCATGCAGAAGTAGATGCCGAAGAAGATCTTCAGCTTCCGCTTGGTGCTCTCGGGCACGTTGGGGTCATTCCACGGCGCGAGGGGCGCGTGCCCATCGGCGTGGTCCCCATCTGCGTGGTCTCCGTCCGCGTGCGCCTCGCCGGAGTGGTCCTCCAGGGCCTCCGCCGCCTCGGCGAGTTCGGCCTCCTGGGTGTCACCCAGCGAGTAGGCCACGCCGGGCAGGGACTCCTCGGAGCTCTCCTCCTGGTCAGGGGAGGTGAAGGCCACGGTGTTCGCGTTGCCCTTGCTCTCGTCGCCGTAGGCGCCCTCCTTGGCCTCGTACTTGTCCCCGGGGAACAGGCCCAGGTGGAACTTGTGGGAGTACTCGAGGTACTTGATCCCCATGAACCCGAACGCGCACAGGATCGTGATCGAGAGGTTCACGATCAGCCCGGTCTTCTGACCGAGCTGGGCGTTCCGCACGGCCCAGGCGGCCGTGAGGCTGGAGAAGATGAGCACCCCGGTGTTGATGGCGCCCATCTGCGTATCCAGCGCGTTGGACGCGAAGGTGAAGACCTCCGGGTGCATCGCGCGATAGATGACGTAGGCGCAGAAGAGACCGCTGAAGAACAGGATCTCGGTCACCAGGAAGGCCCAGATCCCCAGCTTGCCGGAGTCGAACTGGTGGTCTTCGTCCTCGAAGTGGTGGGCGAGGAAGGGCTTGTCGCCGTGTCCGTGAGCGTCAGACATTGGTGAGCGTCGTTCCAGCGGTTGCTGAAGGGGATCAGCGGGACCGCGGTTCGAGGGGGAGCCCCGGGGACCGGGGCGGGGAAGGGTTGGAAGGAGTCCGAGAGCCGGCGAGCTGCCGGCCCTCGGGCTGTGAAAGGATCAGTGGGAGGCCGTCGGGCGGTGGCCCGCCGTGGGCACGTAGCCCTGGACCTCCTCGTCCCACTCGACCCGCTCCATGTCATACGGATCGGTGGCGAGGGGCGGGTGGTCGAAGTTGTGGTGCGGCGGCGGCGAGGGGCACTCCCACTCGATCGTCGCGGAGCCCCAGGGGTTGGCCGGGGCCTTCTTGCCGCCGAACAGCGACCGAAGCAGGGTGTAAGCCAGCAGCGCCAGGCCAACGCCGAGGATCAGCGTCCCGGTCGTGGAGAGGCGGTGGTAGAGCTCGAAGTCGGCGGTGTAGTCCGCGTAACGCCGCGGCATGCCGCGCGAGCCCATGATGAACTGGGGGAAGAACGCGAGGTTGAAGCCGATGAAGGCCGTGACCGCCGCGATCCGGCCCGAGGTCTCGCTGTACATCTTCCCGGTCATCTTCGGCCACCAGTAGTGGAGGCCGCCGAGGAACGCGAAGAGCGTGCCCCCCACCATGACGTAGTGGAAGTGGGCCACCACGAAGTAGGTGTCGTGCAGGACGACGTCCGTGGAGAGCACCGCGAGGAAGAGCCCGGTGAGGCCCCCGATGGTGAACAGCCACATGAAGCCCAGCGCGTAGAGCATCGGGGTGTCCAGCTGGACCGAGCCCTTGTACAGGGTCGCCAGCCAGTTGAAGACCTTGATCGCCGACGGGATCGCGATCGTGAACGTGATCGCCGAGAAGATCAGCGTCGCCAGGGTCGACTCGGAGCTCACAAACATGTGGTGGCCCCACACGAGGAAGCTGAGCAGCGCGATCGAGACCGAGGAGTACGCGATCATCCGGTAGCCGAAGATGTGCTTGCGGCTGAAGGCCGCGATGATCTCGGACACCACCGCCATCGCCGGCAGGATCATGATGTAGACCGCGGGGTGGCTGTAGAACCAGAAGAAGTGCTGGTACAGGACCGGGTCGCCGCCCTTCTGGGGGTCGAAGATGCCGATGCCCAGGGTCGTCTCCATGATCAGCAGCAGCAGGGTGATGCCGAGCACCGGCGTCGCCAGCAGCTGCATGATCGCCGTGCCGTACATGCCCCACAGGAAGAGCGGGAGCTTGTGCCAGGTCATCCCCGGGGGGCGCATCTTGTGGATGGTGACCAGGAAGTTCAGGCCCGTGAAGATCGAGCTGAAGCCGAGCATGAACACGCCGGCGGTCGCCTGGATCACGCTGGTGTCGGTGTAGCTCGTGGAGTACGGGGTGTAGAAGGTCCAACCCGTGTCGAGCCCGTTGGAGAACAGCGTCCAGATGAAGAACGCGGCGCCCGAGAGCCACAGGTAGAAGCTGCACAGGTTGAGGCGAGGGAACGCCACATCCTTGGCCCCCAGCATCAGCGGCAGGACGACGTTCCCCAGCGCGGCGGGGATGCCGGGGATGATGAACAGGAACACCATCACCGCCCCGTGCAGGGTGAAGACCTGGTTGTAGGTCGCGGCGTCCATGAACTGCATCCCGGGGGAGAACAGCTCGAGGCGGATCGCCAGGGCGAACAGCCCCCCCAGGAAGAAGGACAGGGAGATCCCCACCAGGTACATCAGGCCGATCCGCTTGTGATCGAGCGTGAGCGCCCAGGAGAGGAAACCCTTGGAGTGGTTGATGAAGTTCTTGTCGAGGTGCTGCACCGGGCGGACCGGGCTCTCGACGGGGATGTCAACTTGCGTCATCGGAGTGTCTTGCTCCAGTCACCGGAGGATGCCAGTGAGCTGGGTGGTTCTTGGTTGGTTCGTCGCGTGGTCTTCCCCGATCGGGGAGTCTTGCCGGGCAGGTCCCGCGCGCCTGGCGTCCGCGCTGTCCCGCGGGAAAGAGGGTTGAGCCCCCCGCCCCGCGGCGCTGTCTCGGTCTCTGGGGTCAGTCCTTGCGGGCCACCCCTTCAAGGGACTTGATGAACTCGATCATCCCGTTGATCTGCTCCACCGGGAGCATCGGGCTGTAGATGGTCATCTGCTTGCCGTAGCTGACTCCGTTCGCGTCCACGACCACCTGGCTGTAGGGGTCACGGATCGACTGATTGATGTACTGCTCGTCCGCCACCGCGGACGTGCCATCATCGAATTGGCGCTCTAGCCCCCAGAGACCCGCGAAGGTCGGGCCGGTGCCCTTGGTGCCGTCGATGGAGTGACAGGACTTGCAGCCCCGCCGGTTGTAGGTCAGCTCGCCGATCTCGAGGAGCGGCTTCATCTCCCCGTTCTCGTCGACCATCCAGTTGCCCGCCTTGGTCAGCCAGGCCTCGTAGTCCTCGCGTGGCTCGACGACGAGCTTGGCGTACATGTTGCTGTGATCCTTGCCGCAGTACTCGGTGCAGTACACGCGGTAGGTGCCCGGCTCACCGGAGTTGAACCAGATCTTCGTGTACCGGTTCGGCAGCACGTCAGACTTGGACCGGTAGGCCGGCAGGTGGAACGAGTGGAGCGTATCCGTGGAGGTCATCACCAGCTCGATCGGCGTGTTGGCCGGCACGTGGAACTCCTGGGGGCTCTCCACGCCGCTGGGATACTGGAAGTTCCAGCCCCACCGGTACGCCGTCACGTTCACCTTCATGCTGTCGGGCGGCGGCGTACGGAGGTCGAGGAAGGTCACGTAGCCGCCCCAGAACATGACCGCACACAGGATCGTGGGGATGATGCTCCAGGTGATCTCGAGGGGTGTGTGGTGGGTGATCGACTGGTCCGCTCGCACGCCCGGGCGACGCCGATACTTGACGCAGAAGACCACCATCAGCCCGCCGATGATCGCGGCGAAGATGTAGTTGATCCACATGATGAAGTTGAACATCCGGTCCACGTCCTTCGCGGTCTCGGACGCGGCCTCCGCCATCCAGAAGGTGCCGTTATCCACCTCGGGCGCGAACGGCATCATGTGGACGCTGTCGGGGGTGATCACCGGGGGCCGATTGGGCTTGGCGTTCGAGGTCACCCGGAGCTCCTTGCCGTTCCGATTGATGATCACCACGTTCGGGTCGGTGGACGGGATGGCGACGTAGCCCTTGTGAGCCTTGTCGATGTCCCCCGGGGCCACACCGGCGGCGATCCAGGAGCGCTCCTCGTCGGTGAACGTTCGCGGCGCGTCGCTCCCCTCGTTGAAGGCCGCGATCACGGCGTCCACGTCGAGGTCAGCGACCACGCGAATCGTCGCCGAAGCGGCGGGCGCGGCGTCCTCGGCCGCGGCGGCAGAATCTGCTGCGGCGGATTCCTCCGCCGTGGGTGCCGCCGGAGCCGCGTCGTCCTGGGCGAGGCCAGCGCTGGCGCCCGCGAGTCCGAGGAGGGTGGTGAGTAGGAAGGCTTGAAGCTTCATGGTCCTGGTTTCAGTTGCTCGGGTCTCCGCCCAACGCGCCGGCCGCGGGGGCCTCTTGAGGCCCCTGCTGCGCTTCGCCGCGCCGAAGGAAGAAGACACCGCCCGCGACGGACATTGCCGTCAGTGCAGCCGCGATCTTGAGAAGCATGATCGCGTCGGTCGTGTATTGACCCGTGGTCGAATCAAAGATGAGACAGTTGAGGAACGCGTTCTCGAACAGCGTTCCGATCTTCCCTTCGCCGGCCTCGAGGAGCGCCGTGCGGAGGGTCTCGGGCGGCACGAACGTGCCGTCGAGGTAGCGCGTGATCTGTCCGCTCGGCGAGCAGAGGATCGTCGCGGCCTGGTGGGCGTACTCGCCCTGGGACTCGACCCAGCGATAGCTGAAGCCCGCCGCCGTGGCGACCCGGTCGATCTCGAGCTTGTCCCCCACCAGGTAGGACCACCCGCCGGCCGGGTCGGGGCGCGTGATGTCCAGCTTGTCGGAGACGAAGACGTAGTCGCTGAGGTACCGCTCCTCCGACCCCGCCGCCTTCTCGGGCGTGTCGCGGGGATCGATGCTCACGGTGAGGACTCGGTAGTCCTCGCCCAGATTCAGATCGATGGCCGCCATCGCCTCCGTCAACTTCGACAGCTGCATGCTGCAGAGCTGCGGGCAGTCGACGTAGTTGAGGGTCAGGATCGTGGGCCGCTCGCCGTCGAAGTAGTCGCCGAGGGCGACCTCGTCGCCGCCCGCGCCCAGGAAGGACGCGTCCAGAGGGAGCATCGCCTCGAGGTGCTGCTCGATCCCGACGCCGTCCAGGAGGTCATCGGCGGTCACCGCGCCAAGGGGCTTGGCAAGCCCCTCGCCTGAGACATCCTGCCCCATGGCCACCACGCCGAGCGCCGCGGTGGCGGCGAGCAGCGTCAGGGGGCGCAGCGCGCCCATCTGTTGGAGGTTCATGGGGAACATGTAGTTGGTACCCGTCAGGCTTCGATGCCGGAGCACCGAGGACTTCAGCGATTCGCGTCCTCGATGACTTTTTTCATCCCCTCCGAGACAGGGATGCTCACAGTGCCGCGCGTCACATTGCCCTGGCCATCATCGATGTCGGGGTGCTTGAAGAAGCCGTCGACGACCATGGCGTCGATGGTCTGCTGGGCCTCGAGGTCCGTGACGCGGGCGTCCGCCTCCTCCTGGAGTCGGGCTTCGCGCTGGTCGAGGGTGACGTAATAGACGGCGGTGAGGAGGATCACCGAGACGGCGATGAGGATCGTGGCGACCCCGCCGAGCCACGCGATGAAGCCGACGTTGACGACGTCCTCTTCGATCTCGCGCTCACTGGTCTGTGCTTGCTCGTTGGCCATGGAACTGGATGTGTCCTGGGAAAGACGGGGGCTCAGATGTTCTGGAAGGCCATGGACTCGGGCAGCCGCGGGTCGCCGATGGCGAGCGCGGGCTTCCCGTCGATGCGCTTGAGGACGGCGAAGGCGAACAGGCCGCCGACGCCGATCATGGCGGTGAGGTCCATCAGGTCGAACTGGGGCCCGGTGGTGGCCGGGTCTCCGCCAGGAACGCCGTTGACCATCTCAGGCATCACGTTCCAGTAGAGGTCCACGAAGTGGAACACGAGGCAGTACACGGCCCACGCGGCGAGCACCGAGCGGTTGCGCTTCACGTGGCGGGACATGAGCCCCAGGAGCGGGATGGCGAAGTGCCCGATGAGGAGCAGGGTCGCAAAGCCGTTCCAGTCGCCCCAGATCCGGTAGTTGAACCAGTGGGTCTCTTCGGGGATGTCGGCGTACCAGTACAGCATGAATTGACTGAACGCGACGTAGCTCCAGAACACCGTGAAGGCGAACATGAGCTTGCCGATGTCGTGGTAGTGCTCGGAGGTCACGACACCCTTGAGCTGGCCGCGCTTCTCGAGCCACATGGTCAGCAGCGCGAGCGTCGCCAGGGACGACCAGAACGCGCCGGCGAACATGTAGACGCCGTACATCGTGCTGAACCACTCCGCGTTGAGCGACATCATGAAGTCGAACATCGCGAAGGTCAGGGTCAGGCCGAAGGCGATCATGCAGATGCCGCTGCGGCCCTGCATCTTCAGGGTGCGCGACTTGTCCTGGTCCACGTCCTGGGCCAGGGACTGGCCGCTGAAGAAGCGTGAGACGCCGATCCACACCGCGAAGTACGCGAGGACGCGGACGAGGAAGAACTTCCCGTTCAGGTAGCCGGCCTTGTGCTGGACAAGCTCATGGGCGTCGACGAAGGCCAGGTCGGCCCAGTCGTAGATCCAGGCCTTGTCCATCAGGACGGGGGCCACCAGGACGCCGAGGACCAGCAGCCCGAGGATCGGGAACGCGGCCGTCATGGCCTCCGCCACCCGGCGCACCACCACGGACCACCCCGCGCTCGTCACGTGCTGGAGCAGCGTGAAGAACAGGGCGCCGAGGCTGATCGACAGGAAGAAGACGATGGCCACG
>CAJQPT010000241.1 GCA_905480285.1 uncultured bacterium
CGTGATCGCGCACGGGCAGGCCGGGCCGGGGGGCGCGGCTCTCCTCCCGTGGCACCCCGGCGCCGCTGGATGGACGGCGCTCTCCAGCGGTCAGTTCGCGGTGCAGGCGCTGAGCCAGGGCCTGTCTCCGAGCCTGTCGAATGCCCTCGCGATTCAGACCTGCCCGTGAGGTGGGGGGGACGGACAAGCGATCCTATGCTCCGCTGAGTCGCAGCCTGGATCGCTTATCACCCGCGCCCTGCTAGGATTATGTCCAAGGCGCGTCTGCGCCGGTGCTTGTCGCGCGGTTCGCCACCCTCGCCCGGCAGGGCGCTGGCGTTAGAAGGACCCGCCCCAACCTCTCTCCCCCTGAATACCTCGCTTGGGCCCTTCACCTCCACCCTCCCCTGACTGGGGAAATTCGGTCCTCCACCAGGGTGGGGCCGAGCGCCCTCGCGCCAGCGCTCACCACGCCCACGAGGGCAAGGAGGTCGGTGACTTTCGGCTGCTCAGCCTCCTCGGCCGCGGCGGCATGGGCGAGGTCTGGATCGCCGAGCAGCGCTCGCTCTCGCGACGCGTCGCCCTGAAGGTCCTCCTGCCGGACCAGGTCACCGAGCGCGGGATCGACTTCTTTACCAGAGAGGCCCGCGCCGCCGGCCGACTCTCCCACCCGGGGATCGTCGCGGTCCACGGCAGCGGCGAGGATGACGGGCTGTACTGGATCTGCATGGAGCTCGTCGAGGACTCCTGCGACCTGCGCCAGTCCATCGACTCGATCCGCGAGCCCCAGGACGTCACGGCGGACTACTACCCGCAGGTGGCGTCGTTCGTCGCGCGCGCCGCCGAGGCGCTCCACGCCGCGCACGAGGTGGGGGTCATCCACCGTGACATCAAGCCCGCCAACATCCTCGTGACCCCGGACGACCTGCCGAAGATCACGGACTTCGGCCTCGCCAAGGTGGTCGATGAGCGTTCGATCTCGTCGGCCGGCGAGCTGATCGGAACGTACTTCTACATGAGCCCCGAGCAGGTGGCTGCGAAACGCGCTGGCGTCGACCATCGCACGGACCAGTTCAGCCTAGGGGTCGTCCTCTACGAGCTGTTGACCCTGATCAGGCCCTTCGCTGGAGACACGACCGAGCAGATCGCCCAGAAGATCCTCGTCGTTGACCCACCGCCAGCCAATGAGGTTCGCTCCAAGGTCCCCACCGAGCTCGCCGTGATCTGCGGAAAGGCCCTCGAGAAGGACCCCAACGGGCGCTACGCGACCATGGCCGAGCTCGCGGACGACCTGCGTCGCTATCTCGCCGAGGAGCCGATCCTCGCGACGCCCCCCACTGCGCTGCAGGTCGCACGGAAGTGGATCAAGCGCCACCCGACCCGGAGCCTCCTCGCAGCGGGCGGCCTGCTGTCGATCGCGTTGATCTCGTGGCTTGGGGTCCTGGCCCACCTGAACGCCGCGGCCGCGGGCCGCTCGGCGGACCGAACCCGAGAGGCCCTGGCCATGGCCGAGCAAGAGCGCGATTCGGCCCAGCGCAGCGCCTACACCGCCAGCATCCTCGCGGCCCAGTCGGCCCTCGACCAGGGCGATCGGGCGAGCGCCACCGCGTGGCTCCGGAGGACCCCTGAGCACCTTCGCGGGTTTGAGTGGGGACACCTGAACCTCCAGCTTGATCCCAGCCTCTCCTCGATTCAGCTCTCGAGCCTCTCCCCGCTGGCCGAGTTCTCGTCTGACCACAGGATCGAATGGAGCCCGAACAGCTCTCTTCTAGCCGCGAGCTTCGGTGACCACCGGGTCCAGATCGTTGACACGGCCACGAGCGAGGTGGTCAAGACCCTGGAGGGGCTCTCGGAGAAGGTGACCTCCCTCGCTTGGGAGCCTGCCGGGAGGCGAGTCGCCGCGGTGGACTCTGAAGGGGGGCTCCTCGTCTGGGACGTCGCGACCGGCGCCCGGGTCTTCTCAGATCAAGGGCAAGGGTCGCCACTCGAGGCCGTGGCATGGAGTGCCGACGGACGGCAGGTGGCCACAGCTGGGGGCCCCGACGGCACCGCTCAAGTGTGGGACGTGGTCACGAGGCGCAGCACCTCGACCGTCGAGGTGCGCGAACCTGTCAAGGACCTCGCCTGGCACCCGCTGGACGCCGATGAGCTCTTCATTCTCGGGGAGAGCACGCTCCTGTCCTGGGGTCCGGTCCAGGAGCAGCAGCCCAGGCGGCTATTCGAGAAGCCCCAACAGCTGCGCCGGATCGACGTCAGCCCCGACGGGTCAAAGATCCTCGTCTGCGCGGACTTCTCACTCCAGACGATCGAAGCCAGGACCGGCGCCGCGGTGTGGACGCTCAGCTCGGGCTACTTCCGCCCCGTCGCCGAGTGGAGCCCGACCGGTGAGCAGGTCCTCTCCATCAAGGGCGGCGAGTCCACGGCGCGAAGCGCCGACGTGGGCCGGGTGATCCAGACCTTCCGGATCGCCACCGAGGAGGCCGTGGACCTCACCTGGGCGCCCACGGGGGCTCAGGTCGCGTCGATCTCGAGTACGGGCAAGGTCAGGGTCTTCAGCCTGCCCGGGAACGAAGCCGCAGTCGTCCTGAGCGGTCACCAGGGGCCCATCGAGCATCTCGCCTGGAGCCCGGATGGCACCCGGCTCGTCACGACCGGTGAAGAGGATCGAACGCTGAGGGTCTTCCATGGCGAGACGGGGCGTCTCCTGAACACGCACGACATGCCGGCGGGGCAGCCCCTGCCGTTCGCGTGGTCTCCCACTGGCACCGAGCTCGCCTCGATCGGCCCCGGAGGCGGCCTGGTCATCCGGGAGGGCTCCACAGGCGCAGTCGTGCGCGAGCTCGACAAGGTCGACGCCATGGTCACGGGGCTGGCTTGGACCCCGGACGGCTCCATGCTCCTCGCGGGTACCGACGAGCACGAAGTGCTCGTCCTCGACGCCGTCAGCGGAGCTCGCCAGAGCTCTCTCACGCTTCCCACAGACCTCAAGGATCGAGCGTTCGATGTGGAGTGGACGCTGGAGGGGGACGACGTCACCGAGCAGGACCGCGAGTTCTTCTCCGTGGCCATGGGCGGTTCCAAGATCCGAGGCCTCACCGTCCGTCCGGACGGACGCCTCTTGGCCGCGATCGTCGATGAGGGTCTCCAGGCGGAAGTCGCGGTCTGGGACCTGGCGACGAGGACCCGCCTCCCGGCTCCGACCGGATCTGGAGTCGCCGGCATCGCCTGGTCTGCCGACGGTCAACGGTTGGTCCTGTCCGGCACGGACGGCAGCCTCCAGTGGATCGAGCCCCTGAGCAGCAAGGCAGCGGTCGAGATCATCAGCGCAGGCTCGGACCGGAGGGTGGTCAGCTGGTCGCGCGAGGGGGATCGCATCGCGAGCGCGTCCCTGGGGGGCGATCTGAGGATCCAGGAGGGCGAGCTGGGAGAGCCGGTCCTGAGCCTCTACGACCCGGAGCGCGTCATCTGCAGGCTGCAATGGAACTCAGCGGGCACGCGTCTCGCCGCAGGGACCACCAGCGGCGACCTGCTGATCCTGGAGAGCCGGGTCGACGAGGCGCTCCCGAGCTGGCGTGCGAAGCCGCTCCGCGAAGCCGATGAGAGGTTACGCGCGGAGGCCCAGCAGATCGTTCGAGAGCGCTACCTGAGGGACCCCGGGGAGACCTCCTGGCGAGAGGACCTTGAGGGTGACAGTTCCCTCAGCGGCGCCCTGCGTGAGGCGACCCTGGAAGCCGCCGCCCGCTATCGCGGGCCGGCGCTACGCGACTTGCTCCGCGTCGCCTTCGCGCTCGTGGACCCCGACCGGGAGAACGCGGAGACGGACGTGGAGCTGGGACTTCGGCTCGCCACGATCGCCGCCCGAAGGGAGCCCGGTAGCGCGGTGCCCCTCTACACCCTGGGCTGGGCGCAGTTCGCATGCGGCAAGACCGATGAGGCGATCTCCACCATGAGCCGGGCGCTCGAATTGGCGGGAAGTACCCAGGACCACCCCTACCGGAAGGCGCTCGCCCGCATGGAGGGAGACGCCGACGGCCAGCCACGGAGCCCCGAGGACGGAGTCCTGGAGACCGGCGACTCACGCTAGTCTCTGCTGCCGAGGCGCGAGCGGATAAGCGATCCAAACTGCCACTTGGCGGAGCAGCGGATCGTCGGGGGTGGGTGAAGGGAGACAGCAGGGCTCGTCTCGGGGACCCTCGCGGGCCTCGTGGCGGTGACTCCCGCGGCCGGTGACGTGCTGCCCGTGGGGGCCATGGCCCTCGGGCCCATGGCGTCTGCGGCTTGCTACGGCGCCATCGCCATCAAGAACCGTATGGGATACGACGACACCCTGGACGTCTTCGGCATCCACGGCGTCGGCGGCATCATCGGGGCCCTCGGCCTCACCTTCTTCCTGCGCGACGTGCCCGAGGGCGGGATCTGGGTGCAGTTCGGCCACCAGGTCATGGGGGTGCTCGTGGCGGGCGCCGCCTCCGCGGTGGGCACGTTGGTCCTGCTGGTGCTCGTGGAGAAGACCGTCGGCCTCCGACTCGAGGAGCGCGGCGAGCTCGCGGGAATGGACCACAGCATGCACAGCGAGCACGGCTACGGCCTCTTGAACCCCAACTGAGCGAGCAGGAGGAACGCCCCATGAAGCTCATCACCGCCATCATCTGCCCCGAGCGGATGGACCAGGTCCGGCAGGCGCTCATCAAGGCGGACATCACCCGCATCACCGTCACCCGCTGCTCCGGGAGGGGCCAGGCGGAGAGTCTGGAGATCTAATGAGGGCTCGAGGTGGGGCCCGAGCTCGTGCCCAAGATCCGCGTCGACATCGCGTGCAACGACGAGTTCGCCCAGGTGACCATCGACGCGATCCTCGAGGCGGCTCGCCGTGGAGAGGGCGAGGTGGGGGACGGGAAGATCTTCGTCACCGAGCTGCAGCAGTGCGTCCGGGTCCGCACGGGCGAGTCGGGCGGGACAGCGATCTGACCGGTGCTCCGCGTCGCGTGCGCGGCTACCCTCGGGAGGGATTCCTGAGCCCCTGTTAGGCTTAGGTCGGTCGCCTGCCCGCTCGAGCCCACCCCTGATCCGCGACCTCCGTCATGAGCATCAGTACGCCCCGGCCCTCCTCCAGCATCCTCGCGGCGCTCCTACTCCCGCTCCTCCTCGGCGTGCTTGCCCTGGGGAGCTGCGGTGGTTCCCGCACCCCCTTCGGCTTCGTTCATGATGGACAGACGGCGCTCGAGGATGTCCGCGTGACCGGAAGCTCCGGTCAAGACCTCTTCGATGGCCTCGGGCACCACCTCGTGATCACGAACGGCGCCGAAGAAGATCTCATCGAGGCGGACCTGATCTTCAACGACGAGTTCCGATGCGAC
>CAJQPT010000242.1 GCA_905480285.1 uncultured bacterium
GCCAGACGCCGCCCCCGAGCTGGCGCTGACCCCCGAGCAGATCCGCAGCACCCGCCAGTTCGCCGTGGACATGCGCAACCGCAAGGCCATCGGCTTCGTGGACGCCTACTGGGACGACAAGGGCCAGGCCCTGTGCCCCGCTGCCATCGGGATCAGCCACCACATCTCGCCCTACGGGGACGTGGAGCCCTGCCCGATCGTCCAGTACGCCACCGAGCGCATCCAGGACAACGACGGCGACATCTACAAGACGCTCACCGAGTCCAAGATGCTCGAGGACTTCCGGCGCACCGCCGCGGAGACCACCCGAGGCTGCATCGTGCTCGAGGCCCCCGACAAGCTGGCCGAGGTGGGCCGGCGCCACGGCGCCCGCGACACCACCGCCCGGGGCGACGCCTTCGAAGAATATGACCGGATGGAGTCCCGGCCGAGCCAGCACGACCCGGGCAATGAGATCCCCGAGAAGCACTGGATGTATCGCTTCGCCAAGAAGCACTGGTTCTTCGGGTTCGGCGCCTACACCTGAGCCTGCCGGCGGGCGGCGGCCCGTGTACAGGTTGTTCAGCCCCGGCGGCGTTTCAGCGCACCCGGAGCATCGAGCCCCTAGAATGCGACGAAGCCTTCCCCGGACGCCACGACGATGAACCCGCCCCCCGATCCCGCCACCGCCTCCCCCGACGCGCCGACCGAGGCCGCTCCGGAGGCGACCCCCGCGATCCGGAGCACCCTCTCCGGCGGCGAGACCCGGGTGCAGCTACCCCGCCGTTTGCCCATCGTCCGTGAGCGCACGACCCAGTCCAACATCCCGAACGAGCGCGCCACCCGCGACCGTTTGCGGAGCCTCGCCGCGGCGCTGGTCGCCGAGCGAGCGGTCGTCGCACCCGCCTCGATCCTGCAGCTGCGGGAGCTGGCCGTGGAGGTCATCCGGCGCGCCGATGTGGACGACGTCTTCATCGACTACACCGCGGTCCTCCTGAACAACGAGGTCTGGCGGGACGAGCTGGCCCAGGTGCCCTACGAGCGGCGCCTGCTGCTCCTGCCGAAGTGCCTGCGGGTCGAGGAGCATTGCCCGGCGCCCTTCGACGAGTTCGGGATGCTGTGCAAGGAGTGCGGCCTGTGCTCCATCGAGGACTTCACGCGCGAGGCCGAGGAGCTCGGCTACGCGGTCCTGATCGCCGAGGGCTCGGCCATCGTCACGGCGATGGTGGAGACGGGCAAGATCGACGCCATCGTCGGCGTCTCGTGCCTCAACGTGCTCGAGAAGTGCTTCCCGCACATGGAGCGCGTGGCGATCCCCGGCATGTCGATCCCGCTGCTCCAGGACGACTGCATCGACACGAACGTGGACGTGGACCAGGTCCGCGACCTCATCCACCTCACCGCCGAGGACCGCACCTACCGCCTCGACCTTGAGGGGCTCAAGGGCGACGTCCGCGCCTGGTTCACGCGCGACGCGCTGGACGAGGTCATGGGCCCCGCCGCCGGGGTGGACCCCGCCACGGACGACCTGGCCCGGGACTGGCTCGCGCGCGACGGCAAGCGCTGGCGGCCCTACCTCGCCACCGCGATCTGGATGGCCCTGGAGAGCGAGGGCCGCGCCGAGGCGCCGGCCTTCACCGCCGACGTGCGCAAGCTCGCCGTGGCCATCGAGTGCTTCCACAAGGCGTCGCTGATCCACGACGACATCGAGGACGGGGACGACGTGCGCTACGGCGCGCCCACGCTGCACGCCGAGCACGGCGTCGCGGTGGCCATCAACATCGGGGACCTGCTCCTCGGTGAGGGCTACCGCCTGCTGGGCGAGCTCGAGGTCGTGGGTGAGACCCGCGCCCAGCTCCTGTCCGTCGCGGCCCAGGGCCACGCGACGCTCTCGCGCGGCCAGGGCGCCGAGCTCAACTGGGCACGGGCGCCGCGGCCCCTCAGCTCCCTGGAGGTCCTCGGGATCTTCCGGGAGAAGACGGCGCCGGCCTTCGAGGTCGCCCTGCGCCAGGGCGCGCTCCTCGCGGGCGCCGCGCCGGAGGTGCTCGAGGTGCTCGGGCCTTACAGCGAGGCCCTCGGCATCGCCTACCAGATCCACGATGACCTGGACGACTTCACCGGCGAGGGCGACTCGGACGACCTGGCCGACCTGCGCCCCTCGCTGATCATGGCCATCGCCCACAAGCGGGCGGCCGGCGGCGATGCCGAGGCCATGCTGGACGCGATCTGGCGCAAGGAGCGCCCCGTGGGCTCCCCCGGCTCCGACGAGCGGCTGGCCCTGGAGGCGCGCCTTGGGGAGTGGGGCGTCGTCCAGAAGGCCCGCGACCTCGCGGACGCCTACGAGGTGGCGGCGGTGGAGTCGCTGACACCGCTCCAGCACCCCAGCGTCAAGGGGCTCCTGCGCCGGGTCGTGGGCAAGATCTTCGGGGAGGGTGACCTCATCGAGGGCTACTGCTCCGAGTTCGAGGCGCTGAACCGGTCTCGCCAGGAAGAGGCGCCGAAGACGACCGCTTGAGCCTCCGCCTCGAGATGCTGCAGGTGGCCCGGCTCGCGCCGGGTGTGCTTGGTGGAGCCACGCCAAAGGTGGCAGAGTTCGTGCGCTCGCAGCTCACCGCCGAGGGCGGGGGCATGGATCGCGCCGGGA
>CAJQPT010000243.1 GCA_905480285.1 uncultured bacterium
CATCTCCACCACCCAGAGGCGCTCGGACACCACGGCCTCCTCGTCGTCGGCGAAGCGGACCACGGACACGCCCTGCCCCTCGGTCTTGGTGACCTCGAAGCCCTCGGGGGCGAGGTCGACGATCTGATCCAGCTCGGGCACGAGCCCGTTGGCCTGGGCCTTCACCTCAAGGGTCAGGACGCCCTCGTCCGCGCGGCGTTCGTCAAGGATCTGGGTGACCTGCAGGTTCTCGTGGGGCCGGGTCCCGCCGCCCGCCGAGGCGTCGATGGCGACCACCGGCGAGGTCACGGGGAGGACCACGTAGCCGGTCACGTCATTGAAGTCGAGGTCCAGCTTCAGGGGCGGGACCCGGTCCACCGCCGCGTCGCGGGCCGTGGCGAGCACGTAGGCGTAGGGGGTCCGCCGCCAGCCGTAGTCGTCATCGGCCTTCGAGGCGGCGTCCTCGCGGTTGAAGGTGACGGACACCACGTCGAACTGCTCGCCGAGGGTCGCGCGCACGGACTCCTCGAACTTGTCCCGGTAGTTCTCCTGGGGCCGGCCGTAGTTGTAGTAGCTGTTGACCGCGTTGGCCTGGTTCTGAAGGTACTTGGCGAAGCCGCCGCTCTCGCGGGCGATCTCCTTGGTGTACCGGATGTCGACCTTGATCCCGAAGGGCTCCGTGCCGACGTCAGCCGAGCCGTCCACCGCGGTCACCAGCTCGATCTCGGTCACGAGGTCGGCGTAGTAGTCGTAGACCCGGCGCGCGGCCTTGGCCTGCGGGTGATCACCAACGACCTCGAAGCCCGCCTCGAGGAAGCGGTTCTTGCAGGCGGGGTTCACGCTGCTCAGGCGCGTGAACAGGTTGTTCGCGAACATCGCGAGGTGGGCCTCGGCGGCCTCGCCCCCGATATCCTCGAGCATGTCAGAGATGAGCGGGATCTCCTTGCGCACCAGGATCGTCTCCTGGTCCACGGCCGCGAGGTCGGTCGCGCCGAGGGCCGAGTTGAACCACAGATCGAAGACCTGGGTGGAGTACTCGGAGGGCTTCAGGTCAGGCACCGACTCGACGTAGTGCAGCGCGGCCTCCCCGAAGAGGTCCAGGGCAGCTCGGCGCCCGCCGGCGAAGTCAGAGCTCTTCTGGAGCTTGTTGCGGTAGTTGTTCAGGTCGTGCATCAGCGACGCGCGGGCCGCCTCGAGCTGCCAGGCGCCCACGTGGGCCTCGATGGCCCCGTCCAGCATGGCCGACGCGAGCTCGTAGCCCCGCTGGACCTCGGCCTCGATGTCCTTCTGCTTGCGGTTGGTGCCCGCGTTCTTCTGGACCTCGGGGGAGCGCCAGATCGTGGCGAGGTTGGCCCGCATGGTCTGGGCCATGGAGGCGAGGGTCTCGGGGTCGAGGGTCTCGAGGTCGCCAAAGACCCTCTCCATCACCTCGACGCGGTAGATCTCGGCCGCGCTGTGGCTCTGGATGAAGGCGCGAACCAGGAGCTTAGAGTCCACCTCGACGCCCTCCACTGCGCGCAGCCGCGCCACCCACTCGGAGAGGTCCTCGAGGTTCCGCTCCTGCTTGCTCCGGGTCAGCGGGATGCCGCTCGCGCGCTGATTGAAGCCGTAGGAGTAGTTGTAGATGTTCGACCGATTGCGGCTCGCGTTCGGGTCGTTGTTCTGGATCCAGACGTCCATGAACGAGCGGGCGAGCTCGTTGGCCTTCTTCGGGTTCGAGGCCGCCAGGTCACGGATGAACGGGAAGGCGAGCTTCTCCTCGCCGACCTTCAGGTAGAGCTCCGCGATGGTCTGATCCACCTTGGGCCGAAGGCTCTCCGGCAGCGCGTCGCGCCAGCCGCCGTCCGGGCGGACCGCGAGCAGGTCGTCCGGCTCGATGGGGTTCACCGGGCGGTTGTAGTTGTTGTAGCGGTAGCTGTTGTCCTCCCAGTAGATGTTGCCGAAGGCGTCCCGGCGGGTGATCGGGCCCATGGAGGACTGCTCGGAGTTCTCGTAGGAGTACGCCGCCTCACGGAGCCACGCGTCGGAGAGCAGGACCAGCGTGGGCCGCCACTCCCCCGCGCGCTCGGGGGCGACCTCGAGCAGAGCGTCCACCGACTCGCGCATGAGCTTCAGGTCCGCGAGGCGGTCCTGGGGACGCGTCGAGCGCTGCACCATCCCCTTGGAGGCCTCGGCGCCGATGGTGGCGAGCACCTCCATGCCGCGGTCCGGCCGGTCGGTGAACGTCTCCCGGATCCACTCGGAGCCCTTCTCCCCGCCCACGACGCCCGCGTACTGAACGGCGCGCTTGAGGGCCTCCCCTTTCAGGTTGTCCTTCAGCTCCCCCGGCGCGAGAACGGCGAGGTTGGCCTCCCAGGCACTGGCGAGCACCTCAGGGTCGAGCTCCGCCTTGTAGAGGGCGATCCGGTAGCGCGCGATGAGGTTGAGGGCCTCACGGTTGTCGTTGGAGAGCGCGTCCGTGAAGGGCGGCAGGAAGGGCTTGAGGTGGATGTCCTGGCGTTGGGCGCTGAGGAGCCAGGCCGCGAACATCGGCTTGACCACCCGCTCCTCCGGCGCCCGCTGGACCTCCATCTGCAAGCGCGCGACCCAGTCGTCGATGCTGTGCC
>CAJQPT010000244.1 GCA_905480285.1 uncultured bacterium
CGGTTGGCTCCTCCCGATCCTCGAGAAGATTCGCATCGAGTCCGGCTCTGACATCTGGACCAGCTACCTCAAGGCCGTGGCCCTGGAGGCCAGCGGAAACAGACCCGCGAGGGCTAACCTCGTGGAGCGATTGGTGGAGAAGCATCGTCAATTCGGTCCCGGACATGAGTGGTCCGTTCAGCTTGCTGAGTCGGCGCACCCCGCGGAGCCCATGCACCCCGAGGTGGTTCGCGCGAGGCGCATGCGCCTCGTCAGTCTGGGCGCAGAGCTCATCGACGACCCTGTCGTGGTCGCCTTGGCCGAAGCCAGCGACCTCGCTCGGAGGAATGACAACGCCTCGGCGATCCGGACGCTCCAGACCGTCCTCAAGGACGCCGGCAGCTCGACGACGGAGGCCCGACTGATCCTCGGCATCCTGATGATCCGGGCGAACCAGCCGTCCTTCGCGGCCAACTTCCTGTTCGACGCTGCGATGGGCGACCCAGGGATCTTCCAGACGGTGGTGGTGGACTCGCTCCTCTTCTCGATCCGTTACGCCGTCCAAGCGCAGACCAACGGCGCCCAACAACGGGGCGCCATCGGAAGGGAGCGCGCCATGGAGATGCTGACGCGTCTCAGCGAACGATATCCGCTTGACCCCATGGTGACCCTGGCTCGACTCGAGCTCTCAGGCCTGCCCCGGCGGAGCTGGGGAGAGTGGGCCGAGGGAGCGCTGGATCAGCTCTATAAGCTGTCGGCAAGGCGCCCCCTTGAGGCGCTGCGGCGGGGCAGCACGCGACGCTGGGTTGAGCTCCTCATCGACGTCCGCGTGGATCTTGCGCGGAAGCTCGTCGAGCGCGACCTCATCCACGAGCCCGGCAACCTGGAGCTCTGGAACCTCCGGGCGAGGATCGCCGAGGAGATGGAGGACGACGAGGCCGCCGCGGCTATCTACGAGGCGCTCTTGGCCATCGACCCGAATGGGGCCATGGGTTACTCACTGGCCGAGATCATGATCGAGCGCGGAGACGGCGTAAGGGACGTCTTCCGAGTCCTTGCGATCGCAGATCGCGCCCAGGGGGGCGGCGGCGCGCGCTCGCTCTATCTCCGCTCACTCGCGCAGGCTCGGATGTACAGGCCCCCCCTCTCCGAGATCGTCAAACGGCTGGCCAACCTCTGGCAAGGCCGCAAGCGCGCCGCGACCGACGTCGACCCGGTGGTCCTGGGGGAGCTCTACCTCAGGATGCTAAGGCGCCGGGGGACCCCGGAAGACGCCTTGGAGATCGCGAAGGTCCAGGAGACTCTGGCGAGCGATGCCGAGCGCCTGCCCTACCGCGAGCCCGTCATGACCGCCCTGAGAGGCCTGCATACGCGCGCCATGCAGGAAGCAGGAACCCCCTGAGCGAAGCACCGGACCTCTGCAGACCGAAGGGCTGGCCGCCAGAGCCAAGGGCCCTCATGAGCCGAGCGCATCCGCGCCTTCGAGGACCTCGCGCATGGTGCCGAAGCTCCACGTCTGAAGGAGACGATCCAGCCGGTCGAGGCTTCGACTGAGGCCCACGTAGTGGCGAAACTTCTTGAGCGGGGGAGCCGCGATTCGCGGTTGCCCCGGATCGAATTCCCAGGGGTGGAGGTAGATCGCCACGGGGCGCCCCATACGGGTCACCTTCGCGATCGCCGCCCGATGGACCGCTCCAGGGAGAAGGCGGAAGTACCCACCGCCTCCTATGGGCAGGTTCTTCCCCGCGAACGGGAAGGTAGTCACCGGGAACTCCACGATAGACCCGCGCTTGGTCTCAACGGTAGAGATCCCGGGCTCGAAGTCAGGGACGCCATACGTCGGGTGTCGAACGGGGTGAACGCTCGAGTCATAGAGGTACCCCCGCTCAGCAAGCACGTCGAAGGCCCACCAGGTCTCCCGCGTGAGCGTGAAGGTGGACGCGCGAAAGCCCACCGGGCGCGGCACCCCCGCCGCCTCGAGGGCTTCCTCTGTCTTGCGCAGGTGATCGCGGAAGCCATCCTCGCCTTCGAGGTCCCAAAGGAACTCGTGCTCCCACCCGTGGCTCGCAATCTCGTGCCCGGCCTCATGGCACCTGCGCACCAGGTCCGGCCGCCGTACAGCGACCCACCCGAGGAAGAACATGGTCGCCCGTGCGCCCCGCCGCTCCAGGAGATCGAGGAGCAGATCCATCGCGATGTCGATGCGGGAGGGCACGCTGTCCCAGCTTTCCTTCGGAAAGGCAGCCTTCAGGTTCGCGACCTGGAAGAACTCCTCTACGTCGAAGGAGAGAGCGTGTCGGGGTGCGCCGGGCATGGTGGGATCATCGTACGGACCGGGCCAAGAGCAAGCCCCATCGGAAGTCCGATCGGGGACTCCGCGGTCTCACGCGCGAACCACGGTCTCCAGCACGCCCTCGAGCGAATCGATACTGGCTGCCCATGAGAGGTGCCCCACCGTGCTCCGCAGTGAGAGCGCGTCAGGGGGAGTGTCGAGGAGCTCCCGCAGCATCTTCCCGAGCTGCTCCGGGTCCCGGGTCGAGGCCAGCATGCGCGGATCGGAGATCAGCTCGCCCGTCCCACCTGCGCTCGTCGCCAGCACCGGGCAACCGGCGCTCAGGGCCTCGAGCACCACGTTGGGTCGCCCCTCCCGGCGGCTCGTGAGCAGCAAGAGGTTGGCCGCGCGATACCAGTCCACGAGTTCCTCGGGTGGGCGCTCACCGAGGAGGCTCACCCTGGACTCCAGCCCGAGCGCTGCGGCGGCCCTCGAGACTTCATCCGAGAGTGGGCCGCGGCCGACAAACACCAGCCGAGCCCCAGCCCCGGCGCCCGCCGCGAACGCCCGCAAGGCGAGCAGCGGGTCCTTGCGCTCGATCAGGTGCCCGACACAGAGCACCAGGTCCCCCGCCTCGGGCTGCCCGAGGCGCGCTCGCGCCTCTTGGCGGTTGCCGGGAGCGAACTGCTGGTCGTTGACCCCGTTGGGCGTGAGGGCCTGCACCGCCTTGCTCCCTCCCATCGCCACCATGGCGTCGAGGAGGTCCTGACTCACCGCCGTGTACCCGTCCGCCCATCGAAGCCCGCTCGTGAGCTGCGGCTCGAGCGAGCGCACCTCGCGAACCTGGAGGACGTCGCTTCCCCGTCCATTGATCAGCACGGGAATGCCGCGCCGCTGAAGAGCCGCCGCTGCGACCGCGGCAGGCCAGGCGTAGTCGCACACCACCGCGTCAGGTCGCTCGGCGCCGGGCCCAAGGAGCGCCCGCAGGCCCGCCGCGGCGAACCGGCCGGCGTTGCCTCCGCTGCGCCCGGGCAGGTGAGCAAAGCGCGGCCTCTTGACCCGGATCCCTCCGCGATCCTCACTCCGCGGAATCCGCGCGAGGTAGGCGCGAGCCTCCCCGAGAACGGGCGCTGCCCAGCGCGGGCCCCAGGGGACAGGGTGCACGACCGTCACGTCGTGGCCCCGCGACCGAAGCCCGAGCCACTTGCGCTCGGCGAAGATCCCCTCGAAGGGGCGCTCTGGGCACGGATAGAGGCTCGTGAGGACACCGATGCGCATGGGTGTCACGCTCCGATCCGGGAGACGCTGTGACGTTGCCTCCAGGCGTCGAGCACGAGCAAGCTCCAGAGGAGCCGATCGTGATTCACGCCACCAGACATGTGCGCGTCGAGCGTGGACCTCAGCCGCCCCCGGTCGAACCAGTCCTCCGGGAGGCTCTCGACCGCATCCCGGGTCGCCTCAGCCAGCGGGCCCCGGATCCATCCCGCGAGGGGGGTATCAAAGCCCCTCTTCGCACCGTCGAGGACCCCGTCGGCGATCTGTCCACGGAGCGACTCTCGCAGTACGTGCTTGCCACGTCCGCCCTGGACCTTCGAGGACACCGGTGAGTGAGCGAAGCGCTCCACGAAGCGGTGATCGAGGAGGGGAACCCGCACCTCGAGGGAGACCGCCATGGAGGCCCGGTCGACCTTGGCGAGGATCCGGTCTGGCAGCCAGGTATGGAAGTCCGCGTACTGCGCTCGATAGAGGGGGCACTCGATCTCCGGACGCGCGTAGTGCGCCTCGAACGCGTCGAACGGGTCGTGATCCTCGAGGGCGCGCCGCAGGTCGGGCGCGAGCAGGGCCGCCGCTGCGCCTCGCTCCATGTGCGAGACGCTGCGCCAGTAAGCCCGCGCAGGGTCGTCCGCCGTGTTGGTCAGGAAGGTCTTCGCCCGGAACATGCGCGGCGCCCAGTCCAGCTTGGGATAGAGCCGACCGAGGGCCCCCATCGCCCGGCGACCCGCGGGGCCGGCTGCTCGCCGGATCCGGTTCTCCGCGACGTCGTGGACATACCGGCGATAGCCACCGAAGATCTCATCGCCGCCGTCGCCCGAGAGAGCCACGGTGACATGCCTCCGCGCCACCTTCGATACCAACCAGGTGGGCACG
>CAJQPT010000245.1 GCA_905480285.1 uncultured bacterium
CCGAGCTCCTTGACGATGATCCCCTCCGCGTCGCAGACCCGGACCACGCCGGGGTTGGTGAGGCTGGAGAAGCGGTCAATGAAGTAGGTCCGCGCCTCGTTGAAGGAGACCGAGTGGGACCCCTCATCCGACGTGAGGCGGACCAGCCCGGTCCCGTCGAGGGCGACCCGATAGAGGTTCGAGTTGATGTCCCCGTCCGCGGTGGACTGGAACCAGACGTGACCCGGAGAGTCACCCTCCGGGGCGTCCACGTGCTCGACGCCCCGGAGGTTCCAATCCCCAGAGGTGACCGCGCCCAGCAGCTCGCCGTCGAGCCGATAGCGGTAGAGGTGGTCCGTGCCCGTCCGGTGGCTCTGCCAGAGGAACGTGCCATCGCCCAGCCAGATCGGAGGCTCCGGGCGCTCGGTCCAGGTGGAGGATTCCTCGCGGATGAGCACCTCTCCCTTGCCCGTCTCCGGGTCGACGCTCAGGAGGTCCATCCAGGTCTGGATGCGGTCCTGGACGTAGACGAGGCAGCGCCCGCCATCCGGCGTCCAGCCCACCCGCACCACGAGGATCTCCTGCCCGTCGTAGGCCGAGAGATCGACCCAGGCCGTGGCCGCGGTGTCCGCGTCGGTGATCCCCACTCTGACGATAGGGTTCGGGTCACCGACCTTCGGGTAGTTGGTGACCTCCGACTTGACCCGGAAGGTCGAGTCCTCGATGTGGTCCACCACCGTGAACTCGTAGACGGGGCTCTCGTCGAGGGCCAGGAACGCGAGGTGCTCGGAGTCGGGGGACCAGAAGTGCCCGAGGAAGTTGCCGCGGCCGTAGATCTCCTCCTGATAGACCCAGTCGAGGATGCCGTTGAACTGGTCGGGTCCGCCGTCGCTGGTCACCGGAGCGACGTCCCCGGTCGCGGTGTTCACCATGTAGAGGTCGTTCCCACGGACGAAGGCGAGCGCCTTTCCGTCGGCGGACATGCGGTCGTAACGAATCTCCCCGTCTACGCCGCGGGCGAGGACCCTGGGCGCCTCACCAACCCGGTGGAACCACAGCTCCTCGTTCAGGTACGCCATGCGCGCCGCGCCGTCGTCCGAGAGCTGCTCCGGGCGCTTCTCGAGGCCCCTGGCGATGCGCTGAGCCTCCTTCTCCGATCGGCCCCCCTGGGCCTGAATCAGCTCCGCGAGGCCTGCGAGCGGAGCGGCCTCCTGGCTCCCCTCCGCCACCGGCTGGCCTGCGGGCTTGCCCATCTCACCGGTCCGAACATCCAACCAGAGGGCATTCTCGCCTCGCCCCACCTCCACGTGCTCGCCGTCCCAGGCCCAACGGGCGCGCGGGAGCGAGGGAGAGAGGTTGATCGGCTCGCTGCCCGGCCTCCGGCTCGTCTGTTCCAGGGTGATCCTCTTCTCGGAGGCCTGGGCGGGAGCCTCCACGGGAGCCTCCACGGGAGCCTGGAGGCTGGAGGTGGCCGCGCTGAGGAGCAGGATCGTGAGGAGCATGGAGATCGGGGGTGGACGGGAGACGGCAGTTCGCGGAGTGCCTATTTTAGGCAGAGCCCGTGAATAGACGGGCGCTCCGCTCGTACGGACGCTGAAAGGTTTCACAAGGCACCCAATCCACCCCTCGATCATGCTCGCCCTCACTCCTCTTGCGCTTCCCCTGCTCCTCTCCGCCGGCGGGAGCCCCCAGCCTGCGACATCCGACCTCCTCGCGGCCATCCCCGAGGACGCCCTGATCGCCGTCCACGTCCCGGACCCCCGCGCGATCATCGCGGCACGTGAGACCAACGCCATGGTCGGCTTCATGCTCGACCCGGAGTGGGAGTCCATCGCCGCGCTCTTCATGGGCGAGGACGAGGGGAGCGTGCGCATGCTCGACGAGCTGAAGGGGCTCCGCCAGCAGGCCATCGAGGCCATGTCGGACGCCGCCGGGCTCGTGGCCTTCGCGACGGCGGCCCCTGAGACGGGTGAGGACATGACGATCGGGGTCGTCGCCCAGGGCGGACCGAAGGTGGCCGCGATGATCGAAGAGATGTTCGTCGGCGAGTCCGCCTCGACGCTCCAGCTCTCGCCGTCGCTGATCGCGAGGGTCACCCCGGCCGCCGAGGGCCGCATGGCGCGCGCCTTCGCCACCACCGGCAACCTGGTGGTGGGGATCGAGTCCGAGTCCGGTGAGGCCGCGGCGAGAGAGCTCGCGGCCAAGTGCCTCTCCGGCGGGGCCGAGCGCCCCGGCGGGCCCTTCGGCGTCCCCGGCGTGGCGGTCGAGCGGCGCGAGTGCGCCGTCGAGATGGCCGTCAACCTCGGGCCCATCTGGGATTCGGCGCGGGCCGAGGGCTTCAACAGCCCGATCGAGGAGCAGATGTTCGAGATGATGGTCGGCGGTACCAACTGGATGTACGGCTACGCCTCCCTCGGGAGCGGCGAGAAGATCGACTCCGCGGTCGTCCTCCCCTACCTCGAGGAGTCCGACCTCGCCGGCCTCTTCGCGAACTTCGGCAGCGCCGACCTCTCGACCTTCCGCAGCGTGCCCGCGAACGCCCACACGGCCTCCGCCATGTCCCTGGACCTCGAGGGCATCTTCGACTGGGCCATGGACCTCGTGAAGGCCGACTCCGAGGAGGGCTACGAGCAGGTCATGGGCATGATCGGAGGGGTCACCGAGATGTCGGGGATCGACCTCATCGAGGACATCCTCGGCAACATGACCGGGCAGTTCCTCACCTTCTCGGCAGTCAAGTCCGAGGACGACGCCGCGAGCACCGAGCCCAGCCTCATGGACCTCGCCATGGCCGGCAACCTCGCGGGCGATGACGTCACCATGATCGCCTTCGTCGAGGACACCGAGGTCCTGCTCGAGGCCATCGAGTTCGCGCTCGATATGAGCGGGATGGGTGAGATGGTCGAGTCCGGCAGCATGGAGGGCGGCGAGACCGGCTCCTTCGAGACCTGGACGCTCGACCCGGACATGGGGATGGGCTCCATGAAGATTGCTCTTGGCGCCGGCCGACTGATCTTCTCTAGCAACCCCGCGCAGTTGAGCGACTACGTCGCGGGCATCGGCACCGAGCGCGCCTCGTCGTTCGGGGCGGACAAGAAGGTGGCCGCGGCGCTCACGCAGCTCTCCGGGGCCGCTGTGAACGTCCAGAAGACCGGCAAGGTCCTGGAGTCCATGGCGAGCTCCCTGAAGATGATGGGCTCGATGTTCGGCGAGATCACCCTCGCCGATCCGGGCTCCGACATCGACAACAGCATCAACGCGATGTTCGCGCGCATGGCGCTGGCCTCTGACCGCGTGGTGGAGCTCGGCCGCCGCTACTTCGAGGGCACCACCTCAGGGGACATGGTCATGGAGGCGGGCAAGATGCGGTTCCGCACGAGCAGCCGCTGATCCATCTCCCTGCGAGCCAGACCCCTGCCCGGCGGGTCCCTGCCCGGCGAGCCCAGGATTGAACGCGCCCCGCGCCCCCCTCGAGGAGGTCGCGGGGCGCGCCCGTAGAGGTCTAGCCTGGCGGCATGGCGACCCCGGCTAGCCGCGCTGCCGCTTGTATTGCTCGAAGGGGTCCTCGAGGGGCTGCTGCTCGCCGCCGACCTCCTGGGTGGGCCCGTCATTGGGCAACGCAGGCTCGGGGCTCGGCTGCAAGCCGAGCGCGGGTGCGGGAGGGGGAGCGGATGCGGGGCCGGGGGCGGCTGAGTAAGCCTCTCCGTGCTCGGGGGTCATGTCTGCGGGCATGTCCATCGGCGCCGCCGGGAGCGGGCTGGCGGGCATCACAGGCTGTCCGACGACCCCGGGCTGCCAGTGCACGCCCGCGGCCTGAAGGCTGTCCACGAAGCCGTCCTTCTGGATCGACTTGGAGTACGCCTCCTCGGGCGTGACCTCGCCGCTAACGACCAGCTTCGTGAGGGCGTCGTTCAGGAGGACCATCCCGGACTTTCCACCCATCTGCATCACGCTCATGATCTGGTGAGTCTTGCCCTCGCGAATCAGGGAGCTGACCGCGCTGTTCACGGCGAGCACCTCGAGGGCCGCCACCCGGCCGCCCGCCTGCCTCTTGCAGAGGGTCTGCGCCACGACCCCCTTGAGCGACGAGGAGAGCATCGTTCGGATCTGCGCTTGGCGGTCGGCAGGGAACTGATCGATGATCCGGTCCACGGTCGACGGCGCGGTGGTGGTGTGCAGCGTGCCGAAGACCAGGTGACCGGTCTCTGCGGTCTCGATGGCGATCTCGATGGTCTCGAGGTCCCGGAGCTCGCCGACGAGGACGATGTCCGGGTCCTCGCGCAGGGCGGCCTTGAGGGCGCGCTTGAAGGAAGCGGTGTGCTGCTTCACCTCGCGCTGGTTGATCAGGCACCGCTGGTCCTGGTGCACGAACTCGATCGGGTCCTCGATCGTGATGATGTGGTCAGGTCGATTCTTGTTGATGAAGTCGATCATCGCAGCGAGCGTCGTCGACTTGCCGCTCCCTGTCGGACCCGTTACCAGCACGAGCCCCTTGGAGAGCATGCAGAAGTCCCTGGCGACATCGGGGAGATTCAGCTCCTCGAAGGTCAAGAGCTCCTCTGGGATGACCCGAAAGGTGGCCGCCGGGCCTCGACTGTCCACAAAGAGGTTGCCGCGGAAGCGAGCGAGACCCGGGATCTCGTAGGCGAAGTCCGCGTCGAAGGTCGCCTCATAGGTCTCCCACACGGACGGGATGCAGATCTCCTTGAAGATCAGCTGCATCTGATCCGGCGGAATGGCGTCACACTCCTTCACCGGCACGATGTCGCCGTGCAGCCGAAACTGCGGCTTCGTGTTGGAGGTCATGTGAAGGTCAGAGGCGCCCACCTCGACCATTCGTTTGAACAGCGCGTCAATCCAGGCCATGTCTTCTTAGGGTTGTGTTCCAGCGGGGATCGCCGGCCTTTGGGTCCACGAGCGGCTATCGGCAGGAACGGGACAATCCTCAAGCCGATACGCTCATCGGATGACGCGTCTCCATCCCGACGACACATCGTGGTCGCTCGCTCCCTCCTCCAGGGCCTCCCAGGCGCCCTGCCTCGGTCCTTCCCGGCCCTCCGCGCGGGTCGGTCCAGCGACGCTCTGGGTGGGCGCCATCGCCGCCCTGGGCGCCCTCCACGGCTGTGGAGACCCTCCGGAGCCGAGCCCGTCGACCCGCCCGTTGGCCCCCGGCGCCTGGCGGGCGACGCTCGCCAGTCCGGGCGGAGCGATCACCTTCGGGCTCGACCTGGAGGAGTCCGAGGGGGGCCTGCGCGCCGTACTCGTGAACGGAGCAGAGCGCCAACCTGCCGGCCTGCTCGAGGAGGCCGGCGAGCAGGTTCGATTCGAGCTGCCCCCCTATCGCTCGGCGGTGGTCGCGACGCCTGACCCGGACGGGCGCGGCCTCACGGGATACTGGGAACGGGACGTCGGCGAAGGCCCCGTGCCGCTGCTGCCCTTCGCGGCGGTGGCTGGTACGGACGCGCGGCCACCCGCCCTCCCGGACGCCACCACGCCCGGCCGCCTCTCTGGGACGTGGCGCGTCCGCTTTGAAGGGGATGAGGATGACGCCATCGGCCTCTTCCAAGTCGAGGCCACAGGGCGCGCGTCCGGGACCTTCCTCACGACCCTCGGTGACTATCGCTACCTCAGCGGTTGGTTCGATGGAGCGGCCCTGCGCCTCGCGTGCTTCGACGGCGCCCACGCGTTCCTCTTCGAGGCCAGCCTGAACGACGCGGGCGACCTCTCCGGAGACTTCTGGTCACGGGACTCCTTCCACACGACCTGGACGGCGACTCGCGACGAAGGAGCGAAGCTCCCCGACGACTTCACGCTGACCCGCTGGGCCGAGGGTGAGGACCTCGAAGCGCTGACCTTCCCGGACGTGGAGGGCGAGCGCAGGACCCTCGGCGAGCTCTTGCCCGCCGAGTCGGCCGGGCTCTTGGTGGTGTTCGGCACATGGTGTCCGAACTGCAACGACCTGACAGCGACGCTCGTGGAGCTGCAGCGCCGGTACCCAGACCTCCGCATCGTGGGAGTGGCCTTCGAGCTGGGTTCGGATCCCGTGAAGCACCGAGAGGCCGTCCGCGGTTACATCGACCATCACGGGATCGAGTATCCGGTCCTCATCGGGGGCAGCGCCTCGAAGGCACTCGCCAGCGAAGCCCTGCCCATCCTTGACCGCGTCCGTGCCTATCCCACGACCGTCTTCCTGGAACGAGGTCGGCGCCCCGCAGCGGTCCACACGGGCTTCAGTGGCCCGGCCACCGGACAGCGATACGAGGCCCTTGTGGCACGCTTCGAGTCCGAGATCCAAACGCTGATCGGCTCGCGGTAGCGCCCCGCTCGGGCACCAGGAGCCCGGTGAAGGGTCCGGGAGCACGGACCCTGAGAGCGCGCTCTGAGAGCGGCTCCTGGCAAGGGGCCCTTCAAGCGGCCCCTCAATCAGGGTCACATGGAAGCACTCTCGCCCTCCAGGGGGGTGAGAGGGGAGGAACCGCCAGCCGAAACGTCTTATCATCTGGGCATGCCGTTCCTCGTCCTGCTCCTCCTGATCGGTGGCGTCATCGCCGCGCCAGGCGTCCTTCTTGATCGCTCATGGAAGGTGGGAGGTCAGGTCCAGGCTGCGATGGAGCGCGGCGAAGCCCCAAGCAACGAGGTCGTCGAGGTCTCCATCCTCCGCCTCAAGAATGCGCGTTACCGGAAGGGCCGGTCCCTGCCCGAGTGGGTCCAGGAGCTGGACGGCAAGAAGATCAGCCTCTGGGGCTACATGGCCATCGGGACCCTCGAGGGGCTGGGAGAGTTCGAGCTCGTCCCCGAGTCCTGCGAGTGCGGCAAGTCGAAGGTCAACCACTTCGTCCAGGTGACCCTCGACGACGACGTCACGCGCTTCATCCCCGGCCGGATCACGCTGGTGGGAACCTTCAGCTGCGGCGAGGTGGAGGAGGACGGCTTCATCACGAGCGTCTACCGCCTCTCCACCGACCAGCTCCCCTGAGCGGGAGCCGCCCGCGCGCCATGAACCGACTCGTCCGCCTCGCCGCCGTCGCGGCCCTCGCCCTGTGCCCGTCCGTCTCCGCGCAGGCCCAGGAGACCCCCGCGCGCCAGTACACGCCCGAGCAGATCGACCGGCTCATCGTCCACGCCCAGTCGGGCTCCGCCGTCATCCGCCCCCAGGCCGCAGAGCGCCTGGCCCGGATCGGCAAGCCGGCGGCCGATCGCCTGCTCGCCATGGCGGGCACCTCCCTCGGGGAGTTGGCTCTGCTCGGCCCGAGCCTCATCGAGGTCCTTGGCCGCTTCGATGACCCGCGCTTTCGCGCGCTCCTCTGGCCGGCGATGGAGGACGCGGAGTTCCCCTGGCGACCGGCGGTCTCGCGCTCCCTGGCTCACCGCCCGCTGCCTGCGGAGTGGGGCCGCCTCCAGGGCTTCCTCGAGGATCCCATCGCGCCCGTCCGCCTCGCCACCCTGGACGCGCTCGCGCTCTTGTCGAGCGATGGCGATGCAGCGCGAGCGGTCCCCTTCGAGCCGCTCGCCGTCGCGCGCCTGACTGACGAGAACGACGTGGTCCGTCGGAGAGCCGCTGTCCTCCTCGACGGCCGCGGCCACAGCCGCGCGCTCCTGTGGCTGCTCGAGGACCTGCAGCGCACCGACACCTACTTTGACCTCCCGACGGGCGAGGCCGCCCGCTACGCGGCCGCCAACGCGCTCCAGGCCCTGGACATCGAGCTCGCCGGCTTCGAGGCGTACCTCCCCCCCACCACGGAGACCAACCAGGCGGCCCTCGGATCGCTCAAGGAGCGCCTGCTCACCCGCGCCCGCGCCTCCGAGGCCAAGCTCCCCGACGCGACTCGAGCGCTTGTCCCCCGGACGGTCCCCGCCATCGCACGGGTCGGCGGCCCCGTCGAGGGCGCCCGGCTCGGGCTGCTGCTGAAGTCCTGCCGGCGCGGTGATTACTACCTGCGTTGGACCGACGACGACCAGCTCATCATCGGCTACGGCAACCCCGCCCGGGTCAAGCTCCCCGAGGGCACAACGCGGCGCCTGATGGCAGCCGCAGACACGGCCCAGGAGGCTAACCCCGGCAAGGTCTACTGGGGCCGCCCGGGCTGCGACATGGAGAGCTTCCGCATGCCCCGCGTGGGCCAACCCGACGCCCGCCTGCAGCAGCTCATCCTCTCCAAGGATGAGCGGCCCGCGCCTGACCTGCGCCCCGCCGCCCTCTCCACCCTGGGCGCCGCGATGGCCGCGTCGATCCCGACCGACGATGTGCTGGACGCCAGCGACCCCCGAACCCGGGAGCTTGCGCAAAGGGTGCGCGGAGCGTTCGCGTCCATCGGCGGGCCGGTCGCGCCCCGCTGAGCCGCCCACTCGACGCTCGGCCCCGCGCCTCTCCGGAGTCTCCGCTCTCGGGCTCGGCTCTTGGGCTCGGCTCTTGGGCTCGGCTCTTAGGCTCAGCTCTCGAGGACGTCGAGCGAGTGCTCGCCCGTGGCGCGGAGGCGCCGCACGAGCTCATCACCGAGGGCCGTCGTCGGCGTCAGGACACCGCCCTCCCCGGCCACCAGCGGTCGCTGCACGAGGGCCAACCCTGTCTCCACCAGGATCCGAACGGTGGCCGCGTTCCCCGGGTCGCCCCGCATGTCCTGTCGGACCTCGATGGTCCGCCCGTCCGAGAGCGCGAAGTGGGTGGTCGAGCGGGTGACGCCCCCCGAGAGCACGCGCTCCGAGGGTCCCTCCCCGGGCGAGGGGCCGAAGCGCCTGAAGAGCGCTCGCCCGGCGGCGGTGGAGAGCAGCATCTGACCTGCCCCAAGCGTGAGGGTCGTGGTCCTCGCGGCCAGCCAGCCCCGGCCGCTCGAGACCGATTGGAACTCGTCGTAGCGGAAGCCCTCACCCAGCGACATGGGCGCCCCGCGCTCGGCGCGCAGGTGAGCGGAGCGCTGAACGACCCGTCGATTGATGGGCCCCATGAAGAACGGCACCACCCACCGGCCCCCCACCCCATCAAACTCGGGCCACTGGGGGTCCCTCTGGAGGCGGCGCTCCTCCCCGGTGGACACGTGACCCGGGATCAGCGCGAACGGGTCCGCGAGCTCCCTCGGCGTCGCGGACTCGAAGATGTGGAGCACCGACGCGAGGGTCCCGCCGTTGAGCCCACCGCGGAGGCGGTAGACGGTGCGGCCGGACTCGAGGTGGAGCCCCTGCTCGGCGGCGTAGGCCGACGCCAGGTAGACGGCCAGGTCGGCGGGCGCGGAGTCGAAGCCGGAGGCCGGCACCAGCAGCGCGCCGCTCCCGGTCGCCGCCGCGTGGTGGCGCTCGATGATCCGGCGCATCCAGGGCACCTCACCGGTCAGGTCTGCGTAGTGCGTGGATGCCGCGGCGCACGCGTCCACCACCGGGTCGCCGTGGATGGCGAAGGGCCCAGCGGTGGAGAGCAGCACCCGGGTCGAGCGCGCCATGTCCTCCACCGAGGCCCGGTCGCCCACGTCCGCCACCACCATGTCCATGCCGAGCTCTCCGGCGAGCTCACGCAGGGGCCCTTCGCGCCGTCCTGCGAGGGCGACCGTGAGTCCGTCCGGTCGGACCTCCGCCAGCCGGCGAGCCGCTCGCTGTCCCGTGAACCCGGTGGCACCGAAGAGCACCAGGTCGAAGCGTCGACCGTCGTGGTCGCTCACTCTTCGTGGGCGTCGGTGGCCTTGATGGCGAAGGCGCCTGTGGCGTAGCCCGCCTCGTCGCTCTGTCCCGCCAGCGTGAAGGTGCCGCGCACCACGACCGGGACGTAGGCCCAGTAGGTCGTGCCCTCGGGCGCCATGTCCACATCCACCCACTCGTCCGGCTCGGGCGCGCCGCCGAAGCAGCACTGCAAGAGGTCCCGCACCAGCATGAAGTGCGGCACCTTGTTCTGGTCCCAGCGCAGTGGGATCATGTAGCCCGTGAGGGCCACCTCCTCGCCGTCCAGCGCGCGGATCCGATCCGGGAAGCGAATGTCCTCCCCCTCGTACTCCTCGGGATAGACCAGGGCGTCCAGCAGCAGCTCCTTGTCCGCCTCCGCGAGAGAGAGGTCGCCGTAGCCGATGATCCAGTGCCCCTCGTCGTCCTTGACCCAGTCATAGGACGCCGGATCGAGGGGGTCGGCCCCCTCGGCGAGCTCGAAGGGCTCGCTCTTCACGGTCCCGATGCGCAGCGGGTTCGCCGCCAGGGCCTCGGGGGTGAGCATGGCCGGATCCACCGAGCCCGCGAGCCCCTCGATGCCGGTCATCGACCGGGCGGCGGCGCGCGCCCGCACGCTCGCCTCCGCCGTGCTCATCTCCTCGGCCACCGCCTCGGAGGTGTCCGTGAAGGAACGCCCCATGACCTCGTCCGAGGCCGCGGAGGCCAAAGGCTCTGCGGTGCCGTCCACCGGGGAGGCCTCGGGCCCGCCGCAGCCCCCGGAGAGCAGCGCGGCCCCCAGGCAGAGCGCGATCGCGGACCGGAGGCTCGGGCGCGACTCAGCCCTCCTCACCCTCTCCCTCTCCGTCGTGGTCGTGGTCGTGGTCATGGTCCTCACCGTCGTGATCATGGCCCTCGCCTTCGTGGTCGTGATCGTGGTCCTCGCCGTCATGATCATGATCGCCCCCGTCGTGGTCGCCGCCCTCACCCGCAGCGGGCAGGTCGTAGTCGAACTTGACGTTCGTGAACTCCGTCCCGAGCACGGTGACGGCGCGGATCAACCCGTGGAAGTGATGGGCCCCGACCAGCGTCTCGTCCTTGGCCACGAAGTGGGAGGAGTCCCCCACCGTCTCACCGGACAGCTTGCTCGCCTGCGCCATGAGCTCAAGCTCCAGAGGCGCGTCGCCGTGCATGTCGATGGAGACGACCACGGACTCGGAGGGGGAGCGGACGGACTTGTCCGCGTGCCCGCCCCACGTGTACATGGTCAGCTGCCCGGCCTCGGGGTCGAGGACAAACTCTGCGTTGGCGAAGTGATCCCCGAGCTCCACGAGAATCCCGCCCTCGTCGGCGTGCGGGGCGACGTGAACGTGGCCTTCGTGCGAGTTGCCTTCGGCGTCTCCGTGATCATGATCATGGTCATGGTCGTGGGACCCTCCGCAGGAGACGAGGGCCGCGTAGGAGACGAGGAGGAGCGAGGCGCCGAGGCGCGTGGGTTGAATGGGCATGAAAGTGTCCTTGTGAGGGGGTGGCGCCAAGACTACGCGAGGGTCCGCGCCACGTCCGTGGAATAGGCCTTGATGGCCGGAATCACGCCTGCGAGCGCCCCAACGGCGACCATGCCCAGGGGCGTCCAGAGGAGCGAAGGGTGCACCGAAGTGACGTCAAGCACCACCCCGGTCTGCTCGCGGATGATCATGGCGGACCCGTACAAGATCCCGCCGTAGACGAGGTACCCCACCAGGCTGCCGAGCAGGGCGATGGAGCTGGCCTCGAGCACGATGGCCGAGAAGACCGTCCGCTTCCGGGCGCCGAGGGCGCGCAGGATCGCGAACTCCCGACGGCGCTCGTTCATGGTGTTGTAGATGCTCGCCAGGAGGCCAAACCCGGCGACCACGACCACGAGGTAGGCGACGTAGAGCAGCACCTTGGTGATCCAGCCGATCTTCAGGAAGAATGTGCCGAGCACGGACGCGATGGGCCACGCGAGCGTCGCAGAGTCCCCGCGCCGGATCTCGTCCTGCATGAACTTGCCGCGGATGGGGCTTGAGTACTTCAGCATCACCGCCGAGACCTCCTTCCACTCGTCCGGGATCGCGGCGCCGCGCTCGACCTCCTCGGTGCCGCCGGCGAGCTTGTGCCCGTCCATGCGGAAGATGCCCTCGATAGGGATCCAGATCACGCCGTCGTTCGCGGTGTTGGTGGGCTCGAGGACGCCGGTGATGGTGTACAGCTCCTGGTGCGGCGCCGAGCCCGGCATGTACTGGAGGCCGTGGTAGGGCCGGAAGGTGTCGCCACGCTTCAGCCCCAGCTTCTCGGCCACCACGCTGCCGAGCACCGCGGTCTGCGAGCCCTCGTCGAAGGGCTCTCCGTTCCCCTGGAAGGTGAACTTCTCGCCGTCCTGGAACTCGAACACGTCGAAGATCTCGTGCGTGGTCCCGACGATGCGGTAGCCGTAGAGGTTGTCGCCCAGGGCGTAGGGGATCGCGTAGCGCACGTCGCCCCGGCCCTTGACCTCCTGGTAGAGGCTCCAGGGGATGTTCCCCGGCGAGGTCTCCAGGTGGAAGACGGTGTTGAGCACGAGCTGGAGCTGGCTGCCCTTGGCGCCCAGCACCGCGTCGTACCCGATGTCCCCGCCCGTGAAGGCCGTGCGCGACTGCTCGGACACCGTGAAGACGCTCATCACGAGGCCGCTGGCGAGGCCCGCGGAGACGACGGTGATGATGGTCGACAGCAGGTGCTGGCGGAGCGAGCGCGCGACGATGAAGAGGAGTGACCTCACGAGCCCTGGGGCTCCTCGGTCATGGCCCGGTTGAGGGTTGCGAAGTCGAGGGCGTCGCCAAAGTCGTCGAGCACGCGCGGGTCGTGGCTGACGCAGATGAGCGCCGCCCCCTGCTCACGGCAGAGGTCCCGCAGGAGCCCAAGCGCCTCCAGCGCGTAGCGCGGGTCCAGGTTGCCGGTCGGCTCGTCGGCGAGGACCAGCCGCGGGCGGTTGGCGAGCGCGCGCGCCAGCGCCACGCGCTGCTGCTGGCCGATGGAGAGCTGGGCGGGGCGGTGCCCCATTCGATCCGAGAGCCCGAGCCGCTCCAGCAGGGAGCTCGCGAACTCACGGTCCGGTCCAGGACCGAACATCATCCCGAGGGTGACGTTCTCCAGGGCGGTGTACCCCCCGAGCAGGTTGAAGGTCTGGAACACGTAACCCAGCTCCCGCGCCCGCCACGCGTCCCGCTTCGCCTCACCCAGGCTGGAGACAACCTCGCCGTCCCAGACGACCTCACCCGAGGTGGGCGCCAAGAGCCCGGCGATGATGTTCAGGAAGGTGGTCTTCCCGGACCCGCTCGTGCCGGCGATGGCGACCTGCTGTCCCGCGTCCACATTGAAGGACGGCACGTCAACGATCAGCTGATCGTCGCCGTCCGGGGACCGAAAGATCCGGCGGACGTCACGGAGTTCGAGGAGAGGCATGGACCGGATTGTAGGACCCCAGAGTCCTGGCGTAACCGCCGTACAGACCTCTCACCGGATTCGCCCCTCCCGCGGGGCGCAGGCTCACAGGTGCGGTCCCGGATCCGGCAGCCCGCCCTCGGTCAATTTGGAGGTGATGTACTCCACCGCCTCGTCCACCGAGTCCGTCTGGAAGAACAGGTCGACGTCGTCGGGGGAGATCGTGCCGAACTCGATCAGGGTCTCGAAGTTGATCACCTTGGACCAGAACTCCTTGCCGAACAGGACGATCGGCAGGGCCTTCTTGATCTTGAGCGTCTGGACGAGGGTCACCACCTCCATGAACTCGTCCAGGGTCCCGAACCCGCCCGGCATCACGACGATCGCCTTGGCCATGTAGGTGAACCAGAACTTGCGCATGAAGAAGTAGTGGAACTCCAGCGACAGGCCCTCGGTGATGTGCGGGTTGTCGTTCTGCTCGAACGGCAGGCTGATGTTGAGCCCGATGTTGAGCCCGTCCGCCTCCGAGGCCCCGCGGTTCGCCGCCTCCATGATCCCCGGGCCGCCTCCCGAGCAGATCACAAAGCGCTGCCGGCCCTCCTCGAGACCCTTGGCCCACTCCGTCAGCTTGAAGGACAGCTCCCGCGCCGCCTCGTAGTAGGCGGACATGCGCAGGTCCCGCTCGGCCTTCGCCACGTCGCCGCCGGAGGACTTCGCATCCGCGAGCCCTTTCTCCGCGTCGTCCTTCGGGAGGAGCCTCGCGGAGCCAAAGACCACGATCGTATCCTCGATCTTCATCTCCTCGAAGCGGGCCTCGGGCTCGAGGTACTCGGCCAGGATCCGCATGGGACGAGCGGTCCGGCTGTGGATCCAGGAAAGGTTCTCGTACGCCTTCACGGCGCGATAGCGGCTCTCTGACATGCCAGGAGTCTGGCGCCCTGCACTCCAGGAGGCCAGAGAACTCGACCGGCTCCTAGACTCTTCACATGAGCGACCCGACCTCTTCGAGCCCCGCCGACGCCGAGCCCAAGCGGCGCGGCCTCTTCGCCACCTTCCTGAGCATCGTGGAGAAGCTGGGGAACCTGCTGCCCCACCCCGTGACGCTGTTCGCGATCTTCGCGGCGGGGATCGTCCTCTTGAGCGGCCTGGCCTCGTGGCTCGACCTCTCCGTGCAGGACATCCGGCCGGACACCAAGGGCGAGGAGATCCGGGCCGTGAGCCTGATGTCCGCGGAGGGGCTGCGGCGGATCTCCATGGGGCTGGTGACCAACTTCACCAGCTTCGCCCCCCTGGGTACCGTCCTCGTCGCGCTGCTCGGAGTCGGGGTTGCCGAGCGGTCTGGCCTGCTCTCTGCCGCCATCCGTGCGCTGGTGCTGGCGGCGCCGCGGCGGCTCCTGACCCCCACGATCGTGCTCGCCGCGGTCCTGTCGAACACGGCCTCGGAGATGGGCTACGTGGTCCTGATCCCCCTCGCGGCCGTGATCTACCACTCGGTCGGGCGGCACCCCTTCGTCGGTCTCGCCGCCGCCTTCGCGGGCGTGAGCGGCGGCTACAGCGCGAACCTGTTCATCGGGACGGTGGACCCGCTGCTGGCCGGCATCACCACCGAGGCCGCCGCCATCGTCGGCGGGGCTGACTACGAGCCAGGCGGCTCCAAGGAGGTCCTGGCCACGGCCAACTGGTACTTCATGGCCATCAGCACGCTGATGATCACCGTCCTCGGCACCCTGGTCACCGAGCGACTCGTGGCCCCGTGGCTCGGGGAGTACGACGAGTCCGCCGCCGAGGAGGGGGCGCTGGAGGCGAGCCAGGACGGGCTCCAGCCCCTCGACGCCCGCGAGAAGCGAGCCCTCCGATGGGCGGGCATCACGCTCGCCGGGCTGATCGCTGTGCTGCTCGCCCTGGTGCTGCCCGAGGGCGGCGCGTTCCGCGCACCCGGCGCGGCGGTGGACGCCACCTTCGTGGAGAAGATCCGCCCAGCCCTGAAGAGCGTGGTGGCGCTCATCTTCGTCTTCTTCATTGTCCCCGCGGTGGTCTACGGCCGGATCGCCGGGACCATGCGGACCGACCGGGACGTCATCGACGGGATGTCCAAGGCCATGTCGTCCATGGGGCTCTACATGGTGCTGGTGTTCTTCGCCGCCCAGTTCGTGGCCTTCTTCAAGTGGACGAACCTCGGGCTGATCCTCGCCATCTCGGGGGCGAACTTCATCGAGAGCGCGAACCTCTCGGGGCCGATCATCTTCCTGCCGTTCATCCTGATGTGCTGCTTCGTCAACCTGATGCTGGGAAGCGCATCTGCGCAGTGGGCGATCACCGCGCCGATCTTCGTGCCGATGCTGATGCTCTCCAACTACACGCCGGAGGTCATCCAGGCGGCGTACCGGATCGGCGACAGCACGACGAATCCGATCACGCCGATGATGAGTTACTTCGGGCTGATCCTCGCGTTCGCCACGCGGTACGACCGCAAGCTCGGGATCGGGACGATCGTGGCCACGATGCTCCCCTACTCCATCGTGTTCCTCACCGGGTGGATCGTGCTCTTCTATACCTGGGTCTTCGTCTTCGGGTTGCCGGTCGGCCCTGGCACGGAGCTCTACCTGCAGCCCTGACAGCGTCGACGCTCAGGCCCTTCTCGGACGCCCCTCGTCGGAGAGGCGTCGGGCGCAACGCGCGCCCAGGTCCAACGGCCTTCCGGGCGCTCGCCCCGCGGCCCCGCGCGGCTCACTCGTCGTGCCGCTGCGCTCGATCGTCGACCTTCCCCTTCGCCTTCTTGAAGAGGTCATCAAGGTCGCGCGTCCTCGCCTTCTCTCGATTCAACGCGCTGTCGAAGGCGTCCTCGCTGCGCGACCCGCGGTCCGTGACCGTACGAGCCGCGGTGTCCCAGCGCTTCCCGTCCTGCACGGGCTTGCCGAACTCGTCGAGCGATGCCTTGGGGACGTGCCGGAGCACCTTCTGCGACCGGACGTCGA
>CAJQPT010000246.1 GCA_905480285.1 uncultured bacterium
CGACCCCATCCCCCGCGACGACCAGGAGGGTTCCCAGCGTCCCGTGCTCGGCCCCGCAGCCAGGGGCCCAGCAGAGTCCCAGGAAGGCCAAGGCACCAGCCAGCATCCTCGGGAACAAGGCAACGCGGAAGACAGAGCACATCGGCCCTGAGTCTAGCCCCCGCGCCCTCCCTGACCTCTTCAACCTCATCGAAGCTGCCGGAGGACTCACGCATCGAGGGACACAGCGCCTGGAACTCCCTCGCGGGAAACCGGTGAGGCAAGGCGCACTCGGCGCCTGCCCGCCTCATGCTCCGAACGGCAAGGAACGGATGAAGAGTCCGGAGGCGAATCCACTGGCACCCCCACCCCGAGCCGAGGACCTTGGAGCCGCAGCTTCAGCCCAACGAACGCATCTGCAGCACGGACCACGCCACCGCCTCCACCCTCCCCTTGCCACTAGCGACCTGAAGCCGCTGCACGAGGCGGGGGTGCCTTCCGCAAGGGCGGGCGCATATGACCCGAGCGCGGCCAGAGCCATGTCCACGCTCAGGCACCACCATACAGACACCTACCGAGAACGGCACGAGCCATGCAACCGCCGCGACTCGGTGGCCAAGGCGCGAAGGGTACGCGACCTGGTGGCGGGGCCGCTGCTGTTCGCCGCCCTGTCGAGGTGGGTTGAGTTCTCGGGGTTGATTCTCCGATCTGCAGACCAGGCCGAAGAGCAAGCTTGCCGCCACGGACGCGGCCGCATGACGCTGGCGGATGACTCAATTCACCCTCGGGCCTCGGCCGCCTCCATCGGAATGCGGATCTGCGCGCTATCGTGTTCAACTCCTGACAACATCCGCCCCCTGGCAAGCCCGGCCCCCACCAGAGTGCCCTCACCGCCCAGATCCTCGATGACCCTCTCAGCGACTAATGGGACAAGCCTCTGCATCGGCCAGACACCGCTGCAGGTGCTTAACCTCGTGGAGGCCTGTCTGGCGAAGGGCGTCGAGGCCGAGTTTGTGGTGCTGTGGCGGAGTCGCCGTATCCAGGCCCAGATGGCCGCGTTGCTCTCCGACCTTGGAGTGCGCCGGGTCACCTTCCTTCGTGTCAGCGGCCTCCCACGACTGTGGCTTCCATTCAAACTGGCTCGCCTCTGCCTCCGCTTGAGGGGCAGCGTCCGTCGGGTCTTCTTCGGAACCTATACGAGCTGGGTCGCTGTCCTCGTCAACCTACTCGGCCCGGAGGAAACGACCATGGTGGACGACGGGCAGAAGACCATCAACATCCTGACCGCACCACACCTGGCGGGGCTCCCCGGCCGCGCCCCTTGGCCACTCAGTCGCTCCTTCGTCCAGTCGGCGTCCTTGTTCACCTTCTACGACGCGCTCGCGACGCGGCTCGGACGCGCGGCTCAGCCGAACCGGCTCACCCGCGTCACCGAGCTCCTCCGTCGATCCGACGTCCACGGCGTCGAGCCGCTGAGGTCCGACGAAGTGCTCTTCATCGGCACGCACATTGCACACCTCTATGGCCGCTTCGAGGAGGACCTCCAGCAAGTCCTGGCCTCAAGCGACGGCCGACCCGTGACCTATGTCCTCCATCGACGCGATGACGAGGAGGGCATGCGTCACCTTGGACAACGCCTGGGCTTCAAGGTGGTCCGGTACGACGTCCCGCTCGAGCTCGCCTTTAATGCCATATGGGCTCCGCACCACCCGGAGGTCTGGACGTTCGGAACCACCGCCACGGACACCCTGACGGCGATGCACGACCAGCTACGCGTCAAGGTCTTCCGGCTCGACACCAGCGCATTCGTGCGCCCGCGCACGGGGTCTGCGTTCTCCTCGACCTACAAGCACTACGAAGGGAATGATCGAGTGATCGTGGTCCCCATCCCTGAGTCCAACCAACCGGCGGACTGACAGCACCCTGCTGTCGCTGGCGAGCGCTCGAGGTCAAAGGCCACGCCTCGCCCGAGTGGCGGCGAGGGGCCGGTCCGAAGGCGCCCCCTCACCCGGGGTGTCGTACCCACTCTTGAACCCGGCGGACCGCCTTGCGCACCGCCTGGCTGACGCCCCCGCCGGCGTAGCGCCCCTTCGATTCGTGACGTATCCGCGCCACACCGGGCACCGTCAGGGGCGCACCTGCGGTGCCGAGGAGCCAACGAAAGGCCGTATCCTCGTGGCACTTGGCGAAGGCGAGCTCCGGGCGCTGGTAGACCGCCATGTCCCGACAGTAGCCGTTCGCCCTCGCCACATCCCCGTGGGTGATCTGGAGCGGCCCTTTTGCGCGAGTGACGGGGACCTCCACCAACTCCAAGCTCCCCGCGAGATCGCGCAGCGCAGGCTCTGAAGCGCCCTGAATCATGTCGTCTGTGAGGAGCGGGGTCAGCAGCTCGATGGCTGGGTAGACCAGGGGGTCGGTCCGGCCCTGCAGCGCCGCGCCGAGCGCATCCAGGCAGCCCTCGGTGAAGAGGACGTCGCAATCGGTGAACCAGATCCAGTCCGCCTCGGTGGCGAGCGCTGCATGGTTCCGGCCAATGGACCGCCGGAAGAGTTGCTCGGGCGGCAGAGCCCGCCAGTCCCAGCGCACACCGGGGACCTTCCGCCCGGAGACCAGGTCCAGGAGCTCTACGGTCCTTGCGTCCTCCAGGCTGTGGTAGACGGTCATGGTCACGTCCACGGCCCGCGGAGGCGCCGCCACCAGGCTGCCGAGCTGGCACTCGAGCAGGTGCGAGTAGTTCCAGCAGTGGCTTACCAGCTCTAGCGACAAGCGGCCTGTCCGCCCGGTCGCCGCGAGGGCCGCGGGCGGCCAGCTGCGCCGGAGTGGAAGCCAGCCCTTGACCGCCTGACGCGCGAGCCAACCCTGAACTCCGTGGAGCGCCGAGGGCGGGACCACCTCAAGCTCGAGGACGCCGGAGGCGCTGGCACCTTCGGGAACGCTCACGGGGTCCTCCTCCGCCGCCGCGGAAGGCCTCCTTCCGTGGCGCTCAAGGGAGGAAGTCCTCTGCCTTGGTCGCCGTTGCCGCTCGAACCGCGCGCGCCACGCGCCGACCGATGAGACCCTCGAGGTGCTTCGGCGCGAGTCCGTAGCCGGGTCGCACGCTACGGAGCGCCGCAGCCGTGACCTCGGCCCCAGCCTCAAGGTCAGCCACCCAGTAGAGGGAGCGACGGAACTGAACGTTGCCCTGCTCGCTCGACTTGCGACCGTAGTCCACCTTGCCAAGCGCCTCCCAGGCCGTGCGGGCGCCGACGCAGAGCTCCTCGAGGCCCTCCGGCTCCAGGGAGAAAGAGTCGTCTGG
>CAJQPT010000247.1 GCA_905480285.1 uncultured bacterium
AGGGGCAGCAGGGGCGAGGCCGAGGCGACTGGGTGCTGAGGATGTCCTCGCCGCTCCCCTTCACAGCGAGAGCGCTCGCACCTGTGGAGGGCGCCGTCTGGATCGCTGGAGACCGAGTCGCGCAGGCACGGTTGGTCGCCCGGTCTGGCGCCGTTCTCCGTGACGTGACGCTCGAGGGGGCCGACGGCGTGGAGGACGCTCTGGCCATACCCAAGACCATGGGAGGCGGGGTATGGCTGGCGGCCTGCGGCGCCCTGGTGAGACTCGACGTAAGGGGCCATCGGCAGCCCGGGCAAGGGGGCTTCGCCCACCTGGTCTCCCTCGCGGCAGGCCCTCAGTCGTTCGGGAGCTGACCCAGTTGCCCGAGCAGGCCCAGTTGCCCCGAGCAGGCCCAGTTGCCCCGAGCAGACCCAGTTGCCCCCGGAGCAGACTCAGTCGTCCCCGAGCTGGCGCTGGACGACGCCGAGCATGCCGATGACCGTGTTGGCGACGTCGGTGCGCTGGTCGTCGAGCGCGGTCTGCGCGAAGGCGGCCGCCTGCTTCTTGAACTTCGTGAAGCTGCGGTGAACGGGCTGGTCCCGCTGCTCCTTGCGCTTCATGCGGGACTCGACCTCGCGGATCTTGGCCTCGAGGTCGGAGATCATCTCGTCCTCCGACCGGCGGGCGCGGCTAGCTTTGGTGCTCGACATCTTCGGGGGGCATGGCGCGCTCATGGGACGCGCGGCGGCTGATCGGTGATCGGAGAGTGCCTGGGGAGGCCCGTGGAGGCCCGTGGAGGCCCAGGGAGGGCTCTCCGGCCGGCCTCGTGCCGGCGGGGGGCCGCTCCGGGGGGATCCGGGGCGAGCGGGACAGGTTACCAGCCGCCCTCGGCTTGGGAAGCTATCCCGACCATCGCCAGGCCGCAGGCGGCCCAGGGTTGCCTCAGGATGCGTGCCGGTCGAGGCGCAGGGGCAAATTCGGCCGAGGCGTCCGCCGCGGGGGCCCCCGCTGATCTACCCTCTTCGGCCCAAATGACCAGCGTGCACCAAGACATCGACAGCGTCCTCTTCGACGAGGCCTCCATCGTCGAGGGGATCGAGCGGGTCGCCGCGGCGATCACCGAGCGCTTCGAGGGAGGAGATCTGACCGTGGTCTCGATCCTGAAGGGGTCGTGTATCTTCGCCTCGGACCTCATCCGCCGGATCCCGATCCCCCTCGAGCTCGCCTTCGTCTCGGCGTCGTCTTACGGCGACCGGACGACCTCCGGGGAGCTGGAGATCAGCTTTTTTCCCACGGGAGAGATCGAAGGGCGTCGCCTGCTGCTCGTCGACGACATCCTTGACACCGGGAAGACGATGAGTCGGCTCAAGGCCGAGTTCCTCGAGCGGGGAGCGGCGGAGGTCGGAACGTGCGTGTTCCTCGACAAGCCGAGCCGCCGTAGCGTCGACCTCGACCCAGACTTCCGGGTGCATGAGGTCGATGACCTCTTCGTGGTGGGCTACGGGCTCGACTTCGCTGGCCGCTACAGGAACCTGCCCTACGTGGGCGTCCTCAAGCCCGAGATCTACGCGGCCGCCAGCGGCTCGGATTCTTCCCTCCCAACGGCGAGCTGAAGCCATGGACACGTTCGTCGTCGCGGGCGAGCGGGCTGGGCTGGAGCTCGACGAGTTCCTCTGCCTGCAGTACCCCGGCCTCTCGAAGGGTTTCCTGAGGCAGGAGATCGCCGCGGGCAACATCCTCCTGGATGGAATGGACGTGGTCCCGGGCAAGCGCCTGCGGCCCAACCAGGTTGTGATCGCCACGATCGACTGGGAGCGCGCTCCGAAGAGGCCGGTGGCTCCCGGGGTCGAGATCCCGGTCCTCCATGAGGACGAGGACGTGCTGATCGTCAACAAGCCCCACAACCTCGCGGTCGAGCCGGAGCGATGGATGCGAGAGCTGGGGTCCCTCGCGGGTGCCCTGCTGCACATCGTCGAGGAGCGTGAGGATGCGGGTGACGGGGGGCTGAGCTTCCGCCCGCGGCTGGTGCACCGGATCGACAAGGACACCACGGGCGCGGTCGTCGTCGCGAAGAACCTGGAGGCCGAGCGCGCCCTGCGCCAGGCCTTCGAGGCGGGCACCATCAGAAAGTCCTATCTGGCGCTCGTGGAGGGGGAGCCGTACCTCTCGGACGGCGAGACCATGCTGATCGAGCACCCGATCGGCCCTGTCTTGCGCAAGAGCGGCCGGATGCAGGTCGCCAACGACGGCAAGCCCTCGAAGACCCGGGTGAGCATCGCCGAGCGGTTCGACGGCTACACCCTCCTGCGCTGCGAGCCGATCACCGGACGCACGCACCAGATCCGGGTCCACCTGAGCCACGACGGGTTCCCCCTCGTCGTGGATCGCTTCTACGGTCGCCGCTCGGAGTTCAAGCTCTCCGAGTTCAAGGCCGGCTACCGACCCAAGCGTGGCCTGCCCGAGCGCCCGCTGATCGATCGTCTCACGCTGCACGCCCACGAGGTCGTGCTGCCTCCCCTCGGCGCGCGGACAGAACCGCTCGAGATCGTGGCCCCCGTGCCGCGCGACCTCGAGCGTGTCCTGAAGCAGCTGCGCAAGGTCCGCCCCTCCCGCCACTGATCGCGCCCGTGAAGCTCAAAGTCCGCCCCACAGATTTCAAGGTCACTGAACGCCTCCTCCCCGAGGTGCTCGAGTCTTCCGGCCCGCATCGGCTCTACCGTGTGCGCAAGGAGAAGCTGACCTCGATGGAGGCCGCCACCGAGCTGGCGAACCTCGTGGGCGTGACCCCGGCGGACATCTCCATGGCGGGCCTCAAGGACCGCCAGGGCGTGACGACCCAGTACATGAGCATCGAGCGCGGCCCCTCGGTCAGCGTTCAGCAGAGGGCCCTGGGAATCCAGACGGTCGGGTGGACGGCGGCGCCGCTGGACTCCAGCGCCTCCATCGGGAACGAGTTCGGCATCGTGGTGCGTGACCTCGACGGGGCGGACTGCGACAGGGTTCGTGACGCCCTCGATCCCGTCCGTGAGCACGGGCTGCCGAACTACTTCGATGAGCAGCGCTTCGGAAACGTCAGGCATGGACAGGGGTGGATCGTCCTCGACCTCGTCCAGGGTGACGTGAGCGGCGCCCTGCAGCGGCTCATCGCGAGCCCATCACCCTACGAGCCGCCCGCCAAGAGGGGGCTCAAGGACGCCCTCTGGCGCAGCTGGGGCAACTGGTCCGCGTGCCGTTCGATCGCGGGCAAGCTGGGCCGCTACCACTCGGTCTTCGAGCATCTCAAGCGCTACGGCGACGACTTCGCCGGCGCCTTCGGCCGGGTGGGGACACGCGAGCGCCTGATCCACCTGTACGCCTTCCAGTCTCACCTCTGGAACCGGGCCCTCGCCCTTTGGATCGACGAGCACTGCGCCGATCGCTTCGGCCTTCCGGGCATCGAGGGGAGGCTGTCGCTGCCCAAGGGAGAGCTCCCGCTGCCCGCGCACTGGCACGAGTCGCTGGTTCTGCCGGGTGAGCGACTCGACGGTGTGGAGGATCCCGAGCAGAGAGCGCTCTTCGAGCGCGTCCTCGAGGGGATGGAGCTGCGCCCAGAGGACCTCCAGCTGCCCGACGTCCCTGGCTTCCAGCTGAAGCCAGAGCCGCGCCCCGTGATCGTGCGGCCCATGGACCTTCGGGTCCGGCCTGCCGAGCAAGACAACGAGTTCCGCGGTCGGAAGATGCTGCGGCTCTCCTTTGGGCTCCCGAGGGGCGCTTACGCGACCATGGTCCTGCGGCGCCTCGTGGGGCCGGAGAGCCGCGGGGTCGAACGGCACCACGCCCACGAGGACGATGCGCCGCGTAGGGGGAGTCGTCGGGGAGGCCGTGGACGCGGGTTCACGGGCAGGGACGAGCGCCAGGGATACGGAGACGACCGGGGTGGCGGTGGCCGCCGTGGTGGCGGCCGGCGAGGCTCGCGGCGGGGCGGCCGGCGCGGCGCGGGTCGAGGCTTCAGCCGTGACGACCGTGGCGAGAGCTACGGCGAGGGCCGTGGCCAGGGCCACGGCGAGGGCCACGGCGAGGGCTACGGCGGCCGAGAGGGCCGCGGTGATTTTGGCGGTGATGGTTACGGCGGCGGCGGTGGAAGTCGACGGGGCAGCGGACGCGGCGGCGGGAGTCGGCGGGGCGGACGCGGCGCTCGTCGCGGCGGCGGGTTTGTGCGCCAGGGCGACCGAGAGGAGTCCGGAGGCGGATCCTGGACTCGTCGGGAGAGCGGCGATGGTGGGTACGGGGGCGGCGGCTCAGGTGGCGGCTCAGGTCGAGGCTACGGTGGAGACCACGGCGGAGGCGACCAGGGCGGCACCCGACGCGGTGGCGGCAGGCGACGCGGCGGCGGCACGAGGCGCGGGGCGCGCGGCGGCGGTGGGAGAGGCGGCTCTCGTCGCGGCGGCGGCGCCCGTCGTCGCTGACGTCTGTGCGGCCTTGAGGGGTCGAGGCACAGAGTGCTCATGACGTCGAGACGGCCCGCGTCGTATGATCCGACGCATGTCTGACCTCCCCTCTGAATCCGTTGCCGAGGAGCCCGCTGTCGGGGTCATCGGCGGCTCCGGCCTCTACGAAATCGACGGCATCACTGAGATCGAGGAGGTGGTGCTCTCCACCCCCTTCGGTGACCCCAGCGACGCCTTCGTGGTGGGATGCCTCGACGGCGTCCGCATGGTCTTCCTCCCCAGGCACGGGCGCGGCCACCGGATCAACCCGTCGGAGATCAATTACCGGGCGAACATCTGGGGCATGAAGCGGCTGGGTGTGAACCGCATCCTGGCCATCGGAGCCGTGGGGTCGCTCCGGGAGGACATTCCTCCGGGTGACTTCGTCGCCGTGGATCAGTTCATCGATCGGACGCGCCACCGGGCCGACACCTTCTTTGAGGGCGGGGTCGTGGCGCACGTCATGTTTGGAGATCCGGTCTGCGGCGGAGTGCGCGGCGTGCTGCATGACGCCGCCGCGGAGGCCGGGGTGAGGGTTCACGACGGAGGGACCTACGTCTGCATGGAGGGCCCGCAGTTCTCCACCCGCGAGGAATCGCACATGTACCGCGGGCTCGGCGCTCACGTCATCGGCATGACCAACCTCCAGGAGGCGAAGCTCGCCCGGGAGGCGGAGCTCTGCTACGCCACGCTCGCCATGTCCACGGACTACGACTGCTGGCACCCGCTCCACGACGACGTGACCGTCGAGGCGATCCTCGAGGTCATGTCGAAGAACGTCGGGCACGCCCGCGAGGCGGTCCGGTTGGCGGCGCCAAGGGTGGCTGGGCTCGGCCCCTGCGCTTGCCATACGGCGCTTCAGACTGCGATCCTCACGGCGCCCTCGGCCATCAGTGAGGAGGCCCGCCTCCGCCTCGGCCTGTTGCTCGAGCGGCCCCTGGGGCAGTCGGGGGACGCCTGATGAGGCTCACCCCCGTCCTCTGTCTCCTTGCGGGCGCGCCGACGGTCTACCTCGGGGGGTGCGCCTCCTCCTCTGGGCCGCCGCTCCCCGAGAAGTTCGAGCAGCGCTCACCCGTCGCCGGGGCCCATGACGGCCCCCCCGTGGATCAGGGGCAGACGGGCAGCGCGCGGTTCGTCCACGGACTGCTGGACGTGTATGACGCCGAGGCGGCCATGGGCGTCGCGACCTTCCTGGACGGCTTCTATCGGGCACCCGCGAGCGAGGGCTACGAGGAGTCCATCGAGCGCGTCCTCGCCGCCCTCTATGGGGCGGGCTTCGGGGCGACGGAGGGCTACGAGCTCTCGACCCCCAGGCGCTCGATGGGCGCCCCGGCCTGGACCCCGGTCTCGGCGAGGCTCGCCGCTGTTGCCGGCGACCGTGCGATCCAGGAGGCCAGCAAGCGGGGCGTGAAGCGCCGTGCAGGGTCCGGTCGAGAGGTGGAGCTCATGCGCTTTGACCGCGAGCGCGACCTCCACCGGGTCATGCTCCCGCTGGGTGCGCCAAGCTGCAGCGTGGAGGGGCCCCTCGGGCTCGGCCTTGAGCAGCTGGAGCCGGGCCGCGTGCTGCTGACCGACCGCCCGCTGAAGGCGGTCGAGCAGGCGGCCGCCGAGGCTGGCGCGATAGGGATCATCTCGGACTACGTCTTCCCGTACTGCGTGGACCCAACGGGGGACAAGCGCGACTACGACGCGGTCTTCTACGACGAGGTCAGGCCAGGCTCGTCCATCCCGAGCTTCCAGGTGTCGCAGCGGATCGGCGCCTCGCTCCGGACGGCGGCCCAGGTGGGGACTCGCGTCAAGCTCGAGGCCGAGGTGCGGCGGGAGGAGCGCCCGCTGCGAACGGTCCTCGCAACGATCGAGGGCGCTGAGCTCAAGGACGAGGTCGTCTTCATCCTCGGGCACGTGGACGGTGCCGGCGCCAATGACAACGCCGCAGGCGCCGCGGGCGTGGTCGAGCTCGCGCTGTCGATGAAGCGCCTGATCGATGGAGGGGCCCTGGATCGGCCGCGCCGATCGATCTGCTTCGTCTTCGGGACCGAGACGGGCGCGGGCGTGACGGCGATGGAGGAGAGCCGCGGAGCGCCGGTCGCCGCGATTGTCGCGGACATGATCGCGGCTGACGCCGATGAGACCGGTGCGATGTGCCTCCTGGAGCGCGGGTGGGACCCGGCGAGCCTCTTCCCGCTCCCGCCAGACAAGCACACGCCGTGGAGCACAGGGATGACCGTGCCTGACGGCTCGATCGTGCCCCACGGGCTGTCGATCATCTGCCGTGAGGCGCTGATCGACGTGAGCTACGCCGAGCTAGCGCGCGGTGGAGAGGCATGGACGACCGGTGAGCACCCTTGGGAGGGTGGGGGAGACCAGGGGAGCTTTCTGGTCGAGGGGGTCGCCTCCTCGCTCTTCTGGCACTTCACGGACTTCACCTTTCATACGAGCCTCGACCGGATGGACATGGTGGACCCCGACGAGCTCAGGCGCACCGCAGTCGCCGTCGGGGCCGCGGCCCTGGCCGTGGCGGACGCCCGTCCGGTCGACCTCGAGCGACACCTCGACACGCTCAACCTGGAGCGCCGCGTGCGCCTCGACGCCGTCGTTCGGGAGGAGGCAGGACCTGAGGCGGAGGAGCTCTGGAAGGCGTGGTTCCGTGGAGCGCGCTTCTGGCTGAAGGCGCTCACCGCGGGTGAGGCGCTGCCCGAGGTTGAGCCGCTTGTGGTCCCGGTGGCGCCGACGCCTGAAGGCGCCGCGAACCCCGAGGGGTGATCTCCCTGGAAGGGCGGGCGACCGGAGCCAGCGAGAGGGCAGACTCCGGCGTCCTAGCCAGCGGTTGCCATCTCACCCGGCGCAGGCCATGACGATCCGAGGACGCCGCTGGCGGCGGGGCGGCGCGATCGCCTTGGCGCGCTTCGGCCCTACCTGGTCGGACCTACCTGGTCGGCCCTACCTGGTCGGCGCAGACATCGAGGAGACGAACTCTGATTCGCTCATCCGTCCGTCTCCGTCGAGGTCAAGGGTCGCGAGCACGCTCGAGAGCCGCACGGGCGCGAAGGTCGTCCCCTCCAGCCGTTCCAGGTCCCGGAGGCTGACGAAACCATCGCGGTCGAGGTCGAGACGGTGGAACGGCGGGACCGGGCCCTTGATCCGAGGCGGGAGGCTCTCCCCCCGCTCGATCGGGCGCCCGAACATGTCGATCACCGATCGCCCGGCAGGCTCCATCTCGGCCGGGCGCTCACCCACCTGGCGGGGGTTGAGCAGGGTCGCAATCCGATCGAGCTCATCGGGCTCCAAGAGGCCCGATCCATCAGAGTCGTGGCGATCCAGGGTTGTCGCCGAGTCGAGCCTGTCGGGGGAGCTCCCCTGGTAGTCGATCAGGAGTCGCTCCAGCTCGAGGGCGCTGATCGCGCCGTCCAGGTCGATGTCATAGGCGGTCCGGAGCTGCTCCGCGTTGCGGGCCGGCGGCTTGACCATGCCCGCAGGCACGTTCGGCTCCCCGACGATCCGCCCGGCGGTGGCCTCGATGTTCACGAACTCGCTGAACTCCGCGAGGGTGAGGCGGCCGTCGTTGTCCGTGTCGAAGATGCGGTAGCGCGCGGCATCGAAGCGCATGGTCGCGTCGGCCTCAGAGAATGAGATCCACCCCGACCCGTTCGCGTCGGCCATGGAGAAGTACTGGCGCTGCGTTTGGGGCGGGAGGGCGCCGATGGCTCGCTGGACGACGCCGTCGTCCGCGGGGACGGCGTCCGCGGCCCCGTCGCCGCTGGTCCTGCCTCCTGCCGGTCCGCGCTCCGTGACGCTGCGCTCCGTCGCGCTTCGTTCTTGAGCACTGCGTGCAGGGGCACTGCGTGCAGGGGCACTGCGCGCAGCAGGCGTGCGTCTCGGGGTCTGACGCGCCGCGGATTGGCTCCGCGAGCCCCGGCCTTCCTGAACCAGGGTGGCTCCAGCCGAGGCCGCAGCGAGCCCGGAGATCGCGAGGGGCAGGATCAGCGAAGAGAGCTTCATGGGGGATCTATCGGACGTGGACGGGCTTCGTTGGATGGCACCGAGCATAAATCCCGAGCCATCACTCCGATCGGGGCACCGGGACGGTCCTGGGGCTATCACGGGGGCCATCGCGGGGGCTCGGCCTGGACCAGAGCCCCGCTGAGGCCAGGTCTCCGCTGAGGCCAGGGCTCCGCTGAGGCCAGGGCTGAGGAGCCGGGTCATCCGGCCGAGCGGAGGCACCTGTTCTGGAGGGCCGAGCCGGATGAGCCAGCCGACCGGGGAGGGCCCCGCCGACCGGGAAGAGAGGCCGAGCCATGGGCGGTGGCTCAACTCTCGAGGGAGGAGGATGAGGGGCCGGCGGGGCCAGGAGGCCCCCGTCCGGTCCCGCTCCACTCACATCTGGCCGGAGCGCTTGAGCTCCATGTACTCGTCGAGCTTCACCTTGACCTTCCCGCTCAGCAGGAAGACGCCGAGCACGTTCGGGATGGCCATGCCGAGGATCATCAGGTCACCGAAGTCGAGGACCGCGGTCGCCGTGATGACCGACCCGAGGAAGCTGAAGGAGAGGAACAGCACCTTGTAGACGATGCTGTAGCCATCACCGAAGAGCCACGAGAAGCAGCGCTCGCCGTAGTACGACCACGAGATCATCGTGGAGAAGGCGAAGAGGACGACCGCGACGGCGAGC
>CAJQPT010000248.1 GCA_905480285.1 uncultured bacterium
GTGAGCAAGAAAGGGTCCGGCCGGTGCCGCTTCAGCACCCCGAGGTACGAGACGAGGCCGCGCTGCTGCTGCCGGCGGAGGATCTCCTTGAACCCGTCGTGGGCGGACGCCGCGGGGAGGAACACCTGGTACTGGATCAGTCCGGTCCCGGGCTTGCGACCGTAGGCGAACTTCCAGTTGGGCACGAAGTCGAGCAGGAAGTTGAAGGCCGCGTGGGACTGGCGATACCAGCCCTTCCGCTGCTCGAGCTTCCCCATCTGGTGCTTCGTGAAGTTCAGGAGGCGCATGCCCGGATCGTTGGCGAGCAAGCGGAGGATTCGCCAGACCTCGGACTTGGGGAAGCCGAGGATCGAGGACGGCAAGGCCTGGTAGTCGAGCCGCAGGGTCCGCTCCGGCGCGGGGTCCTCCCCAGGGCCCAGGTAGCGGGCGTGGTGGATCAGCCCCCGGCCCGCGGCGTCGCCCCTGCCGAAGCAGTCGACCCAGCCCACGAGGTAGTCGGCGGTGCCCGTGTGGGCGTCCACGTAGTCCATCATCGCGCCGATGTTCGGCACCGAGATCCCCGCGACATCGATGTCACCGGAGTGGATCTTCTTGGTGGCGATGCGGACCCGGGTGATGGCGCCCAGCATCCCGAAGCCGCCGACGGCCGCGTGGAAGAGGTCCGGCCGCTCCTCGCGGCTGGCGAGCACCTGCTCGCCTGACGGGAGCACCAGGTCGATGTCCTCGATGGCGTCGCCGATCGTGCCGACCTTGTAGTTGTTCTTGCCGTGGATGTTCATCCCGGCGGCCCCTGCGAGGGTCGGGAACATCGTCCCGGACACCACCTTGGGCCAGTAGCCCCGGGGGAGCGCGTGACGCCAGAGGTCCCGGATGGTCACCCCCCCTTCGCAGTCCGCCACGCCAGTCTCCTCATCGAAGGCGAGGATCCGGTTCATGCGGGTCACGTCGAGGACGTCCCCCTCACGGTTGATGCTCGCGTCGCCGTAGCTGCACCCCGACCCGCGCAGCGCCACCGACGCCCCCCGAGCCCGCGCGGCGCCGAGCGCCGTGGCGACCTCCTCGGCGGAGCGCGGCCGCCAGACCCGCGAACGGGCGCCGGCGCTCATCCCCCACCCCTCAACGTACTCCACACCCGCCTCCGGACCGAGGCGCGTGGGGCGGTTCCGCCGCGGGAGCGCGGATCCAAGCGTCGACTCAGAGGGCGGCATCAGATGCTCATCCGCCGGAAGAGAAACGAGGGGATCGTCCGGATGATCAGGCTCACCGGGAGCCATCGCAGCGGGACGTGACGCACATCAAAGGCCCGCCCGCGCGCTGCCTTGAGGATGTCCGCCGCCGCGCGCTCAGCGCTCACGGGCATCATGAGCTCGTCGAGGTGAGCGGTCATGGGGGTCACGATCATGCCCGGCTTGACCGTGACGACCTTGACCCGGCGCTCGGCCAGGCGATTCCTGAGGGACTCGAAGTAGGTCGCCAGCGCGGCCTTGGTCGCTCCGTAGACGGGAGCCCCCTTGCGGCCCCGGTCCCCCGCGATCGACCCGATCCCGACGATCGTCCCGCTCCGCTGGGTGTGGAAGAGGCGCGCCGCCAGGTTGGTCCAGGTGACGCAGCCGCCCAGGTTGACGTCGACCATGGCGAGGTCCTTCTCGGTGTCGTACTCCTCGGGGCCGACGTCCGGCATGACCCCCGCGGCGTAGATGAAGAGGTCGAGCCCCCCGAGCTCTGCGACCAGCTCGTCGAAGACTCCGGGCGCGTCTGCCGCATCCGTCACATCATGGGCGCGGTGCACGAGGCGCCCCGCCTCACACCAGCTCCTGCGCGAGGCTGGCAAGGGCCTCGCCCCGGCGCGCGACCCCACCCACCTCGTGGCCCTCGCGCACCAGCTGGCGAACGAGGGACGCCCCCATTCCAGAGCTGGCGCCGATCACGATCGCCTTGGTCTTGCTGCCGGTTGATTTCACGAGCTCTCCGTCGACAGGTTCCATCGGACGGAAGCGTACGCCGGCTGAATGGAAGCGCGAGGGGGAGCCTCCAAATCGGTGGGATCAGCTCCCCTTGATCGCTAGGGTCTTGCACCCGACGTGGCCCGACGGCGCGCGACATCATCATGAGCCGGATTTTGGAAGGTCTGAACCCCGAGCAGCGCGCCGCTGTGACGCAGACGTCGGGTCCCGTTCTGGTGCTCGCGGGGGCCGGCTCGGGCAAGACCCGGGTGATCACGGTGAGGATCGCCTACCTCATCAGCAACGGGGTCCTGCCGGAGAAGATCCTGGCCATGACCTTCACCAACAAGGCGGCCGCCGAGATGCGTGAGCGCCTCGGGAAGCTGGTGGGCAAGAAGAAGGCGAGCGCCGTCATCGCCAGCACCTTCCACTCGTTCTGCCTGCGCACCCTCCGGGAGTACGCCGCCGAGATCGGGTACCCCGAGGGCTTCACCATCGCGGACTCCTCGGACCAGCTCGCGATCCTGAAGCTGAGCCTGCGCGAGCTCCACATCCCCGAGGCGCGTATGAAGGTGCCGGAGATCCAGTCGATGATCTCCCTGGCCAAGAACCGGCTCGAGACCCCGGAGTCCTTCCTCGCTCGCGCCGGCGACAGCAAGCACGAGCTCGTGGGCCGTGTCTGGGAGAAGTACCGCGACGTCCTGCGACGAAGCCGGCGGGTGGACTTCGACGACCTGCTCACCGAGACCCTGCGGCTCCTGAGGGAGAAGAAGGCGATCCGGCTCGAGCTCCAGGCCCGCCACCGCTACCTCCTGGTCGACGAGTATCAAGACACCAACGGGGTGCAGTTCGAGATCGTCTGCCAGCTCACCGGGCCAGAGAAGCACCTGTGCGTCGTCGGGGACGACGACCAGAGCATCTACGGCTGGCGAGGAGCCGACGTCTCCAAGATCCTCGGGTTCGAGCGGAGCTTCCCCGGCGCCAAGGTGATCAAGCTGGAGACCAACTACCGCTCGACCGCTCAGATCCTCGGGGCCGCCAACCGCGTCATCAGGAACAACCCGAACCGCCACGACAAGGCGCTGCGCTCCGCGATCGGCGACGGGGAACCGCTCATGGCCGTGACCATGCGCGACGAGTCGGTGGAGGCCGAGAAGGTGGTCGCGGAGATCAAGCACCTCGTGAGCCAGGGGCACGCCTACTCGGACTTCGCCATCCTGTTCCGCACCGCGGTCCAACCGCGGCCATTCGAGGCGGAGCTGCGCATGAAGGAGGTGCCCTACGTCCTCGTGGGCGGCATGAGCTTCTTCGACCGCAAGGAGGTGCGCGATGTGCTCGCCTACCTGCGGGTGGTCGCGAACCCTCGTGACGAGGCCTCTCTGCTCCGGATCGTCAACTCGCCGCCGCGTGGTGTGGGCAAGACGACCCTGGATCGCGTCCTCGAGTTCGCGACCCATGAGGGGATCTCGGTGGCCGATGCCTTTGATCGCGCCCAGGAGATCCCGAAGATCAACATGCGCGCCGTCGAGGCCGTCCAGGGGCTACGGGCTCGGCTGCGGGAGGTGCACCGGCTCCACCCCAAGGGGGAGGACCTCGTGGAGCTCGCCCGAAGGGTCGTGGAGGAGGTGGCCTATCGAGACGAGGTCCGGCGCCTCTATCCGGAGGAGGCCGACTTCGAGAAGCGCTGGGCCGCCGTGGAGGAGGTCTTCAACTTCGCGGAGAACTACACCTCCCGCCGAAAGCGCCCCGGGCTCCTGGGGTTCCTCAACGAGCTGAGCCTCAGCGCATCCGACAGTGACTCCGCGGAGGACGCGGCCCGCCGACAGGCGGTGACGCTCATGACCCTCCACTCCTCCAAGGGGCTCGAGTATCCACGTGTCTACCTCGTCGGCCTTGAGGAGGGCGTCCTCCCCCACCAGCGGGCGGCTGCCGAGGATGGCGTCGAGGAGGAGCGAAGGCTCGCCTATGTCGGGATCACCCGGGCCCAGCGCGCGCTCACGCTCTCGTGGTGCGCTGAGCGGGCGCGGGGCGGCCAGAAGATCGCTCGCCACCCCTCTCGGTTCCTGCTCGAGGTCCAGGGCAAGGCCCCGCCCGAGGGCTGGATCCCGGCTGGAGAGGGGGACCCCACGGGGCTGAAGGCTGCGAAGAAGCGGCGCGGTCGACGCCGGGCCCGCCGCTGAGACCACCTAGCGAGACCACCTCGCGAGATCCCTTCCAACGGTCACTTCGCAGGAGCCTCGTATCAGGCTCCCCTGGAGGGCCCCTCCGGACGTCTCTTGTACGGCTCCCGAGCGCCGTCACCGCTCCGGCGGCCAGGCCCGCAGCTCGTACGCCTGGCCGGTGGACCCGGGGAGCGGGAAAGGCAGAGCTGATGGGCCCCGCTGGCGGCAGGCGAGGCTCAGCGGCAGTCGGGGCTCAACGGCAGTCGGGGCTCAACCGCCGGCGGGGCTCAACGGCCGGCGCCGCCGAGGCCCGACCGATGGAAGGCCAGGATCTCGCGAGCCACCCGCGCGGGTGACTGCTCGTGCGGGTAATGGCCCGCCCCCTCCACGACGACGAGCCGCGCCGAGGGGATCCGCTCAGCGAAGGTGGCCCCGAACGTCGCGGGGGGATAGGCCTGGTCGAGCTCACCCCAGATGAGCAGCGTCGGCGCGTCCAAGCCCGCCAGCTCCAGCGCCCGGGACCCGTTCTCGTCCCGGACGAGGTCGATCATCGCGTTCCAGTTCCCGCGGTTCTGAAGCGCAAGGAAGACCTCCTTGACCCGCCCCGGGTCAGCGGCGCCGTCGAAGTGCGGGTCCAGCGCCGAGGCCACCCGAGGCTCGGTGTTGGCGAGGTACCCCAGGCGGGCGATGGACCACTCGCGCATCTTGACCTCCTCGCTCAGGAACTGCTCCCGGGTCCGGGGCAGGCCCGAGGAGTCGATCAGCACCACCTTCGAGATCAGATCGGGGTGATCGAGGGCGGCGCGCCAGCAAAACTCACCGCCGTAGGAGTTTCCCACCAGGGTCACCCCGGTCAGGCCAAGCGCCCCGAGCGTGGCCGCCACGTGATCCGCACAGCGCTGGAAGGTCACGGTCCCCTCTTCGACCCCGAGCATGCCGTGCCCCAGCACCTCGAGGGCATAGATGTCCTCCTGGCCCGCCAGGCCGTCCTCACCGAAGAGGACCCGGGTCCAGGCACCCATGCCATCCGGGGTCCCGTGGACCAGCACGATGGGGCCGGGGGCCTCGCTCACCGGAGGAGCCTCAGAGCCTGCAGCACGGGCGTCGAGCGGCAGGGAGGGCAGGTAGGCCGCCATCCAAGGCTCCCCGGTGCCCGTGAGGACTCCAGCTCTGAGGTGCTCGAGGAGCCGAGCGTTCTTCGGCAGCGACAGGGTCTCCTGCTTGACCTCGTCCACCGCCATCGAGCCGCAGCCGCCGATCACCGCCCCCGAGACCATGAGTCCCGAGGCCGCAACGACCAGGAGCCACCTCAACGCTTGACCGCCCCTGGGGGCGCCTTCTGTTACCGATCTTGTACGCATCACCGGCCCTTCACCTGCGCAGCCTGCGCTCTGGAATCAACTTACGCTCGCGACGAGGCGCGGGGCCGTGGAGCGACCCCTCGACCCTCCACCGCTGAGGGGGTTCGCCGTGCGCCCGGGGCCGGATGAGCCCTGCCCCTCCCCGGCTGTGGCCTTCCTCAGCATCATGACCCAGACCCCACCGGGGGAGGGCCGAACTCCGGGACACTGGAGGCGGTCAAGAATCCCCGCGGCCGCCGCGGTCCCTTACCCTTTGCGCCCGCTGGGCGGGCACCTCGGCTCATCCGCCGGGAGCCACCGGGCGAAGATCACGCAGGCAGAGGTCGGCCGCCGCGCTCCGCACCCGCGCCGGACCGTCGCTTCGCCTGCGCCCCGAATCTGCGGCCCTGAATCAGAGCCCCGAACCAAGGCCCATCACCGCCCCCACGTTGCCATGAAGACCGCGCTGAAATTCGTCGACAAGGGCCTCGTCCCCCTGCCGCTCCTCCGGATGGGCGTCCGGCGGCTCCTGGTGCAACGTCTCGACGACGAGGCGGCGAGTCCGACGAGCTCCACCGACGCGTGGATCGAGGAGATGGAGCGCGGACCGGTGGCTGACGTGCCCGAGAAGGCGAACGAGCAGCACTACGAGGTCCCCCCCGGGTTCTTCCTGAAGTCCCTCGGGCCTCACCTCAAGTACAGCTCCTGCTTCTTCGAGCGCGGCGACGAGGACCTGGGCACGGCGGAGGCCCGCATGCTGGAGCTCACCTGCGAGCGCGCCCAGCTCGCGGACGGCCAGGCCGTCCTTGAGATGGGCTGCGGATGGGGCTCACTCACGCTGTGGATGGCCGCCCATTACCCGAACTCGACCATCACCGCGGTCTCCAACTCGGCGCCCCAGCGCCGCTTCATCCTCGAGTGCGCCGAGGAGCGGGGGCTGACGAACGTCGAGGTCATCACGGCCGACATGAACGAGTTCGACGCGCTCCAGGGGCGCCCCGAGGGGTTCCGCTACGACAGGATCGTCTCCGTGGAGATGTTCGAGCACATGCGGAACTGGCCCGAGCTCCTCGGTCGTGCCCGCGGGTGGCTCGGTGACGCAGGTCGCATGTTCATCCACGTCTTCACCCACAAGACGCTGAACTACCCCTTCGATGTGAAGGACGACACCGACTGGATGAGCGAGCACTTCTTCTCCGGCGGCATGATGCCCGCCGATGATCTGCTCGTGGCCCTCACCCAGCGCGACTCGCTGCCCTTCACCGTCGAGCAGCACGATGTGGTCAATGGTCGCCACTATTCGAGGACAGCTAAACTCTGGAGAGAGAACCTCGAAAACCGCAAAGACGCCATCATGCCCGTGCTAAGAGACACCTATGGTGCGGCGGCTGGGACATGGCTCCAGCGCTGGCGCATCTTCTTCCTCGCTTGCGAGGAGCTCTTCGGCTTCCGCAACGGGTCGGAGTGGGCCGTCTCTCACTACCGTCTCGCCCCCACTACAGTTGATACAGCCAGCACCTCGCCCGCGAGCGCGGACGGTTCGGTCGGCCAAGAAGTGAACTCCTGATGCAAGCTGCTCTCAAGCGCTCGTCCCTCGCCGTGATTCGGTGGTTCGATTCCTGGAACGGCACCGCGAACGACGCGGTCGCTGCTCCCGAGGACGTGGCCGCCCTCGAGGACGTCGCCACCAAGTCGAAGATCGACTGGGGACGCGTTGTCCCCTTCCTCGCCATGCACGCGGCCTGCCTGTTTGTGTTCGTGGTGGGCTTCTCCTGGGTCGCCGTCGGCGTCGCGGTCGGGCTCTACGTGCTGCGGATGTTCGCGATCACGGCGGGCTACCACCGGTACTTCAGCCACCGTGCCTTCCGCACCTCACGCTTCGGACAGTTTTGTCTCGCGGCGATCGGGGCCAGCGCTGCGCAGCGGGGCCCGCTGTGGTGGGCCGCCCATCACCGCCACCACCACGAGTTCTCCGACGAGCCCGAGGACATCCACTCGCCGACCCAGCGCGGCTTCTTCTGGAGCCACGTCGGCTGGGTGCTCGACCGCGGTAACTTCGCGACGCGACTCGAGCGGGTGAAGGACTTCTCGAAGTTCCCGGAGCTGCGCTTCCACGACCGCTTCGACATTGTCGCCCCCACCTTGCTGGGTGTCTCCGTGTTCCTGCTGGGCGTCGCGCTCGAGAAGTGGGCCCCCGGCCTCGGGACGAACGGCTGGCAGATGCTCGTCTGGGGCTTCGTGGTCTCGACCATCGCGCTCTACCACGGGACGTTCACCGTGAACTCGCTGGCGCACGTGTTCGGCACTCGCCGCTTCGCGACGAAGGACACCAGCCGTAACAGCTTCCTCATCGCGCTCATCACCCTGGGCGAAGGCTGGCACAACAACCACCACCACTATCCCGCGTCCGCGCGACAGGGCTTCTACTGGTGGGAGTTCGACGTGTCGTACTACATCCTGAAGGCGCTCTCCTCCGTGGGCCTCGTCTGGGACCTGCGTCCGGTGCCCGAGCGCGCGCTCGCGGCGCGGCGAATCGAGCGCTGAGGCGCTCCGGCGCCGCCCACCCCGCCCACCGTCCCCCGGGATGCTGCCCTGCCACCAGCCTTGAAGGTCGCCGTCGTAGGTAGCGGGGTCGCCGGCATGGTGACGGCCCGGCGTCTCCATGACGCAGGGCACGACGTCTGCGTCCTGGAATCGCGGGACCGGATCGGCGGGCACACGGCCACGCGCGAGGTGCGAGTGAACGGTCGCGACTACGTGGTGGACACTGGGTTCATCGTGTTCAACGAGCGAACCTACCCCGGGTTCTGCTCGCTGTTGCGCGAGCTCGACGTCCCCTGGCTCACGAGCGACATGAGCTTCAGCGCGCGGATGGAGGGGCCTGGCGTCGAGTACAACGGCACCAGCACGGCGAGCCTGTTCGCCCAGTGGACCAACCTCTTCAGGCCGCGCTTCTGGAGCATGATTCGCGGGATCTTGCGCTTCTACAGGGAGGCCCCCGAGCTCCTCAAGCTGCCCGCGGGTGAGCCTGGTCCGAGCCTCGGCGAGTTCCTGCGCCGTGGCGGCTACTCGAAGGCCTTCATCGAGTGGCACATGATCCCGATGGCGTGCGCGGTCTGGTCCGGCAAGCCCGGTGAGATCCTCGAATTCCCCGCGCGGACGCTCGTCCGATTCTTCGCCAACCACGGGTTCCTGCAGGTCGACGACCGTCCGCCCTGGCTCACGGTGCGCGGCGGCAGCCGCGCCTACGCGCACAAGCTCCTCCAGCCCCTCGGGGATCGAGTCCGCACCTCTTCCCCGGTCGAGCGTGTCAGCGCACGCGGCGTCGGCGATGTGGAGGTGACCGTGGCCGGCAAGGCGCCAGAGCGCTTCGACCGCGTGGTGCTCGCCTGTCACGCAGACCAGGCCCTCGGCATGCTCGAGGAGCCGACGAACGTCGAGAAGGACGTGCTGGGAGCGATTCGCTTCCAGCCGAACTCGGTCATCCTCCACACGGATGCCTCGCTCATGCCCAAGCGCAAGGCGGCCTGGGCCGCCTGGAACGCGCACGTCCCGGCGAACGCACCAACGGAGGGGGAGCTTGTCCGGGTCACCTACTGGATGAACGAGCTCCAGTCGATCGAAGGGCCCGACGATCTGTTCGTGACGCTCAACTGCAAGGACCGTATCGACCCGTCCAAGGTGGTGCGGGAGACCGTCTTCTCCCACCCCGTCTACGACGCCGCCTCGGTCAGGGCGCAGGGGCGGCACGCGGAGATCGACGGGGTCCGCGGCGTTCACTATTGCGGCGCCTACTGGCACTACGGCTTCCATGAGGACGGCGTCCAGAGCGCGCGACGCGTCCTCGAGGCGATCGGCGTGGAGCCCGGCTTCCCGGCCAGACCCGAGGAACTCCGACCCGGGCTCCAGGAGACCTCGGCGGCCCGTCCGCCGGAGACCGCCGGCGCCTTCCGATGAGCGCCCCCCCGGTCTCATCGGCGCGTGCATCGGCCGTCTACGAGGGCCGCGTGGTCCACGCACGGCACCAGCCTCGACCCCACCGGTTCTCCTACCGCGTGTTCGAGCTCCTGCTCGACCTCGAGGAGCTCGATGACGCCTTCCGTGGAGCCTGGCTTTGGAGCGTGGAGCGGCCCAACCTGGGGTCCTTCCGGCGACGTGATTTCCTCGGCCCAACGGACCGCCCGCTGCGCGAGGCCGTCAGGGAGAGGGTCCGCCGGGAGACCGGCGAGCTCCCCCCCGAGGGCCCGATCCGGCTCCTCACCCAGATCGCGCTCCTGGGGTATTGCTTCAATCCGGTCTCCTTCTACTACCTCTTCGAGGCCGACGGCGAGACCCTCCACTCGATCGTCGCGGAGATCACCAACACCCCGTGGAACGAGCGTCATCAGTACGTCCTGCTCGCATCCGAGGCCGAGCGTGACGGCGAATGGTTCGAGTGGAGGTTCGAGAAGGACTTCCACGTCTCACCCTTCTTCGACATGGATCACCGCTATCAATGGCGCTTCACAGCCCCTGGCGCCCAGCCAGGATCCCCGCTGAGGGTGGCCATGGAGAACCGAACCGGCCCCGATGACGAGCGCGTGTTTGATGTGGCGTTCGAACTGGAGCGGCGCCCCCTCACACCGCCACAGCTACGCAAGAGCCTGCTCCGGCACCCCTGGATGAGCGCTAAGATCCTCCTGGCCATCTACTGGCAGGCGCTCCGGCTTTGGACCAAGCGCACGCCGTTCTTCTCTCACCCGAAGAGCGTCTGAGCACCGCGCCCCGCGCGCGGCCCCGTCCGCACCATGACCCTCACTGACTCGAAGACGATGCCTCCCGTCCCGGAGCACCAGAAGACGCAGCCCCCTGGGGCCGCGCCTGGCCCCAACAGGCCCACGCCCACGGAGCGTTCCTCTCTGCTCGAACGCGCCGTTCGCTCGCGGCTGAAGCGGATCGCCGACGGGTCGCTCACGGTTGAGACCCCCTCCAGCTCCGAGGTCTTCGGGAGGCCGCCCCTGCCCGACGCCGCCGACGTCGTGGTCTCCCCTGGCGGGAGCATGAGGCGAGCCGGCTCCGATGCCCACGGGGTCGTCATCGTCCACGATGAGCGCTTCTGGAGCGCCCTCGCCCTCCGGGGCAGCGTCGGCGCCGGCGAGGCTTACGCGTACGGCTGGTGGACCTCTCCCGAGCCATCGGACGTCGTGCGGGTCCTGGTGGCGAACCACACCGCGCTCGAGGGAATGGAGAAGGGCCTCGCCCGGCTCTCTCTCCCCATGCTCAAGGCCTTCCACTGGCTCCGCGACAACAGTCGCTCAGGGTCGCGGAAGAACATCTCCGCGCACTACGACCTCTCCAACGACTTCTTCCAGCTGTTCCTCGACCCGACGATGACCTACTCGTCGGCCTACTACGAGCGGGCGGACGCCTCGCTCGAGGACGCGCAGATCGCGAAGATTGACCGCCTCTGCGAGCGGTTGAACCTCGGACCGAGCGACCACCTGCTGGAGATCGGCACCGGCTGGGGCGGCTTCGCGCGGCGCGCCGCCCTCAAGTTCGGCTGCCAGGTCACCACCACCACGATCTCAAAGGAACAGCACGCGTTCGCCGTGGAGCGCATCTCCGCGGCTGGCCTCGAGGACCAGGTCGAGGTGCTCCTGAAAGACTACCGAGACCTCAAAGGGCAATACTCCAAGATCGTCTCCGTGGAGATGATCGAGGCCGTGGGTGCCCGTCACTACGGGACCTTCTTCGAGACCTGTGCGCGCCTCCTCGAGCCCGGCGGAGCGCTCGCCATGCAGGCCATCACGATTCACGACGCTCACTTCGAGCGCGCCCGCAAGGCGGTGGACTTCATCCAGCGCCACATCTTCCCCGGCAGCTGTATCCCGTCGGTGACCGCGCTCTCCCAGGCCGCGTCTCGCTCCAGCGACCTCCGCCCGGTGCACATGGAGGACATCGGGACCCACTACGTGCCCACGCTCCGCACCTGGCGCGATGCGCTCCGTGGGCGCCGGGAAGAGGCGCTCGCCATGGGGTTCGACGAGGACTTCCTGCGGCTCTTCGACTTCTACTTTTGCTACTGCGAAGGCGGGTTTGCCGAGCGCCATATCTCGGTGGCTCACCTCGTCTACGCCAGAGCAGGCCGCTCCTTCTCTCCCCCCGTGGCGGCGACGCTCGCTCCGCTCGGTTGACCGATCACGACACACCCCCTGGCCCGTCCGCGCCTGCTGCCTCAGCCTGGGCGCCGAGCACGGCGGGGAAGCTCGTCAACTTCGCGGTCTTCCAGGTGGTGTGGTTCATCTGCGTCTACGGCGCTGCGGAAGGGGTCCCGTGGGTCGGACCGGTGGCGGCCGCGTTCTTGCTCCCGATCAACCTCCGTTTCACACCGTACCGGGGCGCCGAGCTGCGCCTCTGGGCCCTCGCCGGGCTGCTGGGACTGGCCCTCGACACCGCCCTGCGAACCTCAGGGTGGATCGCCTTCCCGGTACCTGCCGCGGGCGGAGCTCCTGACGGCGGGGCAGCTGGTGGGCTGCTCCTGGCCCCCGCCTGGATCGTCACGCTCTGGGTTGCGTTCGGCTCCCTGCTCAACTCCTCCCTCTCCTGGCTGAACCGGCGGCACCTCCTGGCGATCCTGCTCAGCGCTATTGGAGGCCCCTTCTCCTTCTGGTCCGGCACGAGGATCGGCGCCACGTCAGTTCCCGGCGGCTGGATGGGATACCTGGCGCTCTCCATCGAATACGCTGTGGTCGTGCCCTGCCTCATGCTTGCCGCCCGGAGCCTGCTCCGAGAGGCGAGCGCGGGTTCCCGACAGAGGCCACAGGACACGGCCCCGCGGCTTGACCGCAGGGAATCTCCCACCGTCACCGGGATGAATGACCATGACTCGAGCCGCTGAATTCACCGCAGAGCTCATCCGCACCACCAGTCGCGGGTTGGCCGGCCTCTCCACGGCCCGCCTGTTCGAGAAGGTCGAGGCCTCGGACACGCGGTACGGCGAGTCGGGGTTTGACTCCTGGCGCAAGGCGCTCTCCGCACGGCTGGAGGCGCTCGCGTCTGCCCTCGAGGCCGATGACCCCAAGCTCTTCGCTGACGACATGGTCTGGTTCCGAGCGGTCATCACCTCCCGCGACGTCGAGGCCGGTGACGTCCTCGTCGCGCTCGAGAGCATGCGGGAGACGCTGACGGCCCAGCTCCCAGGGACGAACGACACCTCCATCGACCGGTTCTTCGACGCTGCTGCGAAGGCCCTGGAGGAGCCGGCCGCCCAGTCCACCGGCCTCCAGCAGGGCTCTCGAGCCCTGGAGCTGTTCGACCTCGCGCTCGTCGGCGATCTGGCGAGCGCTCGGAACTATCTGCTGGAAGGCGTCCGAGCGGGCACCTTCAGCCTGAACGAAGCCGTGGTCGACATCCTCCTGCCCGCAGCCCGAGAGGCCGGTCGTCGCTGGCACGTGGGTGAGATGGGCGTCGCCGCCGAGCACGTGATCACCGCCACGCTACGCAGCGCCCTCCACGGACTCACCGCCGCGCTCCCGGCGACCACGCGCAACGGCAAGGCCGTCCTGGTCGCCGCCGTCCCCGGCGATGCCCACGACACCGGACTGGTGGCCTTCGCGCTGCTCCTCGAGCAGGACGGATGGCGCGTCGCGCTGGCCGGGGCCGACACCCCCGCCGACGAGATCGACGCGACCGCCGCGGCCTACGAGTGCGACGTGATCGCCGTGTCGGCGACGCTCGTGGCCCAGCGCTATGCGCTGACGAGCTATCTGGGTTCGAGGGACAGCACGATCCCGGTCCTTGTGGGCGGCGCCGCGCTGCGGAGCGAGGAGGACGCCAAGAAGCTCGGGGCCGACGGGTTCGCGACGGACCTCATCAACGGTGTCCAGTCCGCACGCATGCTGGTCGGCCTCAGCTGAGCGCCGGCCCCTGCGATCGAGCGCGCCACCTCTCCGGTGGCGCTCGTGGGCGCAAGGGCACGGAGGACCTGCCGCCCCCACCGCGCGCGGCAGCGTCCGTCGGTCACGCCGCCTGCTCCCATCAGGGCCCGGACTCGGGCCCAAGCCACCGGAAGCCCTGAGGTCTCTCAGGCGTCCGATCGCGGAGCGCCTCCATGCGCTCTCCGCGCGGCGTCACGGAGATGGCCGCCACGCGGGGCGAGCGACGCTCACGCCGGAGCGACCTCGCCCGTTTGAAGAGGCCGCTCTGCTCCGCGCGGGGCTTCGGCGCCGGGCTCCGGAGACGGGCTTCGGCGCCGGGCCGCCGAGCCTGGGCCTCGGCGTCGGGGCGGAGAACGCCTCCCTGCAAACGGGCCCTCGCGTCGACTCGGTGTCGGCTTGGCGCCGGCCCGGAGTCCGCGGCCAGGGCTCAGGCGCGGCTGGCGACGAGGACGATCTGTTCGCGCTCCGACACCATCACGCCGCCCGGCTCCTCGACCGTCACGGCGAAGAGTCCCGCGCGCCCGAGCTCGAGCTGGGCGTCAATGGGAATGATCACCTCGCCGTCGCCCGCCACGTCGAAGACGCCGCCG
>CAJQPT010000249.1 GCA_905480285.1 uncultured bacterium
AGGTCACGCTCCATGGTGAGGTCCTTGAGCGCTCGCGCCGACGGGATCGCCACGTCGAAGCCGCCGTCGGCGGGGGTCGGCGTGAGCCCGAGGCGGGAGAGGATCGACGCGATGGCGCCGTCGTCCAGGTCGACCCCGAGATCGCGACGCACCACGTCCCCGCGCAGATGGATGGAGCGCGCGGGGTCCGACCACTCGCCCGCGTCTGCGAGCGCGGAAGGGAAGCTGACGCCCGGCTGCAGGCTCTGGAGGAGCTTCGCGAAGTGCGCTGCGGCGGCCTCGGGGAGCGTGGGGTCCAGGGTCTTCTCGAAGCGCGCGGAGGAATCGGTACGGTGCGCGAGGCGCGCCGAGGTCCGGCGGACGGTGGTCGCATCGAAGGTGGCGCACTCAAGCAGCAAGCGGCCGGTGTCATCGCCCACCTTGGAGCCCTCACCGCCCATCACCCCGGCAAGCGCCACGGGGGCGCCGCCGGAAGTGATCAGGAGGTCGCTCTCCACCAGCTCGCGCTCCTCGCCGTCGAGCGTGGTCATGCGCTCGCCGCCGCTGGCCTTGCGTACGACGATGCCGTCCGCCGCCAGCTGATCCCGATCAAAGGCGTGGTTCGGCTGCCCGAGGTCCAGCATGACGAAGTTGGAGAGGTCCACCAGCAGATCGATGGGGCGCTGCCCCACGGCCAGGAGGAGCTCACGCAGCCAGTCCGGAGACGCACCGTTCTCGGCGCCGTCAATGGCGAGACCCAGGTAGCGCGAGCACGCAGGATCGTCGACGCGCACCTGCACGGGCTCGCCGGCCCCCAGCGCGGGCAGCTCCAGGTCCAGGGGCAGGAGGTCCCGCTCGTAGATGGCGGCAAGCTCACGGGCGATGCCCCGGTGCCCCCAGAGGTCCGGCCGGTGCGTGAGGGACTTGTTGTCCACCTCGATCACCCAGTCCTCCATGCCGAGCGCCGCGGCGACAGGCGCGCCGACGGTGAGCGGGCTGCCGTCCGTCTCCGGGAGCACCCAGATGCCGTCGTGCTCGTCGCCAAGGTCCAGCTCCCGCACGGAGCAGATCATCCCGCGGGACTCGACGCCGCGGATCTTGCTCTTCTTGATCTTGAAGTCGCCCGGCAAGACCGTGCCGATGGTCGCCACGGCGACCCGCTGACCCGGCGCGAGGTTCGGCGCCCCGCAGACGATCTGCAGCGGCTCTTCGCCGCCCACGTCGATCCGAGCCACCCCCAGCTTGTCCGCGTCGGGGTGCGGCTCGCGCTCCAGGACGTGGCCGACGACCACGTCGGACATGTGCGGGGCGAAGCGTTCGATCCCCTCCACCTCACAGGTGGAGAGGGTGAGGTCGTCAGCGAGCTGCTCCGGCGTGATGCCCGAGAGGTCCACGTGACGGGCGAGCCACTTCATCGAGATGAACATCGGTGAGGTCTCCTTCTTGGGGCCGGATCAGAACTGGTCGAGGAAGCGGAGGTCTCCGCCCAGCAGGTGGCGGACGTCATCGATGCCGTAGCGCAGCATCACGAGGCGGGAGAGCCCGAGGCCGAAGGCGAAGCCGCCCCACTCCTCGGGATCGAGGCCCCCCGCCTTGAGCACGTTCGGGTGCACGAGGCCGCAGGGCAGCAGCTCGATCCATGTGGTGCGCTTGCAGACGCTGCAGCCGTCGGTGCAGAAGGGGCAGCGCGCGTCGAGCTCAAAGCCCGGCTCGACGAAGGGGAAGTAGCCGGGGCGCAGGCGCACCTCGATCTCCTTCTTGAAGATGCCGCGCAGCAGGGTCTTCATGGCTCCGATCAGGTGCCCGACCGAGACGTTGCGACCGATGACCAGCCCCTCCATCTGGTGGAAGGTGTGCTCGTGGCTCGCGTCCGTCGTCTCCTGCCTGAAGACCTTCCCCGGGACGATCGCGCGGAAGGGCGGCTCGAGCCGCTCCATGGCGCGCACCTGGACGGGGCTGGTGTGGGTCCGCAGCAGCAGGCTCGCGCTGGAGCCGGGGCTGGAGCAGTAGAAGGTGTCCTGGGTGTCTCGCGCCGGGTGATCGGCGGGGATGTTGAGCTTCTCGAAGTTGTAGTCGTCGAGCTCGACCTCGGGCCCGTCGAGGACCATGTAGCCCATGGACGTGAACAGGTCCTCGAGCTCTCGGGTGACCTGGGTCACCGGGTGCAGGGAGCCTCGCTCGACCCGCGGTGGCGGCAGCGTCCCGTCGAAGCCGTCCGCCCGTCGTTCGGCCTCGAGCGCCGCGCTGCCGAGGCTCGCTTCGCGCTCCTCGATCGAGGCGAGGACCGCCTGCTTCAGCTCGTTGGCGCTCTGGCCGGCGCCCTTGCGCTCCTCGGGCGGAAGCCCGGGGATCGACTTGAGCAGCGAGGCCACGACGCCGTCCTTGCCGACGACCTCTCGCTCGATGGCGCGCAGGGCCTCCACGTCCGGAGCGTCGGCGATACGCGCTCGGGTCTCGGCGAGGATGGTAGTGGTGTCTGTCACGGCGGTCCCACCGGGAGCTCGGCAGGAGAGGGCGGGGCTTGTGGGAGATGGAGGTTAGACAGCGGGCCGCCACCGACGAGGAACGTCGGAGGCGGCCCGGTGCGTTCAGCGCAGCAAGGTCGTCACGAGCGGACGGCCTTGGCCTCCTCGACCAGGGCGTCGAACGCCGCCGGATCGTGGATCGCGAGCTCGGAGAGCTGCTTGCGGTTGAGGTCGATGCCTGCGCCCTTCATGCCAGCGATGAACTGGCTGTAAGTCATTCCGCGCATGCGGGTCGCCGCGTTGATGCGGACGATCCAGAGCCGGCGGAACTGGCGCTTCTTCTGGCGACGGTCGCGGTAGCTATAAGCCCACGCGCGGACGACCGACTCACGGACGGTGCGCCAGAGCTTGGAGCGGCCGCCGCGGTAGCCCTTGGCCTGCTTGAACCAGCGGACCTTCTTCTTGTGGCGCGGGGCGCCATAGGTGACACGTACCATGGATCAGCCACCTCCCATCATGCGCTTCAGGAGGTACGCCCAGGTCCCGCTGACCACGATCGCCTTGCGCTTGTTGCGCTTGGTCTTCGCGTCCTTGGGGGCGTGCTGGTGACCACGCTTGGGCTTGCTGCACTTGAGCTTGCCCGACTTGGTCGTGCGGAACCGCTTCTTGACGGCTCCCTTTGATTTCATCTTCGGCACGATACTTGTCCTCGGTCGGGGCTCCTCGAA
>CAJQPT010000250.1 GCA_905480285.1 uncultured bacterium
GCTCATCGTCGGGCTGGTCGGCATGGGGCGCGCCGGATCGGCGACGATCAAGTCATGGACCAAGGAGCAGCTCCTCAAGGTCCTGCGCGACAACATCGCAGAGCTGATCGTGAAGCAGAAGTGGCCCATCCTGGACGTCACCTCGGGCGCCTACACCGAGGAGATCGAGGTGGACGTGCTGGCCAAGATGGACCACCACGTCGCCGACTACGGCCTCGACATCGTCCGCCTCGGCAACTTTGTGATCGGCATCGACGAGGAGGACGCTGACAACCTCAAGACCCTCTATCGCGACGCGGCCTACCTGCGAACCGTGGGCGGCGTCGACGGCTACCAGCGCTTCGCCGCCGGCAAGGCGATGATGGGCGCGGGCGAGGGCATGGCCAAGGGCGGTGGCGGTGCCGGCGGCTCCGGCGGCGGAGAGGGCAACAGCGGCATGCTCGGCGGCGCGGGCATGGGCATCGGCTTCGGCCTCGCCCAGATGATGGTCCGGGACAACCGGGGCGGGGAGACCCTCGCACCAGCTGCGGCCGGGGTGATCTGCGGCGGCTGCTCCAGCAGCGTCCCCGCCGGCAAGTTCTGCAGCGCCTGCGGCGAGGGGCTCCAGAAGGTGACCCCGGACTCCAGGCACTGCACCTCCTGCGGGGAGGCGCTCGGCGCCGACGCCCGCTTCTGCGGCTCGTGCGGAACCAGACAGGCGGAGTAGCCCCCACCAGAGGCGACACGCCCCAAGGGCAACCGCGCCGATGGGCCCGCGAGGGCCCGTCGGCGCGTCAGTAGCCGTAGGGGTTGGGCTCCCCCTGCGAGAGCCAGGCCGCTGCTGCGCAGGCGCCTGTCACGGCCACTAGCCGCAGGACAGCGAAGCGGACCCCGCCGCCGGGAAGGAGGCAAACCAGCGGCGCCAGGAGGAGGGTCAACGCGGCCCAGGCGGGGGTCTCGGCGTAGAGCGCTCCGTTGGCGAGGACACCGGCAAGCAGGAGCACCTGCGGGAGCGCCGCCGCCCGAAAGAGCGGCGCGTAGCCGACCCGCAGCGTCGGGCGGACCAGGAGGAGGAGCCCCGGCAGACCCGAACTGGCGCTGATCGTCGCGGCGAGCAGCGCCGAGACCAACGTCCCAGACCAGCCCAGAGCGGGAGCGGCGAGGACCGCCGCGAGCGCGAACCCCAGTGAGCACTCGGTCACGCGATCCCGCGTCGGCGCTGCCCACCGGGCCAGCAGCGCCAACGCCGTTCCGCCGACCAGCACCGTGACGTGCCCTGCGACCTCACCACCCCAATAGCGCTCGTGGAGGCTCTCGGTCCGGGTGAGAAACAGCCAAACCGAGAGCCCGACGGCCCCCACCAGCCCCAGCAACGCTCGCCATCCACCGAGGCCGACCATGAGCCCCAGGGGCACAGCGACGACGCCCGCGGCGAGCACGCTGTCCAGGAAGTCCTTCGGGGGGAACGACGTGGCGCGGCCAAAGACGGCGAGGGTTGTGAAGGCGGCCGCCGGCGGCGCCAGCGCCGCGAGCGCGAGCGCCAAGGGTCCCCGCCCGGAGTCGCCCCGCGTCGCCAGCGCGGCAGCGAGCACGGCGAGCACCAGCGCCGAGGCGACCAGGACCGGCGTCGGGTCGATCAAGAGTCCTTCGCGATGCCCTCGATAGCGAAGGTCATGGTGACCTCTGTGCCGAGCGAGTCGCTGTAGGTCTCCACACCGAACTTCGTCCGGTCAATCTTGAAGCGACCTTCGAAGCCTGCGCGGCGCCCCATGCGGGTATCGGCCTCGCCAACCTTGACCACCTCCATTTCGACCTCTCGCGTGACGCCGTGGAAGGTCAGGTCCCCCTTGATCGAGTACCGCTCCCCGTCCCCAGTGACGGCCTTGCTGCTGAAGGTGATCTCCGGAAACTCCTTCACGTTGAAGAAGTCAGGGCCACGCAGGTGATCGTCCCGACCCTTGGAGTTCGAGTTGACGCTGGACGCGTCGATGACCATCTCGACCTTGGATTCGGCGCCCTTCTCGGCGAGGGTAAACGACCCGCTGAAGGCGTCGAAGCGCCCCCACTGATACGACACACCGAGGTGCTTGCAGCGGAACATCAGGGTGCTGTGCCCCATGTCTACTCCGTAGCTCGTCGCCGCCGCCGGCGCGGGCGTGACACCGGGCACTGCGGAGGTCGAGCCGGTGAACGCGACGAGGGCCAGGGGGGTGGCGAGGGACAGCGCGAGGAGGGAGCGAGTCAGGCGAACCATGGAGACTTGTTTGGAGGATACCGAGGGAACAGCGACACCAAATCGTCGCAGGGGCAACCTACACTCGGCGCTCAAGCGCGAGCCCACCAGACCGGGAGCTGACAGCGGTCTTACGATTCCCCGTAAGCGCCCCCTCCCGACCGCTTCACTGCCCCAGCAGCCCCCTTGCCGATCTCGCCCCTCTCCCCCCTCGTCGCCCTCGCGCTCATCGGCTTCGCGGGCGTCGCCGCGCAGTGGACGGCCTGGCGCCTTCGACTGCCCTCCATCCTGCTCCTCCTTGTGGTCGGCCTCGCCCTCGGCCCAGGCTTCGAGATCATCGAGCCACGGGCGCTCTTCGGGTCGGCCCTCGACCCGATGATCTCCCTGGCCGTCGCCGTCATCCTCTTCGAGGGCGGCCTCACGCTCAAGCTGAAGGAGCTGGGGGAGAACGCGGCGGTCATCACGCGTCTCCTGACCGTCGGCGTCGTGGTCACATGGGGCCTGGCCACGGCGGCCGCACACCTCGTCGCCGGTGTGCCCATCGAGACGGCGCTGGTCCTCGGGGCGATCCTCACGGTCACGGGGCCCACGGTCATCGGCCCCCTGCTGCGGCAGATCCGGCCCCGCGGCCCCGCTGAGCCCATCGCCAAGTGGGAGGGCATCGTCGTCGATGTCGTCGGCGCCACCCTCGCCGTGCTGGTCCTCCACGCCGTCGTCGAGGGCGCGGGCGCGGGAGGGGCACGCCACACCCTGAGCACCGCCGCCCTCGACCTGGGCCGCACCGCCCTGGTGGGCACCCTCGTGGGGGTCGCTGGCGCCTGGATCCTAGGCCTGGCGCTCCGCAAGCACCTGGTCCCTGACGAGCTGGAGAGCCCGCTCTCCCTCGGCTTCGTGCTCTTGGCCTTCGCGGGCGCGGACTCCCTCGCCCACGAGTCCGGCCTGCTCGCGGTGACGCTCATGGGCTTCATCCTCGCCAACCGAAGCGACCTCTCCGTCCATCACATCGTCGAGTTCAAGGAGAACCTACGGGTGCTCCTGATCTCGACGCTGTTCATCGTGCTCGCCGCCACGGTGGAGGTGGACGCCATGCTCGCCACGGGCTGGCGCGGCGTCGCCTTTGTGGCGACCCTGATCCTCCTCGTCCGGCCCGCGTGCGTCCTCGCCTCCACCTTGGGGACGCGGCTGCCCGGCCGCGAACGAGCCTTCCTCGCCATGCTCGCGCCCCGCGGGATCGTGGCGGCAGCCGTGTCGTCGCTCTTCGCGATCCGCCTCCAGGAGGTCGACGCTCCCGGCGCCGAGCTCATGGCGCCCCTGGCCTTCATCGTCATCATCGGGACCGTCGCGTTCTACGGGCTCACGGCCGGCCCCATTGCCCGGCGCCTGGGGATCTCCGACCCGAACGCCCAGGGCACCCTCATCGCAGGCGCGGGCCCGTTCGCCCGGGAGCTTGAGCGCGCGCTGCGGGCGCAGGCGATCGAGGTGATCCTGGTGGACTCCAACCGGGCGGCGGTCCGAGCCGCGAGCATGGACGGAGCCCGGGCCAGGCGCGGCTCGATCCTCTCCAGCAGCTTCCTGGAGGGCCTCCAGCTGGGCGGTACGGGGCGCTTCATCGGGCTCACCGCGAACGACGAGGTCAACGCCCTGGCGGCCGCCCACTTCTCGTCCCTCTACGGCCGCGCGGCGGTCTTCCAGGCGGCCACCGCCGAAGGCGCGGGCGATGAGATTCGCAAGGACCTCCGGGGCCGGGTCCTGCTCGGGGACGACCACTCGCTCGCCAGCCTCGACGTGCAGGTCCGCCGGGGGGCGACCATCAAGGCGACCAACCTCACCGAGGAGTTCACGCTCGAGGACTTCTCAGCAGAGCACGGCGATGACTCCACGCCCATCGGCGTCATGGACGACGGGCGACTCGACCTGTTCACGAGCGACCACAGCCCCGAGGCGGGAGCCGGCACGGTCTACCTCGCGCTGATCCAAACGCCGCCGAAGGCCTGATTCACTCCGGCGCGCAGCGGGCCAGCCCGGCGGCGATCGACGAGGCCTCCTCAGGCGTGGCGAACTTGATCCGAGCCAAGGCGCCGGTGTAGGTCGCTGCCGCATCCTGGACGCGGCCAAGGTCTTCTTGGAGCCGACCGAGGTAGATCGCCGCGGCGAGGTTGGTCGGCTCCGCGTCGATCAGCCCCTCGAGCGTCAAGATGGCGCCGGTGGCCTGACCGCATGCGGCCTGCGCCATGGCGAAGAGGTAGGCCAACGCCCCGTCTCCAGGTCGCGCGCGGCGAGCGGCGGCGACCTCGGCGAGAACCTGCGGCGCCTCGCCGGATTGGATGCGCAGACCAAACATCCGCGCCTCGAGCTCGGCGCGGTCCCTGGAGTTCGCGTGAACCTCGACCTCCCTGAGCGAGCGGAGGGCGCGCTGGTGGTCCCCCGTCGCCGCCACGATCGCGGAGGAGAGCGCCATGCGAACCTGGACGCTTCGCGGAGCCTGGGAGGTCGCCGCGCTGAGCAACTCGAGGGCGGCTCCAGCGTCTCCCCGGGCGAGCTCTGCTCGACCAAGATCCGCGAGGCCCGCCGCGTCGGTCTCCTGGACTGCCGCCGGGACAAGGTTGCTGAGCCCCATGAGGAGGAGCGCTGGAACCCCCACCAGCGCACACGCACGCGGGTCCCTCGCGCGGATCCCCGCCGCGATCTGCACGATGGCGTACCCCGCGCCAATCGAGAGCGCGGGCATCAGCGGAACCCTGAACCTGGAGTTCACGAAGAACAGCACGATGCTGAGGGCATACACCGCGATGAACCCGAGGAGGACCCCGGCCCCCCGGCGGTCTCGGCGCCAGGCGAGCACGAGCCCGACGAGCCCGAACCCGAAGAGGAGATCCCACCGAGAGGGGCTGAAGCGCAGCGCTGGCAGCGTCCGGCGGGCGGTGAATTCGATGTCCTGGTTGTTGGCGAGCTCGACGTTCGTCACCAGCAGGCGTGCCTTCCAGGCCAGGAGCCTGGCGGCCGCGCCGGGATCGGCAAACATCCAGGATAGCGCTCTCCCCGCGTAGTGCCGGGAGACCTCGCTGGGCCTGAGCGCTCGACCCTCCGCCGCCTCGGCCGCCGCGACCGCGTCGTAGTACCCATCCCACCACCCCTGACGCGTCCCAGGCACGATGGCCGTGGCCCCGTCACTTTGGGGGTTGTTGCCAATCCAGAGGTTCACTCCCGCCTGGGTGGAGATCAGCGCGGCGTCCCCCGCCAGCGCATTCGCCACCGTGACCGGGACGATGGGAGCCAGGGTGCCCAGGGCCAACGCGAGGCCCGCGGCAGGCCTCCGAGTCCGCCAGAGCGTCCACGCGAAGAGCGCCGGCATGAAGAGGAGCACGTTCGGGCGCGCGATGGCCGCGAGGCCGAACAGCGCACCGGTCCCCATGGCAGCCCAGGGCCGGTCCTCCCCGCCCCACTTCACACAGCAACCCAGCGCCAGGAGCAACAGCGGAAGAAGGAGCGCGAGGATCAGCAGCTCGGCGTCAAAGGCCACCATCACCGGAGACAGCGCCACGAGGCCGCCGGCCCACCAGGCCGGCGCCCTGCCAGAGATCCGCTGGGCGAGCCCCGCGGTCAGGCCTGCGGTCACCGCACCGAGGGCCGCCTGCACCATCCTCGCCAGGAGGGTGGAGTCAGGCGAGAGCGTCGTCCAGATGGAGAGGAAGTACGGATAGAGCGGCGCCCTGAAGAAGGGACCCTCCTGGAAGACCTCGCCCGCCGCCAGGGATCGCGCCCAGGCCAGGTGGTATCCAGCGTCCATCGTCGGAGCTTCGAACCGCGGGTGGTCACGGAGCGCGAGCACGTAGACCGCGCGGAGCGCTGCAGCGAGGACGAAGGAGCCCGCCACCGGACCGCGCCACCAGGGCAGCGCCCCGCGGTCGCCGCCATGGGCCCCACCGCGCTCCTCATTCGATCCGATCTGCTCCTGGCTCACCATCAGGGTTCACACGCGCGCCGCAACGACCGCGAGCCGCGCTCTCCCGATGAGAAGACCGCGGCTCGCAGGGTACGGACTCGGATCAGCGAGGTGAGAACACTTCTCCTGTCTGAAGCGGCGAAGCCAGCGGGTCGTCCGAGCCACCGATCAGGAACATCCTCGACTCGAAGAGCAAGGCGCAGGCCCCCTGCCGGGGCCCCTGCAAGGATGAGTCCGCTCGCCACGAGTCGCTCGCGGGGTCGTAGACCTGAACCTCGGTGAAGGCCGAGGAGGCGTCCGCGCCCCCGAAGACGTAGAGCTCTTCATCCCAGAAGATCGCGGGCCCGGTGGAGGACCTCGGCAGCGGGAGCGGCGCGAGCTGCCCGGCGGCGCTGGACTCCCAGATCCCGGTGGCGGGATCGAAGGCCTGGACCAAGTTCACTCCAGCCTGAGGCCCGAGGATGCCCGTACGCCCCCCCATGATGAAGACCCGCTCCCCATTCGAGCCCGACGCCGCGAGGTGAACCCCGGCCGGTAGAGCCGGCAGCGGCGACCAGCTATCCAGGGAGGGGTCGTAAGAGGCAAAATTACTCACCGTGCCCCCCGAGGGGGCAACGCCGCCCCCGACGTAAATCAGCCCGTCCACGAACTCCGCAGAGCAGCCGCACGCGTCCCAGGGCATGGGGCTCCCCATGCTCCAGGTGTCAGAGACCGGATCGTAGATCTGGACCTTGCCGGCAGCGCCAGCGCCGAAGCCCCCGAAGAGGTACAGCAAACCGTCCGCCGCGACAGCTGAGTGACCTCCCC
>CAJQPT010000251.1 GCA_905480285.1 uncultured bacterium
CGCTGGTCGGTCCAGCCCAAGGGCTGGAAGGCCGCGCGGGGCTACGCCAACGGCGTCCTCGTGGAGGACGGCGGCCGCACGCTCTACCTCGCCGGGCAGATCGCTTGGGACGCGGAGCAGCAGCTGGTGGGGAAGGACAACTTCTCCCGGCAGTTCGTCCAGGCCCTCGACAACGTCCTGACGGTGGTCCGTGAGGCGGGGGGGCAGCCGGAGGAGATCGTCCGCATGACGGTCTTCGTCACGGACAAGAAGGCCTACCTCGACGCGACCAAGGCCATCGGCGTGGCCTGGAAGGACCGCATCGGGAGCCATTACCCCGCCATGACCCTCGTGGAGGTCCGGGACCTCCTCGAGGAGGGGGCCATGGTGGAGATCGAAGCGACGGCCGTGATCGGCTGACCGGGCGCCCGCCGGCCGGACGCCCGCCTTCCGGTTGCCCCAGGGGGTCCCGAGCCGTTCAGGGGAGCTTGCCGGGGCGCCCGCCGGCCTCGAGGGCCGCGAGGAGCGCCTTTTGGTCGACCTCGTCGACCTCGAAGACGACCATGATGACCGCCTCGTTCGGCTTGGCGGCGAGGTCCCGGAAGCCGTCCAGCGTCCCGCAGATCTGTCGCAGGTCGGCGACGCAGTTCTGGCAGTGGGGCGCGGTGTCGAGCTGGACCGCGACCGCGATGCCGTCGACCTGGACCACCTCTGGGGTCGCGGCGACCGGCTCGGCCGCGGGGGTGGAGACCTCGAGCTGGAGCCCCCAGGCCGGCTTCCCGTCCTGGCCGCGCACCGGGAGTCCGAGGAGTCGCCTGGACTCGTCCAGCAGGAACTCCGCGTCCATGAAGGGCAGGTGGCTGATGTCGATCCACCGGATCCGCTGCTGGCCGTCCACGAGGTACGTGCCGTGCAGGGCGATGTCCTCGAAGTCGTCGTACGCCCGCCAGGCCTTGAACTGGGTCCGGCTCGGGTCGCAGAGGACACGGAAGGGGAAGCCCGTGTCCGCTGAGTCGCTGCCCAGGGACTTGGCGACCGCCTCGGGGCCCTCCAGCCCGATGGCGACGATCTCGATCCCCGCCTCGGCGAACTGCTCCGCCATGGGGGCCAGGACCTGGAGCTGCTCCACGCAGTGCACGCAGCCGAAGCCGAGGAAGTTCACCACCAGCACCGGGCGTCCGGCGAAGTCGGACAGGGAGACCTCGTCGCCGTAGGCGTCGGGGAGCGTCCAGTCCGTGGCGACGGGGGGCGACCAGTGGCGGGGTCCGAGGTCCTCGAGGTCGAGGTCCATGCGCAGGGCCACGTCGTTCGCCTCGCGGAATTCGGGGCGCCAGTCGGCGGGGAGCGCCAGGGCCTCGGCGAGGGGCGCGAGGCGCTGGAAGGGGGGGAGCTCGATCTCGGCCAGGGCGGCGCCCGTCCGGAGGTCCTCGAAGACCTCGAGGGCCTCCTCCTGCTCGCCGGAGATCCACAGGACGTGGGCCTTGGTGGCGAGCTCGAGGAGGCGGCCGTCGCCCTCCTTAGCGAGGCCGCGGGCCATCTTGAGGGCCTCCTTCACGAGCTTCTTGTCCCCGGACTCCGCCATCATGCGGGCGAGGTGGACCTTGTCGTAGCTCGCGTCCTTGAGCGCCTTCAGGGCCGCGATGGGGTCCTCGCCGCGGGCGTAGTCCGCGAGGGCCTCCAGGGCGTCGATCTGCTTGCGGATGGTGGAGGCCTCGCGCTCGAAGGACTCCATGGCCTTGGCCATGGCCGCGCGGACCTCGTCGCGCTTCTTGTCGGCGGCCAGCGCCTCCTCCTCGGCCTCGTCCACGGCCTCGGAGCGCTCGGCCTTGAGGCTCACGAGCATGCTCTCGAGCTGCTCGATAGAGAGGCCCACGGCGTCGACGTCGCCCAGGTGCGCCGCGGCGCGGCCCATGGAGTAGGCCCGCAGCGCGCCCTCGGGGTCGAGCAGGTGCGGCTCCAGGTACATGGTCTCACCGAGCTCGCGGAGCGTCGTCCACTGCTCGAAGGCGGTCAGGGTCTCCAGCAGGCGCTGGCGGCCGTAGATCGCGCTGCAGCGCCGCTTCTCCAGGCTATTGAGGTCCGGGTGGCGGGGCAGCTCGATCATGTTCTTCGCGAGCTCCACCGACTCGGTGACCCGACCCTGGTGGCGGAGGCTGCGGGTCAGCCACTCGTTGTTGTGGGCGAAGTTGTGGATCTCGTCGGGGAGCAGCCACGCGCGCTGCATGTGGGCGTGGTCCACGCGGGCCGAGGCCTCCTGCTGCCAGGCGGCGTCGTAGTGGCGGCCGAGCTGGGCGAAGATGTGCCCGCCCATGTGCCAGTTGTGGGCGATCCCCGGCCAGGAGAAGCCGCAGCGGACCGCCGTGTCGACCACGCGCTCGGCGCTGTCCTTCGAGTCCCACAGGTGGATCCGGTAGTGATGGGCGGGGTGGAGGGGCTCCACGGCGAGCACCTGCTGCAGCAGGGCCTCGACGGACATGCGGCTCGTGGTCTGGATGCCCTTGCGGCGGTTGAGCCAGATCCGGTTGGCGAGCAGCGCCTTGGCCTCGATGTCATCGGGGTAGTCCCAGATCAGGTCCTCGTAGTCCTTGACCAGCCGCTCCGCCTCGCGCTTGGCGGGCTCCTTGTGCTTGGGAAGCTCGCGCTCTCCGCTCTGCTCCTCGCCAGTCCCTCCCTCACCAGTCCCTCCCTCACCCGGCGCCGGGTTCTTGGGCTCCTGGAGGTCCTCCGGCTCATCCGGCCCCTCCACCCGGTAGTAGCGCGCGATCATGTCGATGTAGCGCTGCTCGCGGTCGGTCACGAGCCCGCGCTTGAGCCACGCTGCGCGGGCGAACCAGGCGGCTCGGTCGGGGTGATCCACGTTCGCGAGCGCGAGCCCCCAGCTGGCCATGGCGCAGTCGGGGTCCTCGCTGAGGATCTGCCGGAAGGTGCGCTCGGCCTCCAAGAACCAGAAGCCGTGCAGCTGGCCGATCCCCTGGAGCATGAATGCCTGGAGGTGCTCCTTGCCGGGGGCGAGGGTGACCGGGAAGTCGATCCGGTCGGGGTGCTCCATCAGGGTCGCGGCCTGACGCGGGCCGATGTCGAAGGCGGCCCCGTGCTCGGAGTGGGCGTCGACGGCGTCGGGCGCGTCCTGGGGACAGGCGAGGGCCAGGAGGGCGAGGGCGTGGAGCATAGGTCAGCGTCGGGAAGGGGCGTCGGGTCGTTCGATCGCGGGGAACAGGGCGATGCCGCCGGCCTGCAGGCCGACGTCCACCGAGCTCACCCGGCGCAGGGTCTCCAGGTCGATGGCGTCCACCGCGCCCGGAGCCGCGCCGCGGTCCTCGCAGGTGACGAAGGCGAAGCGGCTGTCGGCGGTGACCACGACCCCGTGAGGGATCGGTCGGCTGGTCGGGATCCGCGCCAGCTCCTTGCCGCTCTTGAGGTCGATGACCCCTACGGCCTGGGCGCCCTTGTAGGTGACCACCAGGCGTGTGCCGTCCGGGGTCACCTCGAGGTTGTACGGTGCGCGGCCCGTCGGGAAGCGGCGCGTGATCTTCCACTTCTCGAGGTCGACCTCGAGCACCTGGTGGACGCCGTTGAGGGCCACGTAGGCCACCGGCTTCGTCGGGTGGGGCTGGACCCAGGTGGGCTTGGCCACGGCCGCGTGCTGCGGTGCGCCGTCGGCGCCCGCCTCCGCGTCGCCGCCGTGGCCGCCGCCGGCGCGGCGACCGGTGCCGTCGGTCAGCTCGAGCCGGCGGACCACCTCGAGGGTGACCGCGTCGAGCTCGATGAGCTCGTCGCTCATCATGGCGCACGAGAAGTGGCGGCTGCCGTCGGGGGAGAGGCGCGAGCCGTGGGGCATGGACCCGGTGACCACCTGCTCGATCTCGACCATGCCGTCCACGTCGACGACGGAGACCGTGCTCGGGGTCATGTCCCCGTGGAGGTCGAAGTTGACGCAGTAGAGCAGCCCCGTGTCGGGGGAGATCTGCATCGTCGCCGGGAAGAGCCCCAGCTCCGCCTCGCCTAGAAGGTCGTGGGTCCCGGCGTCGTACTTGTAGAGGATGCCGTTGGGCTTGCCGTGGGCGATGGACACGAACCAGTGCCGTCCGTCGGGGGACACGGTCAGCCCGTGGGGCCCCTCGATCTCGGTGGCCTGGTAGCCCACATCGATGACCTCGCGCACGGAGAGGTCCCTGCCGTCGAAGGCCAGGTCGTAGACCCGGTCCGCGGACTCGGCGGCCACCAGCAGGCGGGCCTCGCTGGCGGGCGCCGGGATCGTCCCGGCGCCCCAGAGGGACCCGGCGCCGAGGAGGAGCAGGGTGGCGATCATCGCTCGAGCTTCACGGCCCACAGGCCGGAGTTCCAGTCAGAGAAGAAGATGTGTCCCTTGTGGGGCTGGGGGCCCCAGGCCATGGGGGCGTTGGCGATGTGGCCCTCCGGGTCGTCCGGCAGGAACCACGCGATCTCGCGGCCCTGCTGGTACACGTCGCCCATGAGCTCACCTGACACGTCGACGGCGCGCAGGCCGGCGTTGTAGTAGGCCACGTACATGACGTCGTCCTCGATCCAGAGGTTATGGGTACCGGCCTCGGGGACCTGGTAGCGGGCGCACTCGCGCGGGCTCTCGAGGTCCGAGAAGTCGATGAAGTGGATCCACCCGCGGGGGTAGGTCGGCTTGCCCTCGGTGTTGAGGCCATAGGGGAAGGCCTCGTCGCCGGCGGCCACGTAGAACTTGCCCGTCTCCTGCTGCCGATAGGGGAAGGCCGCGTGGTTCCAGCCGCTCGGGTAGGCGTAGCTCGAGATCTTGACCGGGTTGTCCGGGCTGCCGCCCGCCATGCCGTTGCCGACGTCCACGATGTGCACGCCGTCGGACCAGTTGGAGGAGTAGGCCAGGCCGTCCTCGACCCACACGTCGTGAATCGACGGGTTCGGCCGCTCCACCTTGTAGGTGCCGACCCTTTGGGGAGCCCCGGGATCCGAGATGTCGATGGAGTCGTACCGGGCGCTCGCGGACAGGGCGTAGACCTTGTCGCCGTCGATGAAGACGTTGTGGACGCCGCCGGTCAGCGAGTCGTCGAAGCCCGAGAGGATCTTCGGGTTGCGCGGGTCCATCACGTCCACGAGGACGATGCCGTTCTTGCGG
>CAJQPT010000252.1 GCA_905480285.1 uncultured bacterium
CCTCCAGACAATCGACGCGCTCCACGCGATGAAGAACATCCCTCGGGAAGTCATCTTCCGCGCCCTGGAGGAGTCGATGGCCGCTGCCGTGCGCAAGCGCTTCGGCGAGGGCGAGGACCTGATCTGCACCATCGACCGGGAGTCCGGTGAGGTCACGATCGAGGACGATGAAGGCGTCTACGAGTTTGACATGGAGGATCTCGGCAGGATCGTCGCTCAGACGGTCAAGCAGGGGTTCACACAGCGCGTCCGAGAGGCCGAGCGCGACGTCTTCTATGACAAGTACGAGGCACGGGTCGGCCAGCTCATCAGCGGCGAGGTCCAGCGCTACGAAGGGCAGGACCTCATCGTCAGCCTCGGAGACGTTGAGGCGAACCTGATCCGCGAGGACCGCGTCCGCGGGGAGACCTATGCCCCCGGCGATCGGATCCGCGTCATCATCGTCGAGGTCCGCAAGGACGGCAGCCGCGTCAAGGTGCTGGTCAGCCGGACCCACCCCGACCTCGTGCGTCGACTCTTCGAGCTGGAGGTGCCTGAGATCGCTGACCAGATCATCGAGATCAAGCGCGTCGTCCGTGAGCCCGGCTATCGCACGAAGATGGCCGTCCTCTCCAGCGACCCCAAGATCGACGCCATTGGCGCCTGCGTCGGCGTCCGCGGCTCGAGGATCAAGGCCGTCATCGACGAGCTGCGCGGCGAGCGCATCGACATCATCCGGTGGAGCGACTCCCTCGAGACCCTCGTCATGAACGGGCTCGGGCCGGCCAAGATCCACCTGGACAACATCTACCCCCACGTCGACCGTCACTCCGTGACGGTGCTCGTGGACGAGGAGCAGCAGTCCCTTGCCATCGGCAAGCGCGGCCAGAACGTCCGCCTCGCCAGCCGCCTGTGCGGCTGGGAAATCGACATCAAGACCCGAGAGGAGTACTTCGAAGACGCTGGCTCTGCCCCCGCAGAGGGTGAGATCGACGGTGCCGTTGAGGCTCCCGCTGAGTCCGCTGAGGCTCCCGCCGGATCCGCTGAGGCTCCCGCTCGATCCGCTGAGGCTCCCGCCGGGGACCACTCCGAAGCCGAAACTGTCCCCGTGGAGGCTCCCAACGAGGCCGCCTCGGTTGATTCTGCGGCTGTCGAGGAACCGCCGGCCCCCCCGGCGGCGTCCTGACGCCAGCCCCGAGTACCCAGAGCCCAACACATCATCGTGATTGTCTCCCGCCATGAAGCCTGAGGGTCGCGCGCTCCAGCGCGCTCACTCCTCCGGCCTTCCAACGCCCCCCAGAACACGCCACTTCGTCCGCTTTGAGGACGATCTCCCCGCTCGAACCAGGTGATCTTCACGCTGGCCGATCTCGGAGATGACCACGGCCAGCCCGGCGCTCTACACCCCCCACGAGCGCCCCAAGAACCCAACACCCAAAGTTTGAGCGACAAGGTACGCATCCACGATCTCGCGAAGAAGTACGGCATGCCCGGCAAGGACCTGGCGTCCAAGCTTCGAGACTTCGGATTCAGCAAGGCGAAGAGCCACATGTCCGCGTTGGACCAGTTCGAGCAGGTCCAGGCGATGGGACTGCTCGAGGCCAACGGCATCTCGCCCAGCGAGCCTGAAGAGGCCCCCGCTGACGAGAGCGGCGGACTGCGCGTCAAGAAGCGCAGGAAGGCCGCTGCCGCGGAAGACCACGACGGCGCACTCGCCGGCCTCCCCGGCCTGAAGCGCAGGAAGAAGACCCCGGCTCCCACCGCCGAGGCTCCCCCTGCTCCGGCTCCGGTCGCGCCTGCGCCCGCCGCTGAGGCTCCTGCGGCTGAGGCTCCTGCGGCTGAGGCTCCCGCGGCTGAGGCTCCCGCCGCTGAAGCTCCCGCCGCCGAGGCTCCTGCGGCTGAAGCTCCGGCCGCGGAGGCTCCGGCCGCTGGAGCTCCGGTCGCCGAGGCCCCCGTCTCCGAGACCCCTACTGCTCCCGCTGTCGAGGCTCCGACCGCTGCGGCTCCCGCTGCGGAGGCTCCCCAGCCTGACGCTACCGGGGCTGAAGCGCCGACGGCTCCCCAGCCAGTGAGCGAGGTCTCCGCACCGATCGAGGCGCCCCCCGCTGCCGAAGCTGGCCCGGCGGCGCCCGCCGCCGAAGGCACGGTGGCTGAGTCTCCGGCCGCTCCCGCCCCTGAGACTCCGGCTGGCGACGCTCCCAAGCCGGCTCCAGCAGCAGGTGACACTGCGGCGCCTGCCGCAACAGAGGGCGCCGGCCGCAAGGGCAACGTCGTCGGCTTCATCGATCCGTCGAGCTTCCAGCAGGCCTCGCCCAGCCGAAGCCGCCCGGATTCTCGCAGGCTCCAGTCGAGGGATGACGCGACGCCCGACGTCCGCCCCACCTTCGGACGTGACCGCAACCGCCAGGCTGGCCCCGCCGGGCCGCGAGGCAAGATGACCGCCGCGGAGCTCCGCGAGCGCGAGCAGGGCCGCTTCCTGCGGCGCAACCGAGCTGCTGGCGGGCCTCCGGGTCGCCGGAACAGCGGCGGTCGCGGCGGCAGCCGAGACCAGGTCACCGAGTCGCCTTACCGCGGGAGCACCGTCGCGATCGAGGAGCCGATCACGATGGCGAAGCTCGCCGACGGCCTCTCGCTCAAGAGCAGCGTGGTCCAGAAGCGGGCCCTCGAGCAGCAGCTCGGCATGTTCACGCTGAACGCGACCATCGACGGCGACACGGCGACGCTCCTCGCCTCCGAGTTCGGGGTCACCCTCGAGGTCAAGCAGGAGGTCACCGCCGAGCAGCTGATGATCGACGAGGTCGCCAAGAAGCGAAGCGAGATCGAGGAGGAGCTGCTCTTCGAGCGCTCCCCCACCGTGGCGTTCCTCGGCCACGTCGACCACGGCAAGACGACGCTCATCGACAAGATCCGCGAGACCAAGGTCGCGGACAAGGAGTCGGGCGGCATCACGCAGCACGTCGGCGCGTACCAGGTCCAGACCCGTCTGGGCCACACCGTCACCATCGTTGACACCCCCGGTCACCAGGCCTTCACGGCGATGCGCGCCCGAGGCGCCAAGGCCGTGGACATTGTCGTGCTCGTGGTCGCTGGAGATGACGGCGTCAAGCCGAGCACCGTCGAGGCCATCGCACACGCCCGCGCGGCCGGCACCCCTATCGTGGTCGCCATCAACAAGAAGGACCGCCCCGAGTTCAACGCGAACTCGGTGATCCAGCAGCTGATGGGCCAGGAGCTTGTCCCTGAGCAGTACGGCGGCAAGACCGCCATGTTCGAGACCTCAGGCATGACTGGAGACGGCATCGAGGAGCTCCTCGAGCACATCTTCCTCATGGGCGAGTCCGAGCTGGGCCTCCGTGCCCACCCGGACGGCCCGGCCGCTGGCGTGGTCCTCGAGGCCGAGATCCAGCAGGGCAGGGGCATCATCGCCCACCTTCTCGTGCAGGACGGCACGCTCAACAAGGGCGACGTCATCCTCGCCGGCGAGGGCTACGGCAAGGTCCGCCAGATCATCAATGACCGAGGCAAGACCCTGAAGGTCGCCGGCCCATCGACCCCCGTGTCGGTCACCGGCCTCGACGCCCTCCCGGGCGTCGGGCAGCCCTTCCACGTCATCGAGACCCTGGCTCAGGCCAAAGAGATCGCCCAGGAGCGCGAGCGCACGAGCCGAGCCAAGATGCTGGCGTCCAAGCGCGAGCCGAGCCGCGAGCTCGAGGCGATCCTCGGGTCCGCTCCGAAGACGGAGCGCGAGGTCATCAACGTCATTGTCCGCGCGGACGTCCAGGGCTCGGTCGAGGTCATCCGCCAGGAGATCGACGCGCTCGAGCACGACGAGGTCCAGGTCAAGCTGGTGCACGCCGGCGTCGGCCCCATCACGGAGAGCGATGTCGACCTCGCCTCCACCTCTGAAGCTCTGCTGATCGCCTTCCACGTCTCGGTGAACCCGAAGGCGCGTCAGGCGGCTGAGCGCGGCGGCCTCGTTGTACGCCGCTACGGCGTCATCTACGAGCTGCTCGATGACCTCCGACGCGTCATGGAAGGCGCGCTGAAGCCGGAGTACGAGGAGGAGATCATGGGCCACGTCGAGATTCGACGGCTCTTCAAGTCCTCCAAGATCGGACTCATCGCTGGCTGCATGGTCACCGACGGCACGGTCAAGCGCAGCAACAAGGTGCGCCTGATCCGCGATGGCACCGTCGTGTACACCGGCCAGATCGGGTCGCTCCGACGGGAGAAGGAGGAGGCCAACGAGGTCCGCTCCGGCTTCGAGTGCGGCATCGTCCTCAAGGACTTCCGCGACATCCGCCTGGAAGACGTGGTCGAGGCGTACCGCATGAAGGAGATCAAGCGGTCGCTCTGATCGAACGACGCCGCGGCCGCGCGGCGCTCGACCCGGGCGGGGCACCTCCGGTGCCCCGCCTTTCGTGAGGCCCGTCACCGGGCTGCCCGAGGAAAAGGAACCATGGCGAACCCGCGTACTATTGCCCGTATCGAGGCTGCGATTCAGCGCCGTGCCGCGCACTGTCTCCAGCACGAGATCTCTGATCCTCGAGCGCAGTTCATCACGATCGTCCGCGTGGAGCTCAACTCGGACTTGTCCGTGGCGAAGCTCTTCTACTCCGTCCTCGGGAGCAGCTCCGAGCGGTCCCAGGCGTCACAGATGCTCGAGCATGCCACAGGCTTCATCCGCAAGCAGGTGGGCCGCGTGCTCGAGACGAGGTCGATCCCTCAGCTCCGTTTCCTCGCCGATACCACCGCGTCCGACGCCGAGCAGATGGACGACATGATCACCCAGGCGCTCAGGAAGGACCGGCAGATCCGAGGCCAAGAGGAGCCGAGCGAGGGGTCCGACGGCCCCGCGAGCTAGCCCGCCCCATCACCAACGCCGCGGCCGTGCCGGGCGAGGATGATGCTCCCCCAGGGGAAGACTGAGCCCCCACGCCCGCTCTCCCGCTGCGCTCAGCGAAGACTCGGCGGAGCTTCAGCGGCGCCGCCAGACGAGCCCTTCGGGGGTGTCCTGGATCTCGATGCCGAGCGCGGTCAGGGCGTCTCGGGCCGCGTCGGCAGCCGGCCAGTCCTTGGCAGCCTTGGCCGCGGTCCTGGCCTCGATGAGGGCCTCGACCTCCTCGTCTGCGCTCTGCGCCCCGGTCTCGACGAAGCCCAGGACCGAGTTGGCGCGCTCCAGCCACTGCATGGCATCCCGCGCCACATCCGCGCCGATGGCCACCTCCAGGAGCGGCTTGCGCAGCCCCTCCAGCGCGGCGAGCGCCACCGGCATGTTGAGGTCGTCGTTCATACCAGCCTCAAAGCCCGTGATGGCGGCGGTCAGGGTCTCGCGTCCAGCGCCGTCCCTGGCGGCCGCCCCACCGTCGAGGATCCGGTGCAGCAGGACGGCGATCTCATCGAGGTTCTCCAGCCGAGCCCGGATCTCGTCCATGATCGCCCATGTGAAGTTGATCTGGGTTCGGTAGTGACCCCGGACCAGCGCAAAGCGCAGGTGGCGTGGCTCGAACCCGCGCGCCACCACGTCCGGCAGGGTGTAGACGTTGCCGAGGCTCTTGCTCATCTTGCCGCCGTCCACCTGCAGGAACTTGGCGTGCATCCAGACCTCAGCCAACGGCACGCCGTTGGCGCATGCGCTCTGAGCGATCTCACACTCGTGGTGTGGGAAGACGTTGTCTTCACCACCCGTGTGGATGTCAATCTGCTCACCGAGGAGCGCCTTGGCCATGGCCGAGCACTCGATATGCCACCCGGGGAACCCGTCCGACCCGAAGACCGTCTCCCACTTCATCAGGTGAGCGGGGTCGCTCTTCCAGAGCGCGAAGTCCGCGGGGTGCCGCTTGTCCTCATTGACCTCCACGCGCTTTCCAGCCTCGAGGTCATCCACCCGATTCCCCGACAGGCGGCCGTACTCGGAGAAGCTCGTGACGTCGAAGTAGACGTTGTCGTCGACCCTGTATGCGTGCCCCTTCTCGATCAGGGCCTCCACCATCTCGACCATCTCATCGATGTACTCCGTGGCGCGCGGACGAGCCATCGGCTCCTTGACCCCGAGCGCGGCCATGTCCTCGAGGAACATGGCGGTGTACTCGCGGGTGATCTCGAACGGATCCTTCTTCTCAGCCCGCGCGCGGGCCTCGACCTTGTCCTCGCCGGAGGAGTCGGCTTCCGTATCGTCGGTGAGGTGCCCGACGTCGGTGATGTTCATCACCTGCTGGACGTCATAGCCGAGGTACTCGAGCCACCGACGCAGGATGTCCGCGAAGAGAAAGCTCCGATAATTTCCGATGTGCGGACGGCCATAGACCGTCGGCCCGCAGTTGTACATGCGGACCACACCCTCCTCGATGGTCGAGAACGGCGCCTTGGATCGGGTGAGTGAGTTGTAG
>CAJQPT010000253.1 GCA_905480285.1 uncultured bacterium
GGGACTCCCGCCCTGACGCCTGGCCGCGGCTCGTCGATGAGGTCCTCGCGAGCCCGCGCTATGGAGAACGCTGGGCCCAGCACTGGCTCGACGTCGTCCAGTACGCCGAGACGAACGGCTTCGAGATGAACACCCCTCGTCCGACCGCGTACCACTACCGGGACTGGGTGATTCGCGCGCTCAACGAGGACCTGCCCTACGACCGCTTCGTCTTCCAGCAGCTGGCGGGGGACACGGTGGGAGAGGACGCGGCCACGGGCTTCCTCGTGGCGGGCGCCAGCGACGAGGTGAAGAGCGAGGAGGTCGCGTACACCGCCCAGCAGCGGCAGGATGAGCTGGCGGCCATGGTCAACACCACCGGGACGGCGTTCCTGGGGCTGACGGTGGGCTGCGCCCGCTGCCATAACCACAAGTTCGATCCCGTCAGCCAGCGCGAGTACTACGCCATGACCGCGGTGCTGGCGGGGGTTCGTCACGGTGAGCGTCCGCTGACCTCCCCGGAGATGGTCCGGCGGCGTCAACGGGTCGGGGAGCACCGCGCGGAGCTCGACTCGCTCAGGGACGGCCTCCACGCGCGACGGAGCGCGGTGACCTCTCGCTGGAACGAGGAGCGCTTCGAGCCCAGGCCCGCCACGGCGGTCCGGTTCACGGTCGAGGCCACGAACAGGGGCGAGCCCTGCATCGACGAGCTGGAGGTCTGGTCCGGTGGCGAGAACGTGGCCCTCTCCGCGAAGCCATCGTCCTCGGGCAATTTCCCGGGCCACCCCCGTCACGCGCTCGAGCACGTCAACGACGGCCTGGTCGGCAATGACCACAGCTGGATCTCGGACGCGCCAGGCGGCGGGTGGGTGCAGCTCGATCTCGCCGAGGGGCACGTCGTGGACCGGGTGGTGTGGGCGCGCGATCGTTCGGGCCGCTATGACGACCGGACACCGACCCGCTACCGCATCGAGCTCCGGGACGAGGCGGGCGCGTGGATGAGGGTGGCGGGGTCTCAGGATCGACAGGAGTTCGGTGAGGAGGGGGGGGACGCTAAAGCGCTGGCCGCCTCACCCGCGGTGCTCGAGTCCCTCGCCACCGCCGAGGAGGCCCTGCGGCTGGCGCAGGCGGCGCCCTCCGCGATGGTGTACGGAGGCCGCCTCGAGGAGCCGCCGGCGGTCTACCGGCTGTTCAGGGGGGACGTGACCGCCCGGCGGGAGCTGGTGGTACCCGACATCCCGGCGATCCTCGGCGGCCTCGAGCTGACCGCGGAGGCCCCGGAGTCCTCCCGGCGCGTGGCGATGGCGCGAGCCATCACCGAGGAGGCGGGCGCCCTGGCGGCGCGCGTGATGGTGAACCGGATCTGGGCCCACCACTTCGGCACGGGGCTCGTGGCGACCCCCGGTGACCTCGGCGTCAACGGCGCGCAGCCCACGCACCCGGCCTTGCTCGACTGGCTCGCGGCGCGCTTCATCGAGGGCGGCTGGTCCATGAAGGCGCTCCACCGGCGGATCCTCCTCTCGGACACTTACCGCCAGTCCAGCGCGCCGAGCTCCGCTGCGCTCGCGGTGGACGCCGACGCGCAGTGGCTCTGGCGCTTCCCTCCCCGACGGCTCGAGGCGGAGGTGCTCCGCGACTGCATCCTGCAGCTCGGCGGCAACCTTGACCTGGGCATGGGGGGGCCCGGCTTCAGCCTCTTCGAGCCCAACGAGAACTACGTCCGCGTCTACCTCCCCAAGGTGGCGCTCGACCCAGAGGATCACCGCCGCATGGTCTACATGCACAAGGTGCGCATGGAGACGGTCCCGGTCTTCGGGGCCTTCGATGTGCCTGACGCCGGCCAGGTGTGCCCCACCCGGGGCCGGTCCACCACCGCGATCCAGGCGCTCAACCTCTTCAACAGCCCCTTCGTACTCGCCCAGGCGCGCCGGATGGCGGCGCGCCTCGAGGTGTCCGGCCCGGACGCCGTGGAGGCGGCGTACCGCCTGGCCTATGGCCGCGCCGCGGCGCCTGGCGAGGCGCGGGCGGCCGGGGCCTTCATCGAGCAGGAGGGTCTGGCGGCCTTCTGCCGCGCGGTCCTCAACTCCAACGAGCTGGTGTTCCTCCCGTGACGCGCCTCAGCCGAAGGGACCTGCTCGGGCACATGAGCTCGGGGTTGGGCTTCATGGCCGCCTCGCATCTCCTGAAGGCGGACGGCCGGCTCGCGGAGGACGCGGTCTCGATCGATCCGGGCGCGCCCTTCGCGGCGCGCTCGCCGCACTTTGCGCCCAGGGCCAAGAACGTCGTGGTGATCTTCTGCAGCGGCGCCCTGAGCCAGGTGGACTCGTTCGATCACAAGCCCGAGCTGATCCGTCGGCACGACACGCCGCTTCCTGGTGGCGACGGGCTGATCACCTTCCAGGGGGCGAACGGGAACCTGCACCGGCCCCTCTACGACTTCCGACCGCGGGGGGAGTGCGGGAAGATGACGAGCGACCTGCTCCCGCAGCTCGGGGACCTCTCGGACGACCTCTGCTACATCCACTCGCTGCACACGAAGACGGCGACCCACGGGCCGGGCGAGAACTGCATGTCGACGGGGTACATCCTCGATGGCTTCCCGAGCATGGGCGCCTGGGCGACCTACGCGCTGGGGAGTGAGTGCGCCGACCTCCCGGCCTTCGTGGCAATCCCCGACCCCCGCGGGGTGCCCCAGAGCTCCATCAACAACTGGGGCGCTGGCTTCCTGCCGGCCGCCTTCCAGGGGACGCCGTTCAACGCCGCGCGGCCCGTGCAGAACCTCGCGCCGCCGGCGGGGCTGGACCCCCGACGTGACCGGGCGACGCGTGACTTCCTCCGGCGACTGAACGAGGCGCACCTCGATCGCTATCCGGGGGACGCCGAGCTCGCGGCCCGGATCGCGAGCTATGAGATGGCCGCCAGGATGCAGCTCTCCGTACCGGAGGTGACGGACCTCTCCACCGAGTCCGCGTCCACGCGGCGCATGTACGGCACGGACGACCCCAACCCGTTGAAGGCCGGGTTCGCCCGCAACTGCCTCCTCGCCCGGCGGCTCGTGGAGAAGGGCGTCCGCTTCGTTCAGCTGTTCAACGGCGCCTACGCCATGGGGGAGGGCAAGGGCAACTGGGACGGGCACCAGCAGCTGAAGACGGACTATGACGTGCA
>CAJQPT010000254.1 GCA_905480285.1 uncultured bacterium
GCTGGGCCTCGGTGGCGGACTTCTGCTCGTCGGCGGCGCGGGCCATGGCGGCGTGGCGCTCGACCTCGGCCTGGAGCTCCTCGATGGTGGAGGAAAGCTGGGCCTCGGTGGCGGACTTCTGCTCGTCGGCCGCGCGGGCCATGGTGGCGTGACGCTCGACCTCGGCCTGGAGCTCCTCGATGTTGGAGGAGAGCTGGGCCTCGGTGGCGGACTTCTGCTCGTCGGCGGCGCGGGCCATGGCGGCGTGGCGCTCGACCTCGGCCTGGAGCTCCTCGATGGTGGAGGAGAGCTGGGCCTCGGTGGCGGACTTCTGCTCGTCGGCGTCGCGGGCCATGGCGGCGTGGCGCTCGACCTCGGCCTGGAGCTCCTCGATGGTGGAGGAGAGCTCCTGCGCACGCTCAGCCTCATCTCCTCGGGCCGTGTTCGCCGCTTCAGCGGCTTCGAGCGCCTCGGCGAGCTTGAACCCCTCGGCCTCGAGGGCCTCGCTGAGTGCCTTCACGTCTCCCTCCAAGGTCGCGCGCGATTCGGCGGTCGCCTCGTGGGCGGCGGTTCGTTCGGCGAGCGCCGTCTCGACCTCCGTGGCGCGGGTGGAGGCGTCCTCCAGCTGAGCCTCGAGCGAGTGGACGAGATCATCGACCTCTCGTTCGCGGGCTTCAGCCTGTTCACGGGCGGCTTCGGCGCGTCCTTCGGAGTCTGCCGAGATCTCGGCCACCTCGTCCTGGGAGGCGGCGAGCGCCTCACGGGCTTCGGTGAGCGCACCCTTGAGGTCGTTGATGGAGCCCGCAGCGACCTCCTGATCCTCGTCGAAGGTCTCGCGGAGGGCGGCGGCCTCTTGCTGCACGGCCCGGAGCTGCGCTGCGCTCTCGCTCGCCTCTTCGCGCGAGGTCTCGAGCTCTTGCTCGAGGCCGTCGATGCCTGTGCGGGCCGCGGACAGCTGCTCCTGGAGCTCTTCTGCCTGGCGAGCGTGCGCGTCGGTGGCCTCTTCGAGCGCGGCCTCGGCAGCTCCGGAGCGCTCCTGGCTGGACGCGAGGTCACCCTCGAGCTGCTCGCACCGGTTGCGAGTCTCGGTGAGCGCGGTCTCCAGATGGGCGGCGCGCGCCTCGTGCTCCTCGCACACGGCGGTGAGGGAGGACTCGAGGTCGGCCCGGGCGCTCCGGCTGACCTCAAGGTCACCCTCGAGCTGCTCGCAGCGACCTCTGGATTCTTCGAGCTCGCCATGGAGCGCGTCGCCGCGCTCCTCGGCGAGCGTGAGCTCTGCCTCGAGCCTCTCGGCCTGGCGGCCAGCCTCTTCAAGCTCCTGCCCCAGCTCATCGCAGCGGTCCTTCGACTCGGTCAGCTGCTGGCCGAGCTCTTCGGCGCGGGCGACGTGCTCTGCAGCGGCCGCAGCCATCGCCTCCTCGACCTCGGCGTGCGCGGTCCGTGCCTCGGCCAGCTGTCCGTCAAGCTGCTCGCTGCGCTGCTCGGCCGACTGCAGGTTCGACTCGAGCTCGGCAGCCTTGGCCTGATGCTCCTCGTCGCTGGCTCCCATGGACGCCTCGAGGCGTGTGCAGGCCTCCTGGGAGGCGGCCAGCTGATCGGCGAGGGCGTCGCTGCGCTCGTCAGACTGCTGGGCGGCGGTCTCGAGCGCCTCGACCTGGGCCTCGAGCGTGACACGAGCCTCGCGGGCGAATTCCTCCTGGGCGGAGAGGGCCTCGGTCTGCTCTTCGAGGGACGTTGCCAGCTGGTCGCCCTGCTGGACGGCCGCCTCGAGCTCCGCGAGGGCGGTCTCGGCGTCGGTCCGGGCCCCCTCGAGCTTCTTCTGCGCCTCATCGCGGTCGGTCCGAAGCTCGTCGTTCTGGTCCTGGAGGCCGGCGGCCTCGGCCTGGAGGGTCGCGACGCGCTCGTCCGCTGCCTCGAGGTTCGCGGTGGACGAGGTCAACGCCTCACGGACCTCTTCCAGCTGCTGCTCGGCGCCGGAGAGCTCATCCCGGAGCCTGCGGGCCTCGTCCTGGGTCGCGTCGAGGCGGTTGGAGGTCTCCCCGAGTTGACCCTCGAGCGGGCGCAGGGACTCGATGCGCGCGGTCAACTCGTCGATCACGGTGGTCTGACGCTCGAGCTCGACCTCCTTCTCGCGGGTGGCCTCGTGGATTCGTCCGCGCCATGCGGCCACATCGTCCTGGAACTGGGCCACCTCCCGGGGCCCCGTCTCCTCGACGGGGAACTCCGGAGACTCCACGGGCGCCTTCTCGGCGAACTTGGTCGAGATCCCCTCGTGGGCATCGAGGGCCTTCTGGAGGCGCCTCATCTGCCGTGTCTGCTCGCTCAGGCGGGTGCGGAGGGCGGTCTCCGACCGATCGAACTCGCTAATCACCCGCTGCACGCGGTCCTCCATCTGCACGTATACCTCGTAGCGTTCGCGCACCTGGCGGGTCATCTCTTTGGCCAGGGAGGCGCGTTCACGGCGGTTTCGGTGCTCGGCGACGGCAAAGGCGAGGAGGGCTCCGGCGACGGCTGAGCCGAGGCTCACAAGCATGGCGATGGCGGGGATGGACATGGTCTCGATGTCGGAATCCACCGCCAGGCATCCGAAGACCGCCGTTCGAATCCACGCCAGGGGTTCCCAGGCGTCCCTGGACGAGACATTTCTCGGGGCTGCCCGATGCTCGACTGAGATCAGGGATCCATGCATCGCTTCGGGATCGCGCGGCGACTGCTTTCATGAGGAAGGAAGAGATCCAGGGGGCGCCACGGTCGGCGCCTAGCGCCCCCCGAGCGGGCGCTGCTCCTGCGGCCCTGCCCGATCCCTCCGAGCCCCCTCCCGAAGCCTCCGCAATGGTCGATCTCAGCCCCGAGACTACATCCTCATCGCACGAGGGAATGGCCGTGGGCCGCCCTGCGGCGGGCGCTGCGGCACCGCGACGCGCCCCTGCGGCCACTCCGGGGGAGGCAGATTCGGGGACCGATTCCCCGATCATGACCGAGTCTGGTGTCAGCGACGCTATGCTCGGCGCGACCGTTGACCGTACCGAGTGCGGCGACGCGTTCTTCATGAACCCCAGATCCGTTCAGGAAACATCCCTGCTCGCCAGGGTCGCCGATGGCGACCCCTCGGCCATTCGGGATGTCCTCTCTCGCTACTCAGCGCTCGTCTGGTCGCTGTCTTCGAGCCTCTCGAAGGACCCGCACGAGGTCGAGGATGTGGTTCAGGACATCTTCGTGGACGTTTGGCGCAGCGCCGCTCGCTACGACCCGGCCGTCGCCTCGGAGGCGACCTTCATCGCGACGATCGCGAGACGCAGGGTCATCGACCGTCGTCGCCGTGCCGGTCGGCGCGTGGACCCCGAGCCCCTCGATGAGGAGCTGGCGCCCGGCGCAGAGGACGAGGGCCTCCGGCAGGTGGACCTCGATGATGAGGCGCTCCAGGCGAGAGAGGCCGTGGCACAGCTCTCGGGCGACCGTCGCAGGGTTCTGGAGATGTCCGTGGTCGAGGGCCTCACCCATCGCGAGATCGCGGCGGACACCGGGATCCCGCTCGGGACCGTGAAGAGCCACATCCGGCGGGGCCTCGCCGAGGTCTCCGAGAAACTGAAGGCGCGTCGCAGCGCGACGGAGGACCGAGCATGAAGGTCGGACCTGGAATGCCTTCCCATGACGGGGAGAGCCGCGAGGAGCTCGCGGCCATCGCCGCTCTCGAGGGGCTCGGCGTCCTCTCGGACAGTCAGCGGGCCCTCGTGGACGAGGATCGAGTCCGAGAGCTCGAGCACGCCGCGGGCGCGATCTTCACCGCTCTCTCCCGCTCGCAGGCGGAGCAGGCCCCGGCCCAGATTGTGGATCGGCTTGAGGGTCTGCTCTCAACCCAGGCCGCCGCGGACGCCCAGGATGCCCGCCTTCGCGGCCACTCCCATCTGCACGACACCCTGCGGGGTGTGACACAGCGAGCCCCTCACGAGCCGTCGTTCCCCCCTTCGCAACGAGACGCCGGGACGGGGCCCGAGCTCGACTCGGACGAGCGGAAGGGTGGGTCAAGCGACCTCGCTGCTCCCGCTGCCTCGGCGCCTTCAGGGCCCCGATTCCGCCTGGTGGGTGGCTGGCTGGCCGCCGCGGCGCTCCTGGTCGCGACGATTGCGGCCTACGGCCGTATCGCCTCGCTCGAGGCGACCTACGGCGCGGGGTCAGCCGAGGCCCGGCGCAGCGAGATGATCGCCACGGCCGCAGACGTCGAGGTGTTGCCCTGGGCCACCGAGGGCGTCTCTGGAGACGTGACGTGGAGCGACGCGCGCAACGCGGGCTTCATGAGGATCGAAGGGCTCGTCCAGAATGACCCCTCGGTCTCCCAGTATCAGCTCTGGATCTTCCGGGGCCTGGACCCCGCGACGGAGGCTCACCCCGTCAGCGGCGGCGTCTTCGACGTGGCGGGCGACGGCGAGGTGATCATTCCCATTGACGCCCAGCTCGAGCTCGGGCGCGCGGGACTCTTCGCCGTGACGGTCGAGGAGCCGGGCGGCGTGATGGTGTCGGAGCGCGAACAGATCGT
>CAJQPT010000255.1 GCA_905480285.1 uncultured bacterium
GGCGCGGCGTCGGCGCTCGTGGTAGACCGGGTCATCCCAGGCGCGATACTCCGCTGACATCACCTCGAACTCCTGGGTCGTCTCGTCGTGCCGCTCTTCGACGGCTGGCCTCACGTCCTCGAGGCGTCGCTGCTCGGCGAGGGCCGGGCGGAGCCCGCCCACTGAGATCTGCCAGAAGAGGAGGGCGGGGACCCACACGGGAGACCAGCCGATCACGGTCCTCAGGACGCGGATCGGCAGCAGGGCAGGGACGGGGCGAACGATGGCCATGGCGCCCAGCATGGAGAATGCCATGAGCCCATCTCAAGCAGAACGCCACCGCTCTCCGGGGACCCACGCCCGAGTTGCGAGGATCGAGGCGGCGGCGTGCCGGCCAGGGGCGGGAGGGAGGCGTCCTGTCACCAGGCAGCGACGGCCCCGGTGGAACCGTCCACCGGGGCCGTCGCTGCCTTAAGGGCTACTCGAAGGGCCGCCCCCAAGCTCTGCGACCTCCACCTCAGCTGGGCTGATTCAAGGAGCGCCAGCCAGGAGGCCCCAGCGAGTCAGACCCTGCAAGTGGGACTCGGTGAGCCATCGAGGCCAACGGGACCCAGCCGGAGGCCTGTCCGCTCAGGGAGCCGCGGTCAGGTCCCGGGGTCCGTATCGGCCGCTGTCACCGAGCTCCTCGGCGATACGGAGCAGGCGGTTGTACTTCGCGACTCGATCGCTGCGGCAGGGCGCGCCGGTCTTGATCTGGCCGGAGTTTGTCGCCACCGCGAGGTCTGCGATGGTCGTGTCCTCGGTCTCCCCGGAGCGGTGCGAGATGACACAGCGCAGGCGGTGACGGTGGGCGAGCGCGATGGTCGCCAGGGTCTCCGAGAGGGTTCCGATCTGGTTGACCTTGATCAGGATCGCGTTGCCCGCGCCCTTCTCCATGCCCTCGCGCAGGCGATCCACGCTCGTCACGAAGAGGTCGTCGCCGACGACCTGGACCGTGTCTCCGGTCACCTTGGTCATGCCGGTCCAGCCGCTCCAGTCGTCCTGGTCGTGGCTGTCCTCGATGGAGAAGATGGGGTACCGATCGCAGAGGTCCTTGTAGTAGCCCGTCAGCTCGTCGCTGCTCAGGGCGTGGCCGTCCACGTGGTACTTGCCGTCCCGGTAGAACTCGCTGGCGGCCGCGTCGATGGCGAGCTTGATGTCGCGACCCGGCTGGAGCCCCGTCGACTCAACGGCCTCGACGATGAGCTCGAGCGCCTTCTCGTTGGACTCCAGGTTCGGGGCGAAGCCGCCCTCGTCGCCGACGGCGGTGTTGAGCCCGCGGCTCTTGCACACGCCCTTCAGGGCGTGGAAGACCTCGACGCCCATGCGGAGGCCCTCGGTGAAGGAGGTCGCGCCCATGGGCATGACCATGAACTCCTGGAGGTCCACGTTGTTGTCCGCGTGCTCGCCGCCGTTGAGGATGTTCATCATCGGCACGGGCAGCACGTGGGCGGCGGCGCCGCCGAGGTAGCGGTAGAGCGGGAGGCCGCACTCGTCCGCCGCCGCGTGGGCGTTGGCGAGGGAGACGGCCAGGATGGCGTTGGCGCCCAGCCGGCTCTTGTTCTCCGTGCCGTCCAGTTCGATCATCGCGCGATCCACCGCACCCTGGTCGAGGGAGTCCTCGCCGGAGAGGCGATCGGCGATCTCGCTGTTGACGTTCTCCACCGCCTTGAGGACGCCCTTACCGCCGTACCGGCCCTCGCCGTCTCGGAGCTCGTGGGCCTCGTAGATGCCGGTGCTGGCGCCCGAGGGCACGGCCGCGCGGCCGTAGGCTCCAGAGGAGAGGAGGACCTCCGCTTCGAGGGTCGGGTTACCGCGCGAGTCCAGGATCTCGCGTCCGTGAATGCTGACGATTTCGCTCATGCCGCGGATCCTAAGGTCATGGCCGCCCCGCGGCACCACTGGCGGGTAATCTCGTGGCCGAGATGTCACCTTCACCGAAGATTCCCCGGCGGCCGATCTCGCTGCTGCCGAACGCACTGACCCTCGCGAACGCGGGCCTGGGCCTCCTCGCGATCTCCAAGGCCATCGACGCCCTGGCCGGCAGCGCCGACCAGGCCTTCTTTGAGCAGAACCTCGAGACCGCTTGCTGGCTGATCCTGGCCGCTGGCGTCTTCGACATTCTCGATGGGAAGGTCGCGCGCCTGACCAACAGCTTCAGCGATCTGGGCGCGCAGCTGGACTCACTCGCGGACGCCGTGACCTTCGGCGTCGCGCCCGCAATGGTCGCGAAAGTGCTCCTGGAGCACGAAGGGCTCATCCATTCGCGGGTTCACTTCATCTGCGCTGCGGCATTTAGCCTCATGGTCGTGCTGCGGCTCGCGCGCTTCAACGCCGAGGGGGACGACGAGCACTCCGAGTTCTCCGGCCTGCCGTCGCCGGCCGCAGCGGGCATGTTGATCAGCACCATCCTGATGTTCCTGTCGCTGGGGGGCTCCATCGAGAGCACCGGCGCTCGACTGACGCCGTGGGGCTGGATGCGGACGAACATCCCCGAGCCCTGGCGCGACGAACTGACGCAGCACCTGCTGCTGCCGACCATCCTGCTCATGCTGCCCGCCCTCGGGCTGCTGATGGTGAGCCGGGTTCGCTACGTGCACCTCGCCACGCGGCTGGGCGGCATGCAGAGCCGGCGTGTGCTGGTGCCGATCGTCTTCTTCATGCTCGGGCTCTGCCTCGTTCCCGTCCTCTTTCTCTTCTGCTTCGGCATCTGGTATGTGGGCTGGGGGCTGATCTCTGGTCTCCGCGCGGGCCGCGAGCCGTCCGCCCAGGACCCCGAGCGGGAGGCCGCCTGAAGGCGCGATCGAGATGGTGAGGTCGAGAATCACGGCAGCCATCGCCCTGGGTGCCAACGTCGGGGAGCCAGAGCGGACCTTCAAGCGAGCTCTGTCGCTACTCGAGCGTGACGGGGACGTTCAGATACTTCGCCGCTCACACTGGCACGGCACCGACGCGGTGGGCGGTCCTGCGGCGCAGCCGAACTACACCAACGGGGCGGTGCTGGTCGAGACGACCGTCGCTCCCGGGGCGCTGCTGGAGCGGCTGCACGGCATCGAGTCCCACCTCGGGCGGGATCGGGCGAGCGAGGAGCGGCGCGGGCCACGCGTGCTCGACCTCGATCTGCTGTACGCGTTGGACGAGCAGGGGGGCCTGATCACCGACCGGGGAGAGCAGCTGCAGCTGCCGCATCCTCGCATGGAGGAGCGACCGTTCGTCCTCGCGCCCCTGAAGGAGATCGCGCCAGAGCAGCGCCTGCCACGCTCGGGGCGGACCGTGTCCGACCAGCTCGCGTTCCTGGAGCAGAGCGGCGGCCTCGCGCGCCTCGACTCGCCCGCTGAGGCCAGAGCGTGGTGCGAGGCCGCGCGCGCCGCGGGGGCGACCATCGGGTTCGTGCCCACCATGGGAGCGCTCCACGACGGTCACCTTGAGCTGGTCCGGCGTGCCGCGATGGAGAACGACCTCGCCTGCGTCTCCGTCTTCGTCAACCCGCTGCAGTTCAACGACCCCTCCGACCTCGAGAAGTACCCCCGCGACTTTGCGGGCGACGCGCGGCTGCTGGCCCAGGTGGGTTGCGCCATGGTCTTCACGGGGAGCCTCGAGGGATTCTTCCCTGAGGAGCTCGTGGACGGGGAGCTACCGGCCGCGGCGAGGGTCCCCGCGGGCCCGGGCGCAGCGGGCCTCGAGGGCGACTTCCGCCCTGGGCACCTGGGCGGCGTCGCCACCATCGTGGACCGCCTCTTCGAGGTGGTCATGCCGACCCGGGCGTACTTCGGGGCGAAGGACTTCCAGCAGTGCCTGGTCGTGCAGCACGTGGCGGACCTGCGGGGCGGCCGCCCCGAGATCGTCCGTTGCCCGACCGTGCGGGAGCCGTCGGGGATCGCCATGGCCTCGAGAAATACCCTGCTCGAAGGCGAGGCTTGCGTGCAGGCGCTGGCCATCTCACGGGGGCTCCGCGCGGCGAAGGCGGCGTGGGAGGCCGGGGATCGTGACGCCGCTTCGCTGACGCGGCAGCTCCAGGAGGGCGTCGCGGCGCCCGGCGTCGATGTGGAGTACGCCGAGGTCCGCGACCCGGGCAACTGGACGCTCGAGGCACCGTGCGGAGCGCTCGAGCGGGCTGTGGGGCTCGTCGCTGCCAACGTCGGAGGCGTGCGGCTGATCGACAACATGGAGTTCGACGAGGGCCTTCGGTGAGCATCAGCCTGCTCGCGAACGCCAAGATCAACCCGACCCTGCGTGTGCTGGGCCGAAGGGGGGATGGGTTCCACGAGGTCGTGACGACCATGTTGGCCCTGGACCTCGGTGACGTGGTGTCCGCCTCGACCTCCAACGTCGAGGGCGTCGAGGTCAGCATGTGCGGTGCGCTGGCCTCCCCAGACATCCCCACGGACGCGACCAACCTCGCCGTGCGCGGCGCGCTGCTCGGTCGCGAGGCCGCGGGCTCCGAGTCAGGCCTCTCGCTGAGCGTCGTCAAGAACATCCCGAGCCGGGCGGGGCTCGGCGGCGGCAGCGCGGACGCCGCGGCCGCCGCGCGGGCGGTGGTGGTGGAGCTGGGCGCGGAGGACGCCTGCCTCGACGGCCGGCTGGGAGCGCTGGGCTCGGACTGCGCCTTCTTCCAGGGGGCGCGTCGCACCGGCGCAGCCTTGGCCCTCGGGCGGGGCGAGCAGGTCCTGCCGCTCGATGGACCGCGAGGCTGGTGGGTGGCGCTGCTGACTCCCGAGGTGGAGTGCTCCACACCAGCCGTCTACGGGGCCCTGGACGCCGGGCTGGCGAGCCCCGCGTCGGGCTGGCGCGTCGAGGCAGAGGCTCAGGCGCGGGAGCTCTTCGGGCTCCCCGCGCTGGAGGCGCGAGCCGCGCTGGCCAACGACCTCGAGCCCGCCGCGCGGGCGGCCGCGCCCGGGCTCCTGCCCTGGTTCGCGCTCCTCGAGTCCGAATCCGCGGCGCACTTCCGGCTCGCCGGCAGCGGCTCCAGCTTCTTCGGCCTCTTCGAGGACGAGGCCTCCGCGCAGGAGAGCCTTGAGCGGCTCGAAGCCCGGGCGGGCGCCCAGGGGCTCGGCACCCGGCTCGCCTGCGTGGCCCGACCGGCGGGCTCGGCGCTCACCACGGTGACGGGGGTGGAGCGTGGCTGAGCCCCTTCGTGAGGTCGGGATCATCGGGCGTGAGATCGGGATCATCGGGGGCGGCCGGGTGGCTGCGGCCCTCGCCTCGAGTCTCGGGGAGCAGCTCGACGTGGCGCTCCACGCGCGACATCCCGAGCGCGTCCGACTCTCACCGCACGGGCCCTCCGTGCCCGTTGACGCGGACCTCGCCCTGGTGGCGTCGCGCGAGCTGATCATCATCGCGGTGAGCGACGACGCGATCCCCGAGGTGGCGCGCGCCCTCGCCGCGCAGCTGCGGAGCCAGCCGCGCCCGGCCGGCCTGGAGGGCGGGGTCACGTGCGTGCTCCACACCAGCGGGGCGACCACCGGCGCGCGCTCCCTCGCGCCGCTCCTCGAGGTCCCCGGCGTGGAGGTGGGGTCGGTGCACCCGCTGCTCGCGGTGCCCTCCGCTGCGGCCCCGGGCTACTTCACCCTGGCCCCATTCGTCATCGAGACCAGCGGGTCGGTGGCGGCCGAGCGAGCGCGGGCGCTGGTGGAGCAGCTTGAGGGAGAGCCCATCGAGCTCCCGGATTCGACCGAGGAGACCAAGGCTCGATACCACGCCCTGGCGACGATGGTGGCCACGGGGACCGTGACCCTGGTGGATCGGGCGGCCGACGCCCTCGGCGTCGACGCGGTCCAGCGCGCCGCGTTCCGGGACGCGTTCGGCCGGCTCGCCATGACGGCGGCGGTCAACGTCAGCCGTGGTCCGGGGCCGGAGGTCTTGACTGGACCCGTCGCCCGGGGCGACGGCGCCACCCTGGAGCTCCACGACCGAGCGCTGGAGGGCCATCCGGTCGAAGGACTCCACGCCGCGGTCCGCCGCGCGGCGGAGGACATGGTCGATCGGGGACGTCAGGAGGAGGGGGGCGCGTGAGCGCAGGCTCTCTCTCCCCAGGGCCGCTGGTCGTCTCGCTCCTGCCTCGATCCTTCGGGGCCCTGGGGCAGGCGCTCGAGGGGGGGGCGTGCTCCGGTGCCGATGTCGTGGAGCTGCGTCTGGATCACCTCGCCGGAGAGATCCGGCGTGAGCCGGGAGGGCTGCGGTCGCTCGTGGAGCGAGCCGGCAGGCCGGTCATCGCTGCCGTTCACGGGCGGGAGGGCTTTGGCGCCTTCGCCGGGGACATCGGTGAGCGGCGCGAGCTGCTCCATGCCGCGGCGTCCGCGGGCGTGTCCCGCGTGGACGTTGACGAGCGCTTCGTCCGGGAGATCGGGGAGCTCGGTGTGGCGAGGATCATCTCGACCCATCGAGCCGCAGAGACCGTGGCGGAGCTCGACTCCCTCGCGGCAAGACTCGACGCGCTGGCTGAACCCGGCCGCGACCTGGTGAAGGTGGCGCCTGCCGCGGGCACGGCGGCCCACGGCCTGCGGCTCCTCCGCTGGCTCGCCCAGCGTGACCCGGAGACGACCGTGGCCATCTCCACGGGCGCCGCGGGCTCATTCACGCGGCTCCTGGCCCCGGCCTTCGGTGGCGTGCTGACCTTCGCAGCCCCCGCGCCGGTGGAGGGCGTCGACCTCGTGCTCGCTGCCCCCGGGCAACTCCCGGTGGACCACGTGCGCGCGGTCTGGGCAGGAGGTGCTCCGTCGACGGAGACCGACGTCGCCCTCGTCTGCGGTGATCCCATCGGCCATTCGGCCGGGCCGGTGGTCCACGGTGCGGCGCTCGCTGCGACCGGCGTGGACGGCGTCCTCGCGCCGACCCTCGCCTCGCCTGTGGAGGCGCTAGGCCTTGGACCGCGGCTGGTCGGGCTCTCGGTGACCGCGCCCTACAAGGTCGACGCCATGGAGCTCGTCGGTGAGGCTTCGGCCGCGGCGCGCGCCATCGGAGCGCTGAACACGATCGAGGTGGGGGTCGGGAGAGCGGAGCGCGGATCCAACTCGGACGCTCCTGCCATCCGGGCGGCGCTCGAGGCGTCTGGTGTGGAGCTGCGGGGGGCGGCGGCGCTGGTGGTGGGCGCGGGAGGCGCCGCGCGCGCGGCGGTCCATGCGCTCCAAGAGGCCGGCGCCTCGGTCACGGTGGCAGCGCGCCGGGTCGAGGCCGCCGCCGAGCTCGCCGGGGATCGAGCCGTCTCGCTCGATGCTCTGGGGGACCTTGACGCCCTGGGAACCCCTGGCGGAGAGGCCCCCGCGGTCATCGTTCACGCGACGCCCCTTGGCTCCGCGGGCAGCGGCGAGGCGCCGGTGCCGCGAGCGCTGTTGACCCCGGGCGTCACCGTCTTGGACGCGGTCTATCGGCCCCGTCGAACCGGGCTGCTGCGCCTCGCTGCGTCGCTGGGCGCCGAGACGGTGGAGGGATCCGAGTGGTTCCTGCAGCAGGCCTGGCTTCAGCACCTCCGGATCTTCCGCCAGGGATACGCGGCGCGCTACGGAGCGGCCGGCCCCCCTGACGCCGTGGCCACTGCCGCGGCGGCGGCCATGGGGAGCGCGCTGGACGCGTGGCTCGAGGGGGACGCTCGATGACCACCTCCGGCCGTCGCTCGGTGGTCCTCGCGCTGGTGGGTCTTCGCTGCTCTGGCAAGACGACGGTGGGCCGAGCCCTGGCGGAGCGGACCGGCGCTGACTTCGTGGATCTGGACCAGGTGGTGGCGTCACGGACGGGCCTCAGGTCGGCGGGGGAGGTCATCGAGGCCTGTGGTCTCGAGCGCTTTCGGGACCTCGAGGAGCAGGCCCTGAATGACGTCCTGGCGTCGGCGGCGCGCCCGCTGGTCCTCTCCACCGGTGGAGGTGTGGTGGTGCGTGCGGCGTCAAGGGAGCGCCTCGGGCAGGGGGCCACCGTCGCCTGGCTGCGTGCGCCGCTCGCTCTGCTCCGCCAACGGATGGCCGCCGACCATGGGACCTCCCGGCCCAGAATCACGGCCGGAGATGAAGACGAGTTCATCTCGCTCGAGCGCGAGCGTGCCCCGCTGCTCGAGGCCCTCGCTGACGAGGTCGTCGAGGTTGAAGGACGGGACACCCGTGAGCTGGCGGCCCATCTCGACGGCCTCTGGCGCGGGTGAACGGAGCCTCTGGCGCGGGTGAGCGGGGACGCGGTCTCGGGTGACCTGGGATGGGGCGAGGGCTCCGAGTCGAGGCCGCTGGGCGGTGGATCGGCGCAAGCTCGGGCGGGCGTCCGCTCGATAAGGCCCGGGGAGAGCGCACGCGCCGCTGGGATTGGCGGTCTGTGGTGCTACATTGAGGGCAGGTGGTCACAGGAAATCAAAAGTCGCGAACGAGAGCCTCGTTCTTCGCTCTTTGGTGCCTTCTCCTGTCGCCTTCCGCGTCCGGCTCTCCCGTTGGTGGTGGCTCTCCCCTGACCCGCCATGCCTGGGTCGCCCTGGACCCGCCGGTTTCCCTGGATCCGCCGGTTTCCCTGGATCCGCCGGGCGCCTCGGACCCGCCCCGGGCCGGGCGGGCCCGCAGGGCAACGTCGGGGCCCCTCGATCTGCGCAGGATCAGGCGCATCACCGAGATTTCCGCGGCGCTGTTGGACCTCGACGCAGAGGCCCTGGACCGCGCCGCGACCGCCTATCGCGCGACGGTGCCGGAGGACCTCACCCTCGCGGTCATCCTCCGTGCGGGTCGCCCGGTCCCTCCGGGCCTGGCCGCCGCCCGCCGAGCTCAGCGGGAAGCGCGCGCCGAGGAGGCCCTCGCCTGGCTTGTGCGTGAACGCGAATCGGGCCCTGGCCGCGAGCACACCGACGCCTGCCTGGACTTTGCCCTGTCGGCCGGCGGAGGCGAGGCGCCGTCGATTCCCGAGCTCGAGATCGCCGCCTCGTTCGTCGTGGCCGACCTCGAGCTGATCGATCACGCGCCGGCGGTGGCGCGGCTCCTGGACAAGGGGGCCTCGGCGGAGGTCCGTAAGGGCGCGAAGACGGCGCTCTTCAGGCTCTACGCCCGCTCTTTTGATTCCCTCGCGGGCTTCGAGAGCCGCTGGCCGCAGCTGGAGGGGAGGGCGCCTGAGGCCACCGGCCGCGATGAGCTCCGGGCCGCTCTGGAGGAGGGGAACGGGCGAGCTCTGGCGCTGCTGGAGCTCGCGCCCGGTCGATTTGACAAGGGACCACTGGACTGGGTGGACCCCGAGATGGCGACAAGAGCGGCGCGGACCCTGGGCCGAGCGGTCGCGGGCGGCGCGCTCGATCCCGAGTCCGCGCGGGAGCTGCTGGTGGAAGGGCTCGGCGCCGTGGCAGACCCCGGTGAGCTCCACGCACGTATGGGGGTCTTGATCGACCTCGTCCAGGGAGCCGACGCCGAGAGCGAGGCCGCGCGCGGCGTTCGTGAGACGGTTCACTCCGTGGCGGAGGCCTCGCTGCAGGCCGGGCCCGACTTCGTGTGGGTCTCCCTCGGAGCGCTTCGGAGGCTCCAGTATCCACCGGGAAGCGACGGGGACGCCGAGCGCCTCGCCGCGCTCGAGACCGCGGTCAGGGTCTTCCGCGGGGCGCTCGAGGCGCGTCGCTCGCGGCCCATCGACCCGGACGCCCTCCAGGGAGCGGTGCTCGCCATGCGTGACGTGGCCCGGGGCGTCCAGGATGCGGGGGAGCGTGAACGAGGCGTGCGGCTGCTGATGCGGGACCTGCGCGCGCTGGTCGTGGACACGGGCCTGCCCCTCGGCGTTCGCCGCGCGGCGGCGAGCTCCCTCACCCTCTCATCGGCAGCTCGCGACGCGCTCCAACTCGTGAACCTCATGCAGTCCCCCGAGGCGAGGGAGGCCCTGGGCTACGAGCTGCTCGGGGCGCTCAAGGTCGTGGCGGGGAGCCTGACGCCCGGGAGTGAGGCGGCGGAGACGGTCCTGGACCGGCTGTTCGAGTTCGTGGCCGAGCCGGACTTCGATCGTCGTCGGCTCTCCCTCGAGCTCCTGCTCTCGGACGAGTTCGCGCCGCTCCTTGCCCATAAGGTCCGCGGGACGTCGGCACGATGGACGGTGCTGCGTCTGCGGGCGGAGCCGTCGGAGGAGCTGCGCCTGCGGCTGCTCTCACTCCTCGCGCGCATCGGCACCGTCGAGACGCTCGAGCTCCTGCTGGCACGGGAGGGGCTGGTCGAGGACATGATCGGCCCGGATCCCGGTATGGCGAGCGCGCTCTGCGAGGCCGCGCTGGCGATGCACGACGTCTCGGACCCCGCGCCGCTGCTCCGCCTCGCGCGCCGCATTGCCGGTCCGCTGGGGACCCCAGATGCCCTGGATCCCACCCGGGTGGCCCGGCTGCGCGCCGGGGTCGAGCTGGTGCTTGGGCTCGATACGGAATCGAGCGAAGGGCTGCCGATTCGCGACAGTCGCTGGGTCGTCGCCGCGTCGGTCGATCTCCGGCGCGCGTATCCGGTGCTGGCGCTGGGGCAGTTGACCCGGTCTGATCGAGCGACGCTCCGCACCGTCCACGTGGCGAGGCTGCAGCAGGCCGTCCCGGGCGAGGACGAGGGCGAGGGCACGGCGGACGCCCCCTTGATCTCCTTGGCGCTCGGTCTGCTCGAGGCGGACGACCTCGCCGCTGAGCTTCGGGAGGACCCGTCGGAGCCCGGGGTGGGCCCGGGCGACCTCGTCGTCTCGGCGCGGATCCGCCGCGCGGAGCGAGCCATGGGGGAGCTGGACTCGGCCATGGTCGCCCCTGCGCCCATGGATCGGCTCGGCTGGGATCCCGTCAACCTCAGCCTCGAGGGGATCGAGCTGCTTCGGCGCATGGGGCGGAACGAGGCGGCGCTGGTCCGCACCGAGTCCCTCTTCGGGGGCCCCAGAGCGTCGATCGCCGGTCGATCGGGGCGGGCCGTCCGGCTGCTGGTGGTCCAGGCCTTGGAGGCGATCGACGCTGCCTTGATTCAAGGGGCCTCAGCTGGCGACTCAGCTGGCGACCCAGCTGGCGACTCAGCTGACGACGTAGCTGACAACTCCGCTGGCGACCCAGCTGGAGCCCCAGCCGGGGCAGCGGCCTCCGGTATCGATTCGACAGTCCGGGCGCGGGCGGACCTCGCGGCGCGGGGGCTCCTTGGTCTCATCGGGAAGGAGGGGTGGCCCGGAGAGCTACCTGCCACCCAACTGACGGATCTCGACGCCCTGCTCCGTCTTGTCCGGGTCGGGTCGGATGAGGGCGCGCGAGCCGAGGCGGTCACCTACCTCGACGAGCGCATGAAGAGTCAGGCTGCTGCGGTGGTGGCGTGGCGCTCTGCGCTGGCCGAGGCTGACCCGGAGGCCTTCTCCAAGGTCGAGGCAGACCTCGCCTCGACGCGCTCGATGGGGGAAGCGGGCCGCGAGGGGGACCCTGAAGCGGCCGCGGGGCCCGGAGGAACTCCCCGGTCAACGCCTCCCGCGGAGAGCTCGGCGGAAGGGGGGGCGATTGAAGGCTCGGGTTCCGGGGACGGAGCTTGACGTCGAGCCCTTGAGCGCTATCCTCCCCCCAACGCGTCGCGGGGTGGAGCAGTCTGGTAGCTCGTCGGGCTCATAACCCGGAGGTCGCAGGTTCGAATCCTGCCCCCGCTACCACGTACGCGAGAGGATCTGGCTCCACCGGCCGGGTCCTCTTTTTTTGTGCCCGCAGGACGCCCTGACCAGGGCGAGCGCCGCAGCCCCTTGGGCGCTCGCGGATTCCCAAGACCGTCTCGGTCCAGCCGT
>CAJQPT010000256.1 GCA_905480285.1 uncultured bacterium
CCTGATCGAGGGCAACCGCGCGCGGATCATCGTGCGCCCGCGCCTCACGCTGAACGGTCAGCGCCTCTCGCTGGACCGGGTGGAGGACCTCCAGCTGGAGATCGAGTCCTGGGACTTCGAGCAGGCGATCTCGACCCTCACGGTCGAGGATCTGCGGGCCGCGTCCGCGGCGCTCCTTGAGTCCGATGGGGAAGGGGCCGCATCGCAGGGGATCCTGGTGGCGGAGATCCAGGTCCCCGAACGACTGCGTCAGCTCAGGGTTCAGCTCAAGGGGAAGGTCCGCCGCTCGGTGGACGGGGAGCGGGTGGAGCTCTCCTCGAGTCAGAGGAACATCGCGGTCAACGGGATGGCCCGGACCGCGACGGTCGGGCAGGCGATGCTCCGCCGAGACCCCGGCGCCTTCAAGATCGAGCTGCGGGGCCGGAACGGAGAGGCCCTCGCGGGTCGGGCGGCGCGCGTCTCCGTCTGGACCCGCTACTCCTCCCGATCCATCACCAAGGAGCTGCGCTCCAATGAGCTGGGGCACCTCGACCTCGGCGCGCTCCAGGGGGCGACGAGGATCCGGGTCACCGGCGAGGGGATCGGGACGAACGACTGGTCGCTCCCGGACAGGGAGGTGAGCGGGCTGGCCGGTGAGCTCAACACCACCGTGGGCCGGGCGCTCCGCGTCCCCTTCGAGATGGCGGATGGGCTCGAGCCGTCCGACGTCTCGCTGGTCGAGCTCCGGGCCGAACACCCGGTGGCTGATCGATTCTCCGCGCTCTCCCTCGAGCCAGGCTACCTCGTGCTCAAGGGCCTCGAGCGAGGGAGCTACGCGCTCCGAATCCGCCGCAGCGGGGAGTCCTTCCGCGTCCAGGTCGAGGAGGGCGAGGTGCGCGCGGGGTTCGTGCTCAGCCAGCACCGCGCCCTGCCGCTCTCGAGCGACGCGCCGCTCACGATCCGGCAGGTCCAATCCACGGGCGACGGCCTCACCGTCGAGCTCGCCGGCGTCTCGGCCGGCACCCAGGTGGCGGTCCTCGGGTCGCGCTACCAGGGACACCAGGACCCCGCGGAGGAGCTCGCCCTTGGACACGTGTCGGGCCGCTCACCGCGGACCCTGGTCAGCCCAGCGACCACCTACGACTCTGGCCGCGCCATCGGTGAGGAGTACCGCTACATCCTCAGTCGACGCGCGCAGGCGTGGCCCCTTCCTCGCGCCAGCGGCTGATCAGTTCGTCCGCTCGATCGAGCGCCCCGGTCTGTTGGAGGTGCAGGCACGAGTAGAAGTAGTGCTGCGAGCTCCCGGGCAAGAGCTGCTCGAGGACAGCCCCACGATCCTCGGCGAGGGCGAAGACCTCCTCGAAGCCGACTGGCTGTCCGGCCTGTCGCGGAGGCGGGATCTGGCCCTGCGCGGTCGCGGAGAGGCAGAGGAGGGCGAGGGGAAGGGTCCGAATCGAGAGGTTCATGGGCATCCGTGGGCTGCGCTGGCCGACTCCCGAAATGGAAGACCGGCACGGCTCATCGATGCAACGGTAGGCGAACGGCCCTGGTTGGTCACTTCCGAGGAATATTGCCCGGCGAGCGGGGGCGCCGTGGCGAGGGTCCCACAAGGCGTCAGGCGGCCGGTTCGGGCCTCCGGATCACCCGGTGGACTTCAGTCGGACCGGGGCGGCGGTCGATCGAGACGTCATCGGACCGAGTCATGAAGTGCCCTTCCACCGTCCCCGCTGCTCTCCAGCTTGAAGCACGGGGGACACTCGTCCCGACCTCCAGCCCGGTGCGAACACGTGGCTGAGCGGCGCCGGAAGCGAGTGCTCGTCATCGGCCCCGTGCCCGCGGACGAGGAGTTCGTGAGCGGCATCCAGCAGTCCTTCGCCTCAATGCTAGAGGCGCTCTTGCGGGAGCCCTCGCTCGACATCGTCGTCCACGACCTCTCGGTCATCCGCGAGGGCCGCAGCTCGCTCCGTCAGTCCATCGATGAGGCGCGTATCTTCGCCAGACTCGTGGGCAGAATCACGACCCCGTGGTCACGCTTCGATGCGGTGCTCTTCAACACGTCCGCGGGCGGCCTGCTGCGCTCGGGCGCCATCGTCCGGTCTGCCTGCAAGGCGCGCGGCGTCCCGCTGATGGTCCGGGTCTTCGGCGGCGACCTCGATCTGCTCGCAGATGAGGCGAGCGAACGGACCCGCCAGACGTTCGAACGCTCCACCCTGATGGCCGATCGCGTGCTGCTCCAGACGCACTCCCTGTGCGATCGATTCAAGAGCTCGGACGACTGCCGGCGGGTCCGCTGGTGGCCGACGACACGCAACGCCGCGCGGAGTCACGGGGTCCGCCCAGATCAGGCCCGCCGCTTCCTCTACGTCGGACCGATCCGCCCGGAGAAGGGCATCTTGGAGGCCATCGAGGCGTCGGAGCGATTGCCGGAAGGTGCGTCCCTCACGCTCGTCGGTCCCCCTCACGGTGACTTCACGATGCAAGGTGTCGACCTCGGGAGCCGGTGCGAATATCGCGAGGCCCCCCCAGAAGGCGGGGTGGACGAGCTGCTCCAGAACCATGACGTCCTGGTGTTCCCCAGCTACCACCAGCGAGAGGGGATGCCCGGGGTGATCCTCGAGGCCATGCAGGCTGGCCTGCCCGTCATCTCGACGCGGTGGCGGGCGATCCCCGAGCTCGTGGAGGATGGAACCAACGGTGTCCTGGTGGCGCCGAAGTGTCCCAACGGACTGGGCGCAGCCATGCGCCGGCTGATCGAGACCCCCACCCTGTTCCGCCGCCTGAGGGAGGGTGCTCGGATCACCGGGGAGCGCTTCCGCTCCGTCCACTGGGAGCCCAAGTTGGTGCGCTGGATCCACGAGCTCGCCGAGGAGCGCGCTGCCTCGACCCACGGCAAGCGCCGCTCCGCCAGCTGAGGCCCTGCCCGAGCGCGGCCCTGAACAGCGGCCCTGAACAGTGGCCCTGAACAGTGGCCCTGATCAGCGGCCCTGATCACGAGAGCACCGCAAGAGCCCGCGTGAAGCGCGGGCGGGCCTCACGGCCAGCTTGAGCCCGGTCGTGGCGCTCGCTCAGCGAGCACCGCCGGGTGCCTCCGGGCCGACCCGCCTCGCTGCGTGGGCCCTGTGAAGCTCAGCGCTCACACTCTCACAAAGCGAGTAGGGCACAAAGCGATGGGGCACACCGCGAGAAGGGCACACCGCCCAGGCGCCAAGCAGCACCCGTCGCCAGGCAGCACCCGGCGCCAGGCCGCACCCGGCGCAGATCAGCTCGTCCGCTGGGCCTTGGCCCTCTCGATACGAAGCTCGGCGAGGAGCTGCGCGGCGGTGTGAGTTCCGATCCCCCGCTCCTCGGCCAGCTGGAAGACCTCCTCGAGGTTCTCGGCAATACGGTGGATCTTCTCCATCGCAACCTCCTCGACGTAGCCTCCCTCGTGGCGCTCCACGCTGACGTTGATGATCCCCGCCGCGTTCACCACGTAGTCCGGCGCGTAGAGGATGCCGCGCTGGCCGAGCTCGTCGCCGTGGCGGGGCTCGAGCAGCATGTTGTTCGCGCACCCCGCGACAATATCGCAGGTCAGGCGAGGGATGGTCTCGTCGTTGATCCCAGCACCACGGGCACAGGGCGCGTAGATGTCGCACTCCTCGTCGAGGTGGTTCTCCTCCGAGACCGAGCGGTAGCCGAACTCCTCGCAGAGATCAGCCACGCGGTCCTCCTTGATGTCGCAGATGATCACGTCCGCGCCACGCTCCTTGAGCAGCCGAGCCATCTCTCCGCCCACGGCGCCGACGCCCTGGATCAGAATGCGCTTGCCCGACAGGTCGGTGGATCCGTAGCGGTGCTTGGCCGCCGCCTCGATCCCGACCACGCAGCCATACGCGGTGTACGGGCTGGGGTTCCCCGAGCCCCCCTCCTCACGTGAGAGCCCCGTGACATGCGGAGTGCCCTCACGCACATGGCGCAGGTCCGCGATCGAGATGTTCATGTCCTCGGCGGTGATGTACGACCCGCCGAAGTTGTCGACGAATCGACCCATGGCCCGGAACAGCTCCGGGGACTTCTGAGTCTCTGGGTTTCCGATGATGACGGACTTCCCGCCGCCGAGCCCCGTGTCAGCGACCGCTGACTTGCGGGTCATCCCCCGGGCGAGCCGAACCACATCGAAGAGCGCGTCCTCCTCGGACTCGTATTGCAGGAAGCGCAGTCCGCCCAGGGCCGGGCCCAAGGTCGTGTCGTGGACCGCGATCAGCGCGTGGAGCCCGGATTCTTGGTCGATGCAGCGCGCGACGCGCTCGTAACCCTCGACGGGAATGTCTGTGATCTCCATGCTTGGTCGTGCCCGGTCACGGTCGGGGTGACGTCGAGGCGCGGGCCGCCAGGCGCTTCCGACTCGGATTTGGGGCGAGCAGTCTAAGCGACACCCCCGATCGCCCGGAAGAGCCCTGCGGCAGATTGAAGCGACCCCGAAGCCCCAAATTGACCCCGTTCCCCCCGGACTACCCCTAGACGCCTCCTTTGACCGATCGCAAGAGAAGCGTAGCCGCCGGAGATCGACCGGGGCCCTCTGCGGGCGCAGCGGCTCGACCGGCCTGCGTCGTGCTCTGGGCGAGCGGTACGGACACTCGCCTGGACGGCATTCTGCGCATGGCGGCCGTGCGCAGGAGCGTGGCTGGTGACTGGGAGTCCTTCGAGACCTTCTGCGCTCCGTTCGACGATGACGCCGGCGCCACCCGCCGAATCGTGGCGCGCTACGGGGTCGGATCCGGCGCGCTGGAGGGGGCGCCGTCCATGGCCGAAGCCTGGCGCCAGCTGCGCGAGTTCGTCGACGGTCGACCGGTGCTCGCCGACGATGGGACGCTACTGGCCGCATGGGCCCGCGCGCTCGACCAGGAGGCCATGGTGCAAGAGGCGCCGCTGGACGTCATCGGGCTGGACGACGTGGCGGCCCTCGTCGAGCCAGGGCACCTCTCCTCCTGCGCCTCCCCCGAGCTCATCCGGACGTTCCTCGAGGCGGGGGTTGCGCCGCAACCCCAGGCCGCGATCCAGCCGCCCCACGTCCTCGCGGCGCTCGCCGAGGTGGTGGCCCGCTTCCAGGACCATGGTCCTGCGGTCCATGCCGTTTGTGCCCGAGGGTGGAGGCGTACGCTCGAAGGGCTCGAGGGCGAAGACCTGGCCGCCAGCCGGCGGCTCGCGAGGACCCTGGATGTGATCGAACATCCGGAGCGCTGGGGAGGCGACACCGAGGTCTTCGCCGGCGGTCGACTCCGGGACGGGATCCTGTCGGAGGGAGCCGCCGAGGACCTCGATGAGGATGACCCGCTCGCCATCCTCGATCCGGCCGTGGCCAGACAGCCAGAGCTGGACAAGGACAGCAAGCCCCTCGACGCGGACACCGAGGACGCGGCCCCGTTCATGGATGAGGACCTCATCCTGCTCGATGAGCTCTTCAAGACCCACCTGCCGGACCTCTTCAATGAGGGCCAGACGAAGAGGTCCAGGGCCGAGATGTACCGCAAGAGCCAGCACCGCGTGGCGGAGGAAGTGGCGCGCTGCCTCGGCTCCGACGAGCTGCTGCTCGTCCACGCTCCCACGGGCACGGGCAAGACCCTCGCTTACCTGCTGCCCGCCCTCATCTGGTCGCGCCGATACAAGGTCCGTGTTGGCATCGCCACCTACACCCGCGCGCTCCAGAGCCAGGCCATGGAGCGCGAGGTGCCCAGGGCGCTCGCCGCCCTCTCCCGCGCCGGACTCCCTGGCGGGTTCAAGGTCTCGATCCTCAAGGGGCGCGAGCACTCGCTGTGCTGGCGTGCTCTCAGGATCCACACCCCTCAGGACAGTGACGACCCGGAGACCTGGCTCGCGTGGACCACGCTCGCCCTCTTCGGGCTGCGGGACGGCGAGGGCGACCTCGACCGCTTTCCGCGGCGCCCCCCGGTGCGCCTCATGGGCACAGGCGCCTACCGGTCCGCGCTCCGCGTGCTGATGAACCACGTCAAGGGGCGCAGCGGCTGCTGCTCGACCCAGGCGGATCGGGCCGTCTGCGCGGCCGAGACCGCCCGGCGCAAGGCGGAGAGGAGTCACGTCGTGATCACGAACCACTCCTTTGCCCTCGCTCGGCCGGAGTTCTTTCGCCGCGTCGTCTTCGACGAGTGTGAGCACCTCCATGACCAGGCCATGAGCGCCTGGAGCCACCGGGTGTCCTTCCCTGACATGCGACGGATCCTCAGGCGCCTCCATGAGCCCGGCTCGAGGTCCGGCCCCGGCCGACAGCGACCCGCGCTGGACCGGCTGCAGAAGAAGCTCCTCCCTGGATCCGCGGCGCATGACCGGCTCAAGGCCGCTCTGGTCCTCTGGACCCACGCCTCCACCGCGCTCTCCGACCTCGAGGCCCAGGTGCTGGCCTATGAGGGATGGCGCAGCGCCGCCCTCCTCGGACGCGGAGAATCGGAACAGCACGGCCTATTCCGGGAGTTCGTGGAGACCTGCCCGGACGCCGCGGGGATGATCACGGCTCGCGTGGCCCTCGAGTCGTCGCTGGCCCGGCTGGACGGCGCCCTCGCACAACTCTCCGAGGAGCTCGAGCTCGCGCCAATCCGGCGCGGAGAGCGGGTGCGCCGAACCCTGGAGCTCTCGCGCATCGACGTGGTCGAGGTCGGCCGAGCGGTGGCCTCCTGGCTGCCCATGGACAACGGCCTGCCCAGCTTTGGCAACCGGGTCTTCCACGACATCGAGCGCAACGTGCGAGATGAGCCGGTCCTGGCCGCCCTCGTGCTGCTGCCGGGGGACGCCCTGGGCCGGCACTACTATCCCGAGCTCTCCTCGGCCGCCTTCGTCTCGGCCACCACGCGGCTGGGGGGCAGCTTCGACAAGGCCCGCAGGTACCTGGGTCTCGACCGCGTCGCAGCGCGGGACCGTGAGACCGGTGACATGGACTACACCGCCGGCTGCGAGCGCGTGACGTCCTTCCACGCACCCGAGGTCTTCGACTACAGCCGGGTGATGGTCGGCGTCCCACGCGGCACCCCCTCTGTCCAGAACCGTGAGGCCTACCTCGACTTCCTCGCCCGCTACCTGCCGTGGTACGCCGAGCGGACCCGCGGCCGGATGCTCGTCCTCTTCACGAGCCTGCGCGACGTACGGGAGGTCGGCGAGCGGGCCGCCGCCGCCTTCGAGCAGCGAGGCCTTCCCCTGTTCTGGCAGGGCATGGACGCGGCCGGCAAGGAGGAGCTCTCGAGCCTCTTCCGTGAGCGGGTGGAGTCCACGCTCTTCGGCGTCGACACCTTCTGGTACGGCGCGGACTTTCCGGGAGAGACCCTGGAGACGCTCGTGCTCGCGCGGCTCCCCTACGGCGTCCCCGACCGCTATCACCACGCTCAGTGCGCCGCCATCGGGAGGATGGCCCAGCACAGCGGTATCTACATGCCCCGGGCCCTCGCCAAGTTCCGCCAAGGGTTCGGGCGCCTCATGCGCAAGGCCACCGACCGAGGCGTGGTGCTGATCATGGACTCACGCGTCACCGAGCGCCGCCACCGCGAGTTCATGGGCGAGCTCCCGGTAGAGCGGCCCGGCCAGTTCGACGCCGAGACCCGGGCGCGGCTCGTGCGCGGAGACATTGACCTCGTGGGCCGTGAGGCCTTCGCTCACCTCGGCCTGCTGTCCGACATGGAACGCCGCGGGCTCGCGCCCCACTTCTCTGGCCGACGAGCCCCCGACGAGGGCTCCTTCGCCCGCGCCGGGCGGGACGCCCCGCTCCGGACGCCCACCGACGAGCCCTCCGGACCCATCGAGATCAACCCCGACGACCTGCCCTACTAGCCCACCGCGCCGTCCGCCTGCCCCGTGGGCGGACCCCATCAAGCCGACTGACCGACCGACTGACCGACCGACCGAGGCAGCCGCCGCAGACTGCCGGCAGGGCCCTACACGCCAGACTTCTCCGTCTTCGATGCTTCACGCTTCGCTTGCGCAGGCTCTTCCGCGGGCTCCTTCTCCGGCGGATCAAAGTACTTCTCACGGATCCACTTCGGCTGCCACCGGTCGGGCTTGCGCTTGGCTCCGCTCAGGTCCATCCGGAGCTCCGTTGGGTCGGCCACGACGAGCGGGTCGGGGTCCCCGATCAGCCGCCGCCAGGTCCCCATCTCGCGCTCCAGGCGCGCGATGTGCGACGCGTAGGCGGGGTTGGTGGCGAGGTCCATGGTCTCGAGCGGGTCGGAGGCCAGATCGAAGAGCTGTCGGTGGGCCACCTTTGGGTACACGCAGAGCTTGAAGCGGCCGTCGGTGACGGCGCGCTGGGTCTTGCCCATGGACAGGAAGATCGAGTCGCGCACCTGGGTCACCTCTCCGTCCCAGAGGGGCCGTAGATCCTCGCCATGGATCTGCTCCTCGATCCCGACGCCAGCGAGGCCGAGGAGCGTCGGGTAGAGGTCGTACAGGTAGGTGAGCGCCGTGAGGTGCCGCCCCGCCGGGATCCCCGGTCCCGAGATCATCATGGGCGCTCGGAGGCTGTGCTCGTAGACGCTCTGCTTTCCGAGGAGCCCGTGGCTTCCCACGGCGAGCCCGTGGTCAGCGGCATACACAATGATCGTCTCTCGATCGCCGCCGCGTGCGTCGACCGCAGCCAGCACGCGCCCCACCGCGTCGTCGAGGTGCTCGATCAGCCCGTAGTACTCCGCGAGCTGATCCCGCACGACCTCCGGATCCCTCGGCCAGGCCGCGAGCTTCTCGTCGCGCACCTTCAGGAAGCCGTTGTCGAAGTCGTGCTGCGCGCGGAAGTTCCCGGGCAGAGCCGGACGCTCTCGGTCCCGCCACGCCAGCGGCGGGTCCCGCGGGTCGTGCGGCGCGGTGAACGCCACGTAGCAGAAGAAGGGGGAGTCCTCCGGCGCGGAGGCGATGAAGTCGGCCGCGGCCCCCGAAAAGACGTCAGAGGAGTGCCCCTCCGCCCGCCGCCCCTCGCTGAACGTCCCGTCGTCCTCCATGTCGACCACGGGCACCTTGTTGTGGTCCGACATCCCGCCGAACATGATCTCGCGTCCCGCGGAGAAGCTCCGGGTGAAGGAGTCCCTCCCGTTGTGCCACTTGCCGGTGCCGAAGGTCTGGAAGCCCGACTCGCCCAGGAGCTCCCCCAGGGTTCGGCACCCCTCCATCGTGCGGTGATTGATGGCGTGGTAGGCCCGCCCCGTGTGGAGCATCGCCCGGCTCGGCGCGCACACGGCGCCGTGGGAGGAGCCCATGCAGTAGGACCGCCGGAAGGAGACGCCGCCCGCCGCGATCCGGTCCATGTTGGGCGTCTGGATCGCCGGGTTCCCCCAGGCGCCGATCGTGTCCACGCGCTGGTCATCCGCGAAGACGAGGAGGATGTTCGGCCGATCGTCGGGCCCGGCGGGCGCGGGCTCCGCCGAGGGCGCGTCCGCCGCGAGGTCCGAGGCCGCGGCCGGGATATCCGCGCCCTCCTGAGAGGAGGCGGACCCCGCGAGGGCCCCGAGGGAGAGAAGCACAAGGAGGTTCTGACGCATCGCCTGAGTCTATCGACGTCGGCCGATCCGACAGCCCCGGCTCTGCTCGCTATGCTCCGAGCCTCGCCACTCACAGGATCCAGACGCCGCAGCCTCTCCCGCCATGACCCCCCTTCACACTCTCTCGACGCTCTTCCTTGCGGCCCCCGCCCTCCTTGGCCAGCCGCTCGCAGGCACGTCGGCGCCGGTGGCCCCCGCGCCGAGCACTGGGCTGGGCCCCGGGCTGGGCCCCGGGCTGAGCACTGTGCTGGGCACCGAGCTGGCCGCCCCGGAACTGGTGGCCGCTCATGACGACCGCTCGGACCTCGTGATCCTCAACGACGGCAAGGAGATCGAGTGCCGGGTCATCCTTGAGGCGGAGGACTACATCCTCACCACTCGGGGCTCGAAGAAGAAGCAATACAGCAGGGAGGACATCGCCGAGATTCACTCCGTCGAGCGCAGCCTCTCGCAGCTCTTCGAGCGCTATGACGCGCTCCCGTCGCGCGGCCCCGCCGAACTCGCGGAGCTCGCGTTGTTCTGCGAGCAGAACGAGCTCCCCAGCGAGGCGCGCAACTTCTGGATCCAGGTCCTGACCCAGGACCCCGAGAACGAACAGGCCTGGAACGAGCTGGGCGGCGTCTATACGAAGCGGCGCGGCTGGCGGCTCAAGGTGCGCGGGCGCTTCTACACCGTGGAGCAGCTCCGCGAGCGGGTCTCCGATTGGAAGCACGCCATGGAGATCCCGACGGCGCACTTTCTCCTGAAGACGGACATCGAGCCGGAGCGGGCGCTCAACATCGCCCTCAACCTCGAGCGCGCCTACATGACCTACTACGAGGTCGTCGGCGAGGCGCTGGCGCTGCAGGTCTTCGACGAGGTCCCCGAGGTGCATGTCTTCAAGGACCCCAAGGACTACCCCACGCCCCGCTTTCAGGGCGACGAGGCCTGGTTCAGCCGTGGCGAGAACACCGTCTTCGTCAACGGTGCGAGCCCGGAGGTTGCCAACGCAGCGGTCTTCAAGCTGACCCACGCCCTCGTCCTCAACTCGTTCCGACGCACGATCGGCGGCAACGGCAGCATCGCTCCCTGGACCGAGCGGGCCCTCGCTGAGGCCTTCTCGTATGCGCTGCGGGTGGAGGATGGCGTCGCCTCCTGGGAGTTTGGACGCCCGATCATGGAGTACTTCCGCCTCCAGGCGACCGACGACAAGCCCCTCGGCATGAAGCGCGTGATCACCGCTGGCTACGGGGCCTTCAACAACGGGACCGATGCCCAGCGCTACAACGCCGAGTGCCACACCCTGATGTTCTTCCTCCTCCACGCAGAGGAGGGTCGGTACCGCCAGGGCCTGGCGGCCTACATGCGCAGCTCCTTCAAGGGGCAGAGCGCGCCGACGCACCTGGAGAAGGCCCTCGGGGTGAAGATCAAGGACCTCGAGCCCCAGTGGAATGCGTTCGTCGAGGCGACGGCAGCACAATGAGCGGCCGTCTCGGATGGGCCAGGGCCTGGCGCAGCACCGCGCTGATCGGGGTCGCGTGGCTGACGGCGAGCTGCGTCCTCTCCGAGGACCAGCGGATCGACCAGGAGCTCGCCCAGGGCCGCTTCGAGGTCCACGCCGATGCGCCCGCCGTCCCGCTGAAGACCCCGGCGACCTTCGCGTACGCCCAGGGCTCCACCGTCCACCTCGCCGACAACCGATTCGACTCCTTCGAGATCGAGGGGCTGCTCCGCTCCGCGCTGGCGCGGAGGCTCCGCGACCTCCAGCTCACGGCGGCCTCCGGAGCAGCGCCGGACTATCTCGTGGGCTATCTGGTCACGGCCAACGAGGGCGCCATGGTCGCAGAGGCCATGTCTACCATTGGCATGCCCCCTCCCAAGGCCGGTGAGGACCGTGAACTGCCTGTGGGCACGCTGATCCTCGCCATCAGCGAGCCGCGCGCCAATCGGTTGCTCTGGAAGGGCTCGATCGTCGGCGCCATCGACCCGGAGAGCGGCCCGGAACGAAGACAGGAGCGCGCCGACCTGGCGGTCGCCGCGCTCCTGCGAGTGCTCGCTGATCCGGCGGACGGCTAGCGCCTACCGGGTGCCACGGCTGAGGATCAGGTCCTCGACGCCTCGAAGATGCTCTGGATCGCACCGTTGAGCATGCCGTCGAACTCATCGCCGGACTGCTTCGCGGAGAGGCCTTCGGAGAGCGCGCGCGAGAAGCTCGCGATCATGCCCTCGTTGAGCGTCAGGCGGCGGTTGGACTCCTCGCGGCTGTAGCCGCCGGAGAGCGCCACGACGCGCAGCACCTGGGGGTGCTCGATGCAGGGGGTGTAGAACCCGTTGGCCTCGGGCAGAGTGAGCTTGAGCATCACGTGCTGATCCGCGCCGAGCTTGTTGAGCTCCTCGGTCATGGCGGCCAGCAGCAGCGCCTCGGCCTCCGCCTTGTCGGTCGCGTTGATGTCGACCTCGGGCTCGATGATCGGGATCAGGCCGGCGGCGATGATCTGCTTGCCAACCTCGAACTGCTGCTCGACGATGGCCTTCACGCCGGCGGCGTTCGCCGACTTGATGACCGAGCGCATCTTCGTGCCGAAGACGCCCTTCGCCTTGGCGCGCCCGAGGAGGTCGTCGAGGCCGGGGATCGGCTTCATGAGCTGGACGCCGTCCGCCTCGTCCGCGAGGCCCTTGTCGACCTTGAGGAACGGAACCACGCGCTTGTCCTCCCAGAGGAACTGTGCCGAGCCCTTGCCGCAGATCTCGCGGTCCATGGTGTTCTCGAACAGGATCGCGCCGAGGATGCGGTCACCGTTGAAGGCCGAGCTCGTGATGATGCGGGTGCGCATCTCGTGGACCTTGGTGAACATTTCCTCGTCGCCCGAGTACTCGCTCTCCTCGACGCCGTAGCTGAGGAGCGCCTTCGGGGTGCTGCCGCCGCTCTGGTCAAGGGCCGCGATGAAGCCGTCCTGGGTCCGGGCCTTGTGAAGTTGGTTGTCGAAAGAAGACATGTCGTGGGAGGGATTGCTGGTTAGCGCGGCCGCTGGGGCGGCCGTTCGCGCCGGGATTGTGCATGCCCCCGGTCAGGGATCAACCGGACAGGGCGCGGAAGCGTTGTCCTCGTGGGTAGGATCCTCCCCATGACCGCCAGAGCAGAGGGGAAGCGACGTCTCGCGTGGACAGAGGTCCGCGTCGATGTGCCACGGGGCTGGCACGAGGTGGTGGCCGAGACGCTCATCTTCGGGCCCTGCACCTCGGTCACCCTCGGCACCACCTCGCTGGCCGCGCGTCAGCCTGGCCCGGACCAAGAGGCCGTCCGTTCGTTCGTGCTTGAGGGCGACGACACACCAGCGCTGCGCGCCGAGGTAGAGCAGCGCCTCCTGGCCCTTGAAGAGCGCGTGGGCGATCCGGAGCTCGCCGGCCTCAAGGTGCACTTCAAGCGCCTCCCCCCCGAGGACTACGCCACCTCCTGGCGAAAGGACTGGAAGCCCTTCCGCGTCGGCCGGCTCGCGCTCCTCCCCCCCTGGTATGAGTCCGACCCGCCGCGCGCCACGGACGTGCGCCTCACGATCGAGCCAGTGGGCTCCTTCGGCTCGGGCAGACACGCGACGACGCGAACGTGCCTGCGAGCCCTGAGCCGCCGGATCCAGGGCGGCGAGCGGCTGCTCGACGCCGGCGCTGGGAGCGGGATCCTCTCGGTGGGCGCCGCCCTGCTCGGCGCGCGGGAGACCTACGGCTTCGACCTGGATCCCGCCTCGAAGCCGACCGCGGATCTGCTCGCGCAGGACAACGGCGTCGAGGATCGCTGCGCCTTCCGCGAGGGCGACTTCCGCCGCCTTGAGGAGGTGGATGGCCTGTTCGACGTTGTGTGCGCGAACATCTACGCCGACGTGCTCATGACCCACGCCCATGACCTGGCCCAGCGGCTCGCGCCGACCGGCTGGTTCTGCTTCAGCGGCTGCCGCTTCGACCACGTGGACGCGACTCGAAGGAGCATCCTCGAGGCCGGACTTCGGATCGACGAGGAGCACCTGCTGGGCCGCTGGATGACCTTCGTGGGTCATCCTGCTTGAGCGATCCGTGGGTGGTGCCACCCCTCCTCAACGGACGGCCTCGAGGAGCTGATCGGTCATCGATCGGAGCTCACGAGCCGCGTGCTCCAGCGACCCGATTCAACCGGCGGCCTCCTCGCCGGCGTGAGCCCGGAGCTTGGCCAAGACGCTGACGGGAGTCGAGCTCAAGGGCGACCTGGTGGTCGCCGAGGCGGAGCGGCTTGCCCTGGGTGGCAAGGCCCGTGGGCCGCGAGGCCGGCAATGGAGCTCAACCCATGACGGCAGCGACCTCGCCCGCAGCTGGCGTCACCGGGACCCCAAGGGAGGCGCATGTCCACCTCTTGAACACCTCCAAGGCTACGACCAGGGGTCTCCTGCGAGGGTGGCCTCCAGGGCGGATTCGGGACCTGAAGCCGGTCGACGAGACGGCACCACGTCCGGAAGCCGCCGCCACAAGTGAACTGCCGAACCGCGTCCGGCCTTGCCTTCCGAGGTCTCACCTGTTGCCTTGGAGGCCATGCGGGCGCTGCTCTTCCTCCTCCTCGCCGGGCTGCCCGTCCTGGTCACCGGCTGCCAGTCCGCGGCTCGAGCCGCGGGCCCTTCGGACGAAGCGCTCGTAGCGGTTCAATGCGCCCTGGGCGTCGACCGTCTCGGTGCCGGGGCCCCCGGCGTCTCGCTCCAAGGCGCCCGGGAGCGCGCCGGGACGTCCACCCCTGTGGAACTCAGCGCCTGGCCGGGGAGCGCCTTTCAACTGGTGGTCGGCGAAGGCAACGCGCGAAGCGTGCGGGGTTTTGACGGCGCGGAGGCCTGGGCCACGGACACGCGGGGAGTGACCAGGAAGCAAGAGCTCGGGGGCGGCGAATTCCTGATGCTGGAGGGGTGGGCTCGCACGCAGCAATGGCTCGGAGAGCTCGCACGCCGCCGATGGAGCGCCCGACCGGACCCTGATACGCCGGACGCGCTGCGGCTGGTTCATCGGACCAGCGGCGTGCAGGTGACCGTGACCCTGGACCCGGTGTCCCGGCGTCCGGCTCGCTTCTCATGGCAGCGGCTCGGCCGCCGTCGAGCCATCGCCCTCGAGGACTGGAGCCAGCAAGGCGGCCTGTGGCTCCCCATGACGGTCACCGAGACCGTGGACGGCGAGGTGGTCCTGGTCGACCGGTTTGATCGGCGCAGCCGCCCCCGCCGCGCCGTGGCCCGGCGCCCGGCCTCGAGACCTCAAGACGTGGCCTTCCAGGGCGCGGGAGGAGTACTTCCCCGCTCAAACGTTCGCTTCGACCGGGGCGGTAGGGCCTACGTGAGCGCGAACGTCGACGGCAAGCGTGACGCCTGGATGCTCCTGGACACGGGCTTCGGCTCCCACGTGATCTCCAAGGCCGGCGCCGCGCGGCTCTCCCTTCGCCCCCTGTCCTCCGTGGCCCTCCACGGCGTCAGCGGCACGGCCCGAACCGCCCGACTCCAGGGCGAGTCCCTCCGGCTGGGGGCCCTCACGCAGCGCGCTCCCACGTTCGTCGAGCTGGACACGGCCTTCCTCTCGGAGCGCGCTGGCTTCATCGTGGACGGTGTGCTGGGGGCCCCGCTCTTCGACCGTACCGTCGTCGTGATCGATGACCTGCGCGGCCAGGTCGAGGTCCACGACCCGGATCGTTTCGACGCTCCAGGTCTCCCGTGGCAACCGGTGAGATTCGATGGAACGGCACCCTGCGTACCAGGTCAAGTACGAGCCAATGGAGCGGACACCCCCCTGCTCTGGTTTCGATTGGACACCGGCTCGGACGACACCCTGACCGTGTCACGCTGGGCGGTCCGGGCCCACGGGCTCGCCGGGGATCGGGCGGGCCTCGCACCGCGCCGGCTCGCGGGTCCGTTCGGAGAGGTCCGGGGCTGGCGCACCAGCGCGAGCGTCGTCCTCCTCGCTGGCGCCAACATGGGGCGCCAGGTGATCACCCTGTTGCGAGACGACCTCCCTGGCCCGCTGTCCGACCCTTGGATCGCTGGCAATGTGGGGACGCGGCTACTGCGTGGGCAGCGCACGGTCCTCGACCTGAGATCCGGGCGAGTGGCGGTCGTCGCCGAGGATGCGGACCGGAGCGGCTGACGCTCCCGGCGCCGCCCCGTGACCGGGTCCGGGTCGCTCCGCTCGCTGCGGCCTCAACCAAGCGGCATGGGCTCAACTGCATGGACTCAGCCGAACGGACTCAGCCGAATGGACTCAGCCGAATGGACTCAGCCGCATGGGCTCAGCGAGGATCAGGTTCAACCTTGGCGGGCACCGAGGGTTGATCCTGCCCCACGGGTGGGCCGACGGGGCTATTCTCTCTGCGCCTGCCGAAGCCCGAGGTTCCCTTGCGCATTCTCTTCCTCTCCCAGCGCGTCCCCTATCCGCCCAACCGCGGGGACAAGATCATCACCTGGCGGCTCGTGGAGCGCTTCTCGCGTGAGCACGAGGTGACGATCGCGTGTTTCTCGCACGATCAGGATGACGAGGAGGCCGCACGCTTCCTCCGTGAGGAGAAAGGGATCAAGACGATCACCGTCCCGATCAACCTTCGGAGCAAGAAGGTCCAGTCCCTGCCGCTGCTCCTCACGGGCAAGGCGCTGACGCTCGGCGTCTTCGGGTCGCGCGAGCTGCAGCGCGTCGTCGACCAGGAGCTGCCTCGCGCGGATATGGCCTACGCCTTCTCCTCCTCGATGGCGGCCTTCATCCTGGATCGCGGCACGCCCTGGGTCCTGCACATCGCCGAGCTCGACTCCGACAAGTGGCGCCAATACGCCGAGCGTCACCCCTTCCCTATGAGTGCCCTGTACCGGCGCGAGTGGAAGACCCTGCGGAGCTTCGAGAAGCGAGTCGCCGCGGACGCGGTGACAAACGTGCTCTGTACGCCCCTCGAAGACGACATCTTCCGCAAGGAGCTGCCCGGCCTGCCGTCGATGGTGATCCGCAACGGCGTCGCGATCGACCACTACACGCCGGACCCCGCCTGCGCCGAGCCCGGGCACTTGGTCTTCACCGGCGTCATGGACTACTTCCCTAATGTGGACGGGTGCGTCTGGTTCGCCCAGGAGATCCTGCCCCTCATTCGAGCGAAGGTTCCCCAGGCCCACTTCACCATCGTGGGCTCCAAGCCCACCCCCGAGGTCAAGGCGCTCGCCAGGCTCGACGGCGTCGAGGTGACCGGCTATGTGGACGACACGCGGGACTACCTGCGACGGGCGGCGGTCAGCGTGGCCCCCCTCCGGGTGGCGCGCGGCATCCAGAACAAGGTGCTCGAGGCCCTCGCCATGGGCCTCCCAACGGTGGGGACCACCAGCGCCACCCAGGGGGTCGAGGGCACGCCGGGCACGGACTACCTCGTGGCCGACGAGGGCCAGGCGTTCGCCGACGAGGTCGTGCGCTTGCTGCTGGACCCTGCGGAGGGCCGGGCCCTCGGTGATCGTGCCCGGGCCTTTGTCGAGGAGAAGTACAGGTGGGACAACTGCCTCTCACCGCTGGATGAGGTCCTGGAAGGGATCACGAACAAGGCCCAAGGCCACGAACCTTCATGACACACCAAGACGCCCTCGTCTCTCTGTTCGACCGGCTCGCAGCCGATGGCACCGCGGATCGCTACGAGGCGCTCCACGACGACGTGGCCCGGCAGGTCCTGGAGGCGATGGAGGTCCGCCCCGGCCACCAACTGCTGGACGCGGGCTGTGGGGCCGGATGGGTCACCCGCCGCCTCGGTAAGAAGGCCCCTGGGGCCCAGGCTGTCGGCATCGACGCCTCCAAGGCCATGATCACACGCGCCGACGATGTGTCGGACTGGACCTCAAGGGCGCGCTTCGAGTGCATGACGATCGAGGACATCGACTTTCCCGACGGCCGCTTCGACCACGTGTTCGCGCTGGACGCCCTCGAGTACGTTGAGGATCTCGCGGCCGCCGCGGCATCCTTGGCGCGCGTGACCAAGGTGGGCGGCTGCCTCGAGCTCGTCGTTCACCGCCACGCCAGCGCTCCCCAGGCGAAGGCCTGGTCCGAGCCCGACGGTGTCCCGATGCACCGGCTCGACGCCGAGGGCTGGTCCTCGGTGCTGGAGGCCGCTGGCTTCACCGTCGTCGGGACCGAGGCGCTCAAGGACAGCCGAGAGGCGGCGGCCTTCGAGGCCACGCCCATCGCCCCGGACGAGGCGACGCGCGACGCCGCCCTCAAGGACGTCGGCGTCCTCTGGATCCGGGCGACGCGCTGAGAATCCGAGCGGGCCGCTCAGACCGAGGCGGAGCATCGTCGGCCGAGACCAACGCCGGGCCCGTTCGTCCCACAGGGGTGGAGAGCGATCCCCCCGACCTTCGGAGTCGCCTCCGGCGGCTGCTGACCCTCATCCTTGGCCTCCGAGCCGGAGCAGCGGTCCTGCTGGCCTTGCTGCCACCCAAGGCCCTGCTTGGGTGGCCTCTATTTGGCCTCTCGAGCCATCCCGGGCGAACAGCTCTGGCGGCCGCGTTGATCGTCGAGGCGCTCACGGGGCCACGCCGGAGCGCCCCTGAGCGGCTCTCGGAGCTCGATTCGTCCTCAACCTTGACAGGGGACCGGCCAGAGGAGCCCGCAGGTGCGGTATAGTCCCGCTCTCTCAACGCCGCGACTGCGGCGAATGCCCCTTTCGCCCGTCATCACGGGCTTGCACTTGGGCGCGCCCACCGCGCGTCAGGCTCATGGCCAAGACCAAGGACGCCACGTCCCAGATCCTCCACGGTCCCTACGAAACGCGCCGCTTCGGAAGGACCATCACCATCGACATCTCGGCCCCGCAGCTCGGGCTTGTCGTGGAGAGAGGCAGCTCTCTTCCCCGAGCCTCCGTGGTGGTCACCACCTGCGCTCGGCAGATCATCGCGCTCTCCAAGGAGGGCATCAAGGTCGACACGATCCTCGTGGTGGGCAGCGAGACCGACCCCGCCGATCATCCGGACCTGCGCGAGATCACCGAGAACCTCCGAGCCCTGAGGGACAAGTGGTTCTCCCGGACCAAGCTCCTGGTCTTCACGAAGACAAGGGACCTCAGCAACTACGACGTGCGCGCCACGCTCGCCATGTACAGCGCGGTGCACCTCGAGTTTGACTGGGGAACGGCCAAGAACTGGACGTCGGCGACCGGCGAGAAGGGGCCCGCGTTTGCCGCACTGGTCGATGACTGCCATCACTTTGACCACCTCGTCCTCGAGGTCTCCCTCTTCCGTGCGCCGATCGACAACACCGCCGCGAACGAGATCACGGCCATGGGGAAGAAGTTCCAGGTCATGAAGCCCCAGGAGATCCTCGTGATGTGCGCCACCGGCTCGGTCACGGGGAAGAAGGGCGCGAAGGCCGCCACCAAGTCCCAGCGCGACAAGATCGCGGACCAGCTCGCCGAGGCCACCGGAATCTCGGTCCAGCCGGAGGACTACGAGGTCCTCCTCCCGAGCTGAGCACGCGTGAGTGAGCCGCGAGCAGCCGGTTCGGCGAGACCTGTCGCCTCCCTCGCTGGGGTCAGCCGCCGGTTCGATGAACTGGTGGCCGTCGACGACCTTTCCATCGACGTGATGCCCGGAGAGGTCCTGGGGCTCGTTGGCCCCAACGGCGCCGGAAAGACCACCACGGTTCGCATGCTCTGCGGCCTCCTGGATCCGTCCGCGGGGGACGTCCAGATCGCCGGGCGCTCCGTATCTGAGGACCCGCTCGGGGCACGCAGGTCCCTGGGCTACGTCCCCGACGGGGCCCCCCTCTACCCCAACCTCTCCCCTCGCCAGCACCTCATGCTGGTGGGGCGGCTGCACGGCCAGGACGACTCTGAGACCCTGGCCGAGGCGGTCCGCCTCCTCGGGCACCTCGAGCTCGCCGACCGCATTGACGACCCCGTCGGCTCGTTCTCGCGAGGCATGCGCCAGAAGACAGCGCTGGCCTGCGCGCTGCTCCCGCGGCCCGACCTGCTCGTCCTCGATGAACCCCTGAGCGGCCTCGACGCGCCCAGCGCGGCAATGCTCAAGGCGGTGCTCCGTGGCTGGGCCGACCGCGGCGGGGCTGTCCTGTACACCTCCCACCTGCTCGATGTGGTCGAGCGCGTGTGCGACCGGGTCGCCGTCATGGCGAAGTCGAAGCTGATCGCCGTCGGCGCCCTTGAGGAACTCCGGGCCGCCGGGACCGGGGACCAGAGCCTCGAGGAGATCTTCCAGACCCTGACAAGCACCGAGGATCCCGCCGCGCGCGCCGCGGCCATCCTCGGTTAAGAGTCAGCTCTCGGCGGGACCTTGGTGGTCGCCGCCGCCCTTGCCGGCGACAGGCGTGGGACGGAACTGGTCGTCCACAGCGACCATGGTGACCTCCGCCTCGGTCACGTACTCGTGGGTCCCCCCACCGAAGCGGCGGCAGGCCCACACCGCCACCTTGACCTTGATGGACGACCGCCCGATGCGGAGCGTCTCCGTGAAGAACGAGACGAGATCGCCGACCCGCACCGGCGCCTTGAAGTCGATCTTATCCATCGACACGGTGACGACCATGCCCTGGTGGTGATGGTGCGCCTCGGTGGCCGCAGCGAGGTCGATCTCGGCGAGGATGACGCCGCCGAAGATGGTCCCGACCGCGTTGGTGTCCCGCGGCATCATCACCCGCTTGATGGAGGGGATCTTGTCCGCGGGGAATTGCTCTTGGATCACGGTCATGGCTCGTCTCAGGGGGTCTGGAGCTGGCTGGTCGCCCAGTCGCGGACGCGCAGGCGCAGCTCATCCAACTTGCCGGTGAAGAAGTGGTCGACGCCGGGAATCTCCTCGACGTGGAAGCGGCTCATGAGCCCGGGCAACTGCCTGGTGAGGACCTCAAGAGTCCCGAAGGTGTCGTCTCCCGCCATGATGATGGCGCCCGGCTGGGTCACCTCGAGAGCGGCGCTGCAGTCGTAGGCGATCACCGGGAGCGCCACCAGCAGCACGCGCTGGATGCGCGGCTCCCTCGGCGCGAGCCCCACCAGGGTCCGTGAGCCGAAGGAGAACCCGCCCGCCCACAGCGGGATGCCAGGGCAGGCCTCCCCCAGGAAGGTGAGCGCCGCGGCGAGGTCCTCCTCCTCCGCGCCGTGGCCGTCGTGCACCCCCTCGCTGGCGCCCACGCCGCGGAAGTTGAAGCGAAGGACCGCGAGGCCCGCGTCGTTGAGGCCGCGCGCCGTGCGATGGACCACGTTGTTCTTCATGGTCCCGCCGTGCAGCGGGTGCGGGTGGCACACCACCGCCGCCGCCACGGGGGCGCTCCCGTCCTCCGGGAGCCACAGCTCCCCCTCCAGCCTTCCGACCGGCCCCTGGATCGTCACCTTGTTCGACATCGGGGCTGAGTATGGGCTCGGAGCCCGATCGCGGTACCCTTCGCGTCGCGCAAGTCGCGTCCGTCCATTGAATCGCCTCACCAGTCTCGTCCGCGCCCAGCTCTCCGGGGAGGTCCTCGGCGAGCGAACCCCCGTCGCCGCCCTCGCCATGCAGGTGGTGATCTCGGCGCTGCTGTGCGCGGTGGTCCGCGGCGAGGTCGGCGGCTTCGGGTACGCCGTCTTCGCCCTCTGCCTCCCGCTCGCCCTGACGACGGTGCCGCTCCTGGGAGAGCTCGCGCCGCTCCTTCGAGCCGACCCCGCCACCGAGTGGGTCGGGGCCCTCCCCGTGACCCCACGGGACCTGCGGCTGTCGCGGGTGATGACGCTGCTGCTCATCATGGGCGCGCTCGCTGCCGCCTCCCTGATCCCCGCCGCCATCCTCGCGCCAGGCTCCATGAGCGTCGCTGAGCGGCCGCTGCTGGTGGTGATGGGCGTCCTGCAGACCTGGACGGTCGCGGCGGCGCTCCTGCTCCTCCAGGTCGTCCTCGGGCGCGGCGGCGACACGGTCATGGTTGCCCTCCAGACCGTGCTCTTCGTGGCGATCATGGTCGGCGTCCTGGTGGGCCTGCGAAGCCTCGGCGCCCTCGCGGCGATCGAGGGGCCCACCGGCGTCTGGCTTCTCCTCCCTCCGGCGTGGTTCTCCGCGCCGTTCGCAGCGGCTGGTCCAGGGACAGCGGGTGTGATCGCCGCGGGCGCTGTCCTGCTCGCGGCGGCCGTCCTCGCCCTCGCGCCCTTCCCACCGGCGCCCCGAGCACGCTCCACGAGCTCCGTGCTCGGGACGCTCCTCACGCCGGCCCGCATCCTGGCCGAACGCCTCTGGGTGACCCCCGAGGAGCGCGGCCCCTTCGGCTTCATCTTCGACGCGCTGCCCGCGGAGCGCGACTTCGTGGTCCGGACCTACCCTCTCGTGGCGGCGCCCCTGCTGCTGGTGCTCATGGGCGCTGACGCGACGACCGTGGAGGGTGAGGGCCTCTATGCCCTCCTCCTCTTCGCCCCGGGCGCCTACCTGCCGTTCGTCCTGATGCACGTGCCGACCTCGGCGACCCCGGCGGCCCGCTGGATCGTCGACACGTCCCCCGCAGACCCGCGGGCCGAGGACGGCGGCGCGCGCAAGGCCGTGGCCGTCCGGCTGCTGCTCCCGCTGTACCTCGCCATGGGCGCCCTCGTCGCCGCGCTGGCTTCCCCGGCCCTGGCGCTCCGGCTCTGGCCCGTGGCGCTCGCCTCAGGGCTACTGGTGCTCAAGCTCCTGTGGCGACCCGGCGGGCCGAGACCGCTCTCGACAGAAGCTCAAGAGCTCCAGAGCACGGGCGCCAGCGGGCTCGGCGGGGACCTCCTCACCGTCGCCATCGGCATGACGCTCCTCGCGGTCGTCAGCTGGCAGAAGTTGCCCGCTGCGGGCCCGGGGTGGGCCCTGTTGGGCGCAATGGCAGCGATCGCCGTCACAGGGACCGCCACGGCCCGCGCGCGCGCCACCTGAGCGCACGGCCTCGGGGCCGGCGGGCACGGTCCGCGATCAGAAGATCTTCGGGACGAGCGGGTAGGGCCAGGACTCCCCGTCGTTGGCCTTGATGCCCCCGATGATCGGGAAGACGATGCCGCAGATTCCGACCACGGGCAGGAGGACGAAGCCGACCAGGACAAGGCAGAGGATCCCCGCGAGGATGCCGTAGAGCACGAACGCCACGATCGCGCTCGCCACCATCCGCCCGTGCTGATCGATCTGGGGAGAGACGTCCTTCTTGAGCTGCCAGAGGACGATTGGCACCACCAATCCGCCGAGGGGAATGGCGTATCCCGCGAGCAGCCCCAGGTGCATGAACATGCACCACTGGTTGATCTCGCGCTGGTCCATCTCAGGACGTTCGACGTCGGTCAGATTGGTCATGAAGGGATCTCTAGCTTGGGGTGGTCCGGGGTGAGCTCGTCCTTGTCCTGGGAGGTTCGATGCTCATGCTGCGTGGTTCGTTTGGGTGAGCGGTCTTCGACCCTACGATCAGAGCCCGCGCCTGTTCTTGTGAAGGCGCCCTCACTCATTTCACGGCTCGCTCCCTCAGATCTCGGGGTACTCGTCCACGGTGAGCTCGTCCTTGACGTCCCCCGTGTGCTTCACGCCCATGGGGTCGAGCACCAACATCTCGACCTCACCTCCGTCGGTCCTGGGCCGGTGCGCCACGCCAGCGGGGACGACCAGGAGGCTCCCCGGGCGGACCTCACGGGTGACGCCGCCCTCGAAGTCCAGGAGCAAGGTGCCGCGCAGGGGAATGAAGACCTCGTCGTGGTCGTCGTGCTGGTGCCAGACGAACTCGCCGTCCACCCGCGCGAGCAGGAGCTGGTGGCCGTCGAAACGGCCGACACGGTGGGGTGTCCAGAGGGGAGTGACCTCGCGCATCTTCGCGTGCAGGTCGACCGGTTCGGGGGCAGAGGATTCGCTCATGACAGGATCGAGGCTATCGTCTGGCCGTGATGAGATTGGTCGATATCGGCGTCAACCTGATGAGCCGTCAGTTCGAGGGCGACCGCGACGAGGTCCTCCAACGCGCCCGCCAGGCTGGCGTCGAGCGGATGGTCCTCACCGGGACCGATCTCCGCTCCAGCGAGGCCGCCGCCGAGGCCGCAAGGCGCGCGGGCCAGGGCGTCGAGCTCTGGTCGACCGCGGGCGTCCACCCGCACCACGCCTCTGACTTCGACGACGCCACCGCGGCGCGGCTGAGGGAGCTCCACCGCGAGGGCCGGGTCGTCGCCGTTGGCGAATGCGGGCTCGACTACAACCGGAACTTCAGCCCCCGCGAGGCGCAGCTGGCGGCCTTCGAGGCCCAGCTCGGCCTCGCCGCAGAGGCCGGGCTGCCCGTCTTCCTCCACCAGCGCGACGCCCACGACGAGTTCCTGGCCGTCCTACGCAACGCCTGGCCCTCCCTCGCGAGGGGGGCCGTGGTGCACTGCTTCACCGAGGGGCCCGAGGCCGCCGCCGACTACCTGGAGCTCGGCTGCCACCTGGGCATCACAGGTTGGGTCTGCGACGAACGCCGGGGGGGAGACCTCCGCCGGGCCGTGGCCGAGATCCCCGCCGACCGGCTCTTGCTGGAGACCGACGCCCCCTACCTGCTCCCCCGCAACCTCGACCCCAGGCCTGCTTCACGCCGAAATGAACCCCGGCACCTCCCCGCCGTGCTCGCCGCCGTTGCGGCGCTTCGGGGAGAGACGCCGGGCGCGGTCGCGGCGGCGGCGTGGGAGGCGACCCACGCCGTCTTCGGCCTGGAGCCCGCCTGACTCAGAGTCCGCCTGACTCAGAGTCCGAGCTTCTCGGCGAGCATGCCCTCGAGACCGGTGACCCCGGTGCTCTTGCCAAGCTCGAGGCACTCTGCAGGACCCTGGCCCTCCACATGGAAGGCCCTCAGCGCGAGCAGCGCGCCGACGCGGTTGCTGCTGCCGCAGTAGAGCACCATCGGGCGTGCCTCGGCCGCCATGAGCTCGACGAGCTTGCGGGCGTGAGCCTCGTCGATCCCGTCCGCGCCGGCGATCGGCAGGCGCACGAAGTGGATGCCCTTCTCGGCGGCGAAGGCCTCCTCCCAGCCGGAGCCCCCCTCGTCCGCCTCGCGGAGGCTCACGAAGCTCTCGTAGCCGAGGCCGGCGAGGGCGACCATCTGCTCCTCGCTCAGCTGGCCAGCGGTGAGCACGCCCTCCATGGCGGTGCTCTGGTTGGGGACGTTGACGTCTTCGAGGGTCACGGTGCCTTCGGGGCTAGAGGGAGTGATGGGCTTGGGAGCCTCACCGCACGCGGCGACGAGGGTGGCGGTGATCAGGCAGGTGAGGAGGCGCATGGGAGGAGTGAAACAGGAGTCGAGGAGCGCGGGAAGGGTCATCCCGCGAACTGGGGAAAGGCCTCGGTGAGATCATCAGGCAGGCCGCTCTCGATGCAGGTCGGCTCGTGGGCCGCCGGCGATCTGAACACGAGCCGGGCGCTGTGCAGCGCGTGTCGGTCCAGGACAAGCTGCTCCCTGTCCCAGTCCGTGAGCGCCCCCGCTGCTGAGCGGAGGAAGATCTCCCGGTCGGGGCCATAAAGCTTGTCTCCGACAATCGGCGTGCCGATGGCCGCCATGTGGACTCGGATCTGGTGCTGCCGACCGGTGTGGATCCTGAGCCGCAGGCGCGAGTAACCGCCTGCGCTCGCCTCCACGCGCCAGTCCGTCTTGCAAGGCAGGCCGTCCGCCGCGGTGGTCATCTCGAGTTCCACCGGCGACGTCGTGGAGAGTCGAATCGGGGCGTCGATCGACCCCTCGGCCTGCTCGGGGGTTCCCTCGACGATCGCGAGGTACTCCTTCTCCACCAGTCGATCCTCGAACTGAGAGGTGAGCGCGCCCTGGGTGGCGGGGCGCTTGCCCACGAGGACGATGCCGCTGGTCTCTCGGTCCAGGCGATGGCACAGGCGCGGCAGCATCTGCCCACCCTCGATCTCGGCCTGGAAGCGCTTGTGCACGCGCTGGATGAGCGTGTCGGTCATGTGCCGACCGCTGGGGTGGACGGCGATCAGCGGCGGCTTGTTGACGGCGAGGCAGTCGCGGTCCTCGTGGAGGACCTCGAGCTCGTCGCTGGTCTCACCGGTGAGCAGCGCGCGGTACTCCTCCGGGACGCGCACGTAGACGCGCGTCCCATGCTGGAGGCGCACGCCAGGTCGGCGCTCGACCCGTCGCTCACCGGTGCCCTCGGGAGCGTCGGGCCGTGCGAGGTCGAGCTCGACGTATCCGCCCTTCACCAGCGTCTGAACGCTCGACCGAGAGCGCCACTTCAGGTGGTGGCTCAGGAAGTGGTCGAGGCGCATGGAGAAGCCCCTCGCCTTCTCGCGGAACGAGCTGGCGTCCACAACCAAGCGCGCCTCTTCCGGCGCCTCGGTGAGGTCCCTGTCCTTCTCGAAGATTCCCATGTGTGCGTCGGCCTCACCCGTGGTCGACGATTCCGCCGATGGGCTTCGCTCCAGCGTAAGACAATGACAGGCCGCGTGACCCGGGAGGGGATCACGCGGCCTGTCTGTTCGGTTCGCCCGCCCAGAGGACGGGGGTCACGTCAGCGCTTCTTGGGAGCGCCGCCGGGGCGACGACGACGACGACGGTTCGGGTCGTTCTTCCGGGTGGCCTTCTGCACGGTGCGAAGGCGCTCGCGGCGCTCGCGGCGGCGACGGTCGGAGCGCTTCTCGTGCCAGGTGTTGGCCTTGGCGAGACGGAAGATGCCGCTGAAGTTGCACTGGCGCTTGAAGCGGCGGAGCGCTGCTTCGAGCGACTCGTTGGAACGAACGGAGACCTTGATCAAGGGATCTGGGCCGCAATGAGGCGGCGAGGGGCGTGGGGGTGTTGAACTGTGATCCGCGCGGCAGCGAGGCCATCGGGCCGGGCAGGCCGGGCGGTGATTGGGGCGCAGAAGGATACGGAGGGTTGGCGCTGGCCGCAACCTGAGGAGGGGCCAGAGACGATCGAAGGCGTGGATCCGGTATCCTTCGGTCATCTTGCAGGAGCCTAGAGACCCCTCCCAGACCCGCAGAACAGGCCCCCAGGACCGGCCTGGTTCGGGCGACCGAGCCGCACCCGACGGCGAGGAGACATTCCAGGGGACCATCGAGACGATCACGTATCACGACGACTCGAGCCTCTTCGGCGTGCTCCGGCTCGACCCAGACCCTGGTTTTCAGGCCCCTGAGGACGGTTCCCTCTTCTCTCCGGGCCGCGTGACGGCGATCGGGAAGATCGCTGACCCGGTGGAGGGCGCCCGCGTGCGCCTCTCGGGGAAGTGGGGCCGCCACCCCAACCACGGCGCCCAGTTCGAATTCACCGCCTCGGAGCCCCTCGCCCCCGCCACCGAGGAGGGCCTCGTCCGCTACCTCTCGTCCAAGGCCTTCGAGGGCGTGGGCCCCACCATCGCCCGGCGGATCGTCGAAAAGCTCGGGACCGACGCGCTCGAGCGCATCGCGGAGGACCCCAAGGGCGCCCTCGTCGGCGTCAAGGGCCTGCGGCCGGAGATCGCCGAGGGCCTCGGGACCGCGGTCGTCGCCCAGGCGGGCCTCCATCAGCTGCAGGGGTTCCTCGCACAGCTGGGGCTGGGGCCGCTGACGGCTCAGGCCGTCCTCGCCAAGCTTGGGGCCGAGTGCGAGTCGATGATCCGCGACAACCCCTTTGTCCTCTCGATCGTCCCCTCCGTGGGGTTCCTCACCGCTGATCGGGTCGCCAAACGGCTGGGGCTCGCTCCTGATGACCCTCGCCGGCTGCGCGCCGTGACCCGCCACGTGCTCGACCGCGCGACGAGCGAGGGCCACGTGATGCTCCCCCTCGGGGATCTCCTGCGCCGCTCCGCCAACACGCTCGAGGGTGCCGCGCCCAAGGAGGCCTTCGTGCGCGCCCTCGACGAGATGGAGGACGGCCTCCATATCATCATCGACCGGGAGGTCCTCCCTGAGCCGCCCCCCCTGGACGAGCACCGTTCCGATGCGCTCGACGGAAGCGGACGCTTTCGCGCAGAGCTCCCCTGTTATCTGCCGCGGCAGCACGTGCACGAGGTGCGCCTCGCCCGCGGTCTCGCGCGACTACTCGCGGGCCCCGCCTCGCCCCTCGCCCAGGCGGAGGACCTCGAGCGCGCGGAGGCGGCCGCCTCCATCGAGCTCCACCCGGGACAGCGCAGCGCGGTCCTCGAGCTCCTCAAGCAACCGGTCACGCTCCTCACCGGAGGCCCCGGCGTGGGCAAGACCACCATCGTTCAGTTCGTGGCCCAGCTCGCCGAAGCTGGCGGCGCCAAGGTCCTGCTCGCCTCACCCACGGGGCGCGCCGCCAAGCGGCTCTCGGAGGCGACCGGCCGTCCGGCCAGCACGCTCCACCGCCTGCTGAAGTTCATCCCGGGCGAGGGAGGCTTCGAGCACGGTCTGGACAAGCCCCTCGAGGGGGGCCTGGTCATCGTGGACGAGGTGTCCATGCTCGACGCGGCCCTCGCACGCCGGCTCGTGGACGCGGTCGCATCTCCCACTCGTCTCATCCTCGTAGGTGACCCCGATCAGCTGCCGAGCGTGGGCGCTGGCAACGTCCTCGCCGACCTGCTCGCGTCCGGCGTGGTCCCGGTGGCTCGACTCAGTCAGGTCTTCAGGCAGTCGACCGAGAGCCTGATCATCACGAACGCACACCGAGTCCTTGAGGGCCGGCTCCCGGAGCTACCGCCCCGCGGCGTGCAGGACGCCGACTTCTACTTCTTCCCGGTCGAGGAGGGACAGGAGCGGCTGGCCGAGCGCCTCGTCGAGGTCGCGACCGAGAGGGTCCCCAAGACCTTTGGGCTCGACTGGGCCCGGGACGTGCAGGTCCTGGCTCCCATGTACAAGGGCCCCGCCGGGGTGGACTCCCTCAACGAGCGCCTGCGCGACGCCCTCGGCGAGGGAGGCCGAGAGGTCCTCTTCGACGGAAAGACGTGGCGCACCGGCGACCGGGTCGTCCAGACCCGCAACGACTACGAGCGCGAGGTCTTCAACGGAGACCTCGGGCGCATCTCGCAGGTCGACGCGGACGGGACGGTGACCGTGAAATTTCCCGAACGAGAGGTCGTCTACGAGCGCGGTGCGCTCGGCGATCTGCGGCCCGCCTTCGCCATGACGGTCCACCGCAGCCAGGGAGGAGAGTTCCCCTGCGTCGTGTTCCCGCTCTCGACACAGCACGCACACATGCTCCAGAGGAACCTCTTCTACACTGCGATGACGCGGGCCAAGCGCCTCGTTGTGCTCGTCGGAGAGCGCAGGGCGCTTCAGCGTGCGGTCGAAAACGCAGAGCAGTCCAGCCGGCTCAGCCTTCTGTCCGCACGTCTGAGAGACGCCGCTGACACCTCGGACTGAACCTGCCATGACGAAGACTCTCCTGCCCATCGCGTCCGCGGTCGTTGGAGACGACGGCCGCGCCGGAGGCGACCGCGCGCTGCACGCAGCGGCGAAGATCGCCGCGGCCTTCGGGGCGCAGCTCCACGTTGTCCATGCCCTCGACGTGCCGCTGGTCGATGACACGAGCGGCCCGATCACCGAGATCGTCGATCACACGGTGAAGCTCGCCGAGGCCGCCACCCATCGCATGCGAGAACGATCGGACGCACGCCTCGGCCGGGGCGCCAGTGAGGTCCACGTGGAGCTCGGTCGCCCCCACGCTGCGCTGCTGCGCGCCGCGCGGTCCATCGGGGCTGACCTGGTCATCCTTGGGCCGCACACGAAGCAGCACTTCTTCGATCTCGGCGGAACCCAGCGCGCGGTCTTTGCCGGCGCCCACTGCCATGTTTGGAGCCAGCCCACCGAGCCCCGCCCGCTCACGCGGATCCTGGCGCCGTGTGACCTCTCCGCCCGTGGCATGACGGCGCTCGAGATGGCACGCGACCTGGCGCTTCACCTCAAGCTGCCGCTCTCGGTGCTGCACGTGAGCCAGCCCCCGGCGCTCTTCGACCCCATGACGCAGGGGAGCGCAGACCTCATGGTCCCCGCCTATGTCGTCGAAGGACTTCACGAGTCCATCAAGGCGAGCTTTGAAGCGCGGATGGACGAGGTCGACTGGCAGGGTGTCGAGCACACCACTGAGTTTGTCGTCGGCCCCACGATCAGCGCCATCGAGGAGGCTCGACAGGAAGGCGACCTGACGGTCATGGGCACCCAAGGCCATACCGGCCTGAGCGCCGCGATCCTCGGGGGAGTCACCCACGCCGTCCTCAAGCAGGCCAGCGGTCCGGTGCTGGCCCTCCGGATCGAGTAGCCGCCGTACGCATCGACGTTCCACCGTCGAGGGACGCGGCGCATGAAAAGTCACGGGGCCACGACGCAAGCGCCGCAGCCCCGTGGCTTGCGTTACGGAAGGAACGGCAACACGCCGTCCTCCGCGCCCACAGTCACCTGCGGGTTGCGAGGTTGTAGAGCCCTCAGATGCCTCAGACAAGGCTCTAGTGCTCGATTCGAGGGGCCTGTAGCCGCTCAGAAACGCGCCGGAGGATCGTCCTCGAGGTACTTGCGGCCCTCGAGCCCCGGCGGCATGCACTTCATCTCCTCGCGAGCCTTGGGGTCGTCGTGCACGTACCGGTAGCCTTGGCCGTGACCCAGCCCCTTCATCAGGGCCGTCGGGGCATTCCGCAGGTGCAGGGGGACGGGTTCACTCGCGGTGTCCTGCACATCCCGCTGGGCGGCCGCCAGCGCCTTGTAGACGGCGTTGCTCTTGGGCGCCCTGGCGAGGTACACGGCCGCCTGGGCGAGGGCCAGGTCGCCCTCGGGAACCCCGAGGCGATCGAACGCATCCGCGGCATCGAGCGCCACCCGGAGCGCAAAGGGGTCAGCCAGGCCGATGTCCTCGGAGGCGATCCGGACCAGGCGCCGGGAGAGGTAGCGCCGGTCTTCTCCTCCCTCCAGCATCCGCGCCAGCCAGTAGATGGCGGCGTTCTGGTCCGAGTTGCGGATGCTCTTGTGGAGCGCGCTGACCAGGTCGAAGTGCTGATCTCCCGAGCGGTCGTAGCGCACAGACTTGCGCTGGAGCGCCTCGGCGAGGGCGTCGTCGTCCACCCTGCCGCCGCTCAGGCTCACCGCGGCCACGGTCTCCAGCAGGGTCAACGCCCGCCGGGCGTCCCCGTCACTGGCGTTGGCGATCCGCTTGACCTGCTCGTCATCCAGCTCGATCCGGCCGCCCAGGCCCCGCTCCGACTGGCAGGCGCTCTGGATGAGCCCGACCGTCTCCTCCGACGAGAGCGGCTCCAGCACCAGCACGCGGCAGCGCGAGAGCAGCGCCGCGTTGAGCTCGAAGGACGGGTTCTCCGTGGTCGCACCGATGAGCAGCACGTCCCCCCGCTCGACAAACGGCAGGAAGGCGTCCTGCTGCGCCTTGTTGAAGCGGTGAATCTCGTCCACGAAGAGCAGCGTGCGATCGCCGGTCCGCGCGCGGCGGTCCCGCGCCTCTCCCATCACCGCGCGGACCTCCTTCACCCCGGAGAGCACGGCCGAGAACGGCACAAAACGCGCACCCGAAGCGTCGGCCACAAGGCGCGCGAGGGTGGTCTTCCCCACGCCCGGCGGCCCCCAGAGGAGCAGGCTCTGCTGGACCTCCCCGTCGAGGACACGCTGCAGGAGCTTCCCTTCGCCCAGCAGGTGCGATTGTCCGAAGACCTCCCCCGCCCGTCGCGGCCGGACGCGCTCGGCCAGGGGCGCGTCGGCGGGCGCCTCCGCGACCGGGTCCTCACGATCACGCCCACGCGGATCGTCATCATCGAAGAGGGCTGCGGTCATGGTGATCGAGGACCTCCGTCGGCGCCTCGGGGTCGATGGTACGCCCCCCCCCCGGACGGGACCATGACTCGAAGAAGAGAGCCGCCAGCAAGGACGGAGAAGGCGTGAGGAGGTCCAGCGCCCATCCCTCCTCCGCCGGCGTATCCATGACTCTGGAGCATGGGGGGCGACGTCCGGCGGAGAGGCCCTAGACTCCCACCATGTCCGCGCCTGAACGCACACGCCCGATTCACGTCCCCGCCTCTGGGCCGCCCCAGATGACCCGGCCGTCCCCCGAGATCCTCGAGGCGATCGGTCAGGAGGGCGTCTTCCGGATGCTCGCCGACTTCTACGGGGAGCTGGAGCAGTCGGACCTGCGGCGCTGGTTCCCTGACGACATGAAGGCCGCCTCCGAGCGCTCGGCGGCCTTCTTCGTACAGCTGCTCGGGGGGCCACCACTGTTCAACGAGCGGTACGGGCCGCCGCGCATGAGGATGCGGCACTTCCCCTTCGAGATCGACGAGGCGGCCAGGGGCATTTGGCTGGACGCGTTCCACCGGGTGATCGACGAGGCGCCGGCGAACTACGGCTTCCCCGCCGAGCACGTGGAGGGGTTCCGGGCGTTCCTCGACGGCTTCTCCACCTGGATGGTCAACGTGGCTCCGGACGAGACGCCGGACGAGGCGCCGCCCCCCTGACGGTCCGTTCTCGACCGCTGGCAACAGCGACCCCTCCGCTGACGTATCGGCGCAAACCCACGCTCGTTCCCCCCGGTTCCTCCCTCGTGCCGCCCACCAGTCGCGGCATCGAATGGACCCTGAACAGGAACGACACATGAAGCACATCTCACTCGCGCTGCTCGCCTGGGCGCTCGTCATCTCGCTCTCCCCGTCCGCCGAGGCGCAGCCCCAGGAGACGCGTCGCGGTGGCCAGAAGGCGCCCGTCACGTCGGAGACGCCGGCCACCCCCGACGGCCTCGACGACCTCGACGCTCGGGAGGGACGACGAGTCCGGGGCTCAAGCTCGAAGCTCAGGTCCCGCAGGGACGTCCAGGGAGCGCGCCGCGCGGAGGGCAGGCGCGCCGGTCAACGGGAGGAAGCGGGAGCTCGTCGCAGGCCCAACGCTCGCCCTGGGTCGGCCCGCGCTGAGTCGACCCGCGCTGAGTCGACCCGCGCTGGGTCGGCCCGACCGAGCCGCGACCGCTCCACCCGCGTCAGGTCCGCGCGTGCTCAGGCGCGGATGAAGCGCGGGCGCGCCGCCCGACGGCTGGGCGAGGCGCGCGGACGGTCGAAGGCCCAAGGGCAGCGCCCGGCCCGCGCTCAGCGCGCGCCCCGAGGCGCCGTCGGGCCCTCCGACAACCAGCGGTCCCGGTGGCAGCGCTCTGATGAGCGCCGCGCCGGAGCCCGGGGCGGCACCGGCCGCTTCCCTGAACGAGTCCAGCGGCAGCCCCAGCGACGCGGCTCGAGCGCCCTCAAGGGACGCACGGGATCCAGGCGCTCTCGCCGCTAGCGCAGGAGCTCAGTAGCCGAGGTCCTCTGGATCCACCAGGTGGGTCCGGAGGACTTCGTTCTTGGGGCCGATCATCCGCCCCTCCACCCTCGGCGCCGACTCACCGACCTCGACCTCGAGGACGAAGGCCACCGAGTCCGCGGTCGCGTCCCAGAGCAGACCAGGGTGCGGCGCTGCGGCCGCGGCGATCGGGTGATTCGCCATGGGAGACGAGACGAACTCGATCGGCGCATACCCCAGGCGCTCTCGCGCGTCTCCGTGCCGGATGATGCGGGGCCTGTGGACATCCCCGCCCACCAGCACGACGCCCTTGACCTTGGCCGCACCGAGGGCAGAGAGGATCCCGTCGAGCTCGTGGCGCCAGGTCCACCAGCAGTCGCGCTTGCCCGGCCGGACCGCCCCGTTCCAGACCATCCCGCACGCCAGCACCTTGACGTCCGCCTCCGACGCGGAGACCTCAGCGATCAGCTGCTCCCGCTGCACGGCGCCGAGCAAGGAGGTCTGCCCCGAGCCCGGTTCACCAAACGCCTCCTCGTCTCCGAACCACCGAGTATCCACCAGGAAGACCTCCATGGGTCCCCGCCGGAAGGACGTGTAGATCCCGCCCTCGCCGTCGCCGAAGGAGGGCTGGGGGTGATACTCGATGAACGCACGCCGCGACCGCTCCCGCCCCGGCTGGGCCCCCACCTGGTCGTTGGTGGCGAAGTCGTGGTCGTCCCATGTGGCGTAGACCGGGACGCTCGCTGCGAGCGGACGCAGCTCGGGGATGGACCAGAACTCCCGATAGCGGCGGCGCTGCCGCGCGAGCTCCGTGCTGTCGATATAGGGCGTGTCCCCCAGCAGCACCACGGCGTCAGGCTCCACGGCCGCCATGGACGTCCAGATGGGCTGGGCCTCAAAGCGGTCGTGGCTCGCGCAGGAGCCGAACACCACCCGCGCGGACGTCACCTCGGCGTGGGGCCTCGGCGTGGTGAAGGTGACCTCCAGGTCGGCCTCTCCCTCCACCTCGAGGAGGACCCGGTAGTCCGTCCCTGGCCGGAGCCGCTCGAGCTCGAGCACCGCCGTCCCGTCCGCGTCGACCCGCGGCTTGAGCGGGCCCCGGCTGCGGGGGGCGCCGTCCTCGAACAGCGTGCGCCGCGCCGTGCGGCCGCCGTCGAGCCGGAGCCACACCTTCGCGCCGTCGGGGCGCAGGTCCCCGAGGACCGGCCCAATGGTCGCATCGGGAGCGCCGGTGGCGGGGGCAGCCGCCTCCTGAGCGGGGAGCTGGACCGCACCCACCAGTGAGAGGAAGGATCCGGCCAGCGCGCATCGTCGTGATTCCATCGTCGCTCTCCCACCCGGGTTCCAGGTCGCCGTGCGACGAAGGTGCCGCGGGCACGCGACCCCGGATTGAGTGTGGCCCGCGGCACCCCGAGCCACAAGCGGTCCGGGCCTGAAGGCTCCTCAGCGACGCCCGGCGGCGAACAGCATGAGCGCGCCGGCGACGGTGACGTTGAGGGACTCCACCTGGCCCGCCATGGGGATGGTGACCGGCTCGCAGCCGCGCAGCTCGGCCGGAGCCTCCCCGGTCTCTCCCGACATCCAGACGACCACCCGCTTGGAGAACGACGTCGAGTCGAGCGGAGCGCCGCCGCGGGTCGCGGCGATGTGCTGGCGGAACCCACCGCGCTCGAGCGCTCCCACGGCGCGACCAAGGTCCGAGATCTCGTACACCGGCAGACGAAGCAGGCTCCCCATGGAGCCCCGGAGCGCCTTGGGAGTGAAGGGTCGAGCGCCCCCCGTTGCCACGACGAGCGCCGTGGCACCAGCGGCCTCGGCGCTGCGCGCGAGGGCTCCGAGGTTGCCCGGATCGGCCACCCCGGCGACGCCGAGCACCAGCCCGTGGCGCTGAAGGGACCCCTCGAGGTCGACCTCATCGAGCTGCGCAGGCCGTGGGAACACGCCCAGGACCCCGGGCGGCGTGGAGAGAGTGCCGAGGCGCTCGAACAGCGGGGCGGCAACGGCCCGCGTACTGGGACCCTGGAGCCGCTCCATCAACTCCAAGCGATCGTCCCGCACCAGGAGCAGCTCCGGCTCCAGCCCGGCACCTAGCCCATCGAGCACCAGCCGCTCACCCTCCAGGAGCATGGCCTCGGGCTCCTTGCCCCGCGCCACGCGGTCGACGCGCTTCAGGGCCGGGTTGGCCCGTGAACGGATCACCTCCTGTCCCTCATCCATGGTGAGAGGATACCGCGTACCCTTGTCGCCAATGACTGCTGGCGCCAACGCTCTCGGGAGAGTCGTCCGCGTGGACGCCAAGGTGGTCCACGTGGACGTGGACGAGGAGACCGTCACCGCAGGGTCGTCTGCCGTACGCGAGACCGCCCCGGGGGAGCCCATCCTCGCGGCCCTGCGCGGCGCGCTGTTCGAGGACCTCCAGGGGCAGAAGAACCCCGTCGCGGTGGGCGACCGGGTCCGGCTGGACCTCTCCACGGACCCCGCGAGCCTCGAGGAGGTCCTGCCCAGGCGGAACTACCTCGGCAGGGTCGCCTCCTCCCACGACCCGCGCGAGCAGGTCCTCGTCTCGAACGTGGACCAGCTGTTCGTCATCGGCTCTCTCCGGAGCCCCGGCTTCTCGAGCAATCGGACCGACAGGATCCTCGCCGCCTGTAGCTGGCACCAGATCCCGGCGGTGCTGGTGTTCAACAAGGCGGACCTCGACAAGAAGGGCACGTTCGTCGATCGCTACGTCTCGACCTATCAGGACGTCCCGGACCTGCGCGTCCTCGTCACCTCTGCCAAGTCCGGTGATGGCGTGGAGGAGATGTGCGCGCTCCTCAAGGATCGGGTGTCGGTGTTCTACGGGCCGAGCGGGGCGGGGAAGTCGACCCTCCTGAACCGGATTCAGCCGGGACTCAACATCAAGGAGGGGAAGATCAGCTCTTACTGGAAGCAGGGCAAGCACACGACCACCTACTCACGGCTCCACCGCCTCGAGATGGGCGGCTACGTGGTCGACACCCCCGGGATCCGTGTGTTCCGCCTGCACGGGCTGGAGCGCCCCCAGGTTCGGGACCTGTTCCCTGACCTCGCGCCCTTCCAGGCGAGCTGCCAGTACACCGACTGCACCCACGACCATGAGCCGGGCTGCGGGGTGGCCGACGCGTCGGAAGAGGGGCTCCTCGCGGACACGCGCTATGCGAGCTACCTGAGCCTGCTGGACGAGGTCGACCCCGAGGGGGCCTATGACCCGGACGACTCGAGCGAGGCTCCCGAAGAGTAGCCCGTGGGTCGGGCGCGGAGACGCCTGCCCGACCGCCGACGACTCAATTGAAGTCGTAGACGTAGCTCAGGCGCTGCTTGTTGACGATCGCGTAGGAGAGGTCCGTGAGCTTCCGGAGCTCGTCGTCGCCCTGATCGTTGAAGCCGCGCAGCTCGGGCTCCCGCATCACGAAGAAGCGGCGCGTGGACGTGTCCGACACGTCGTAGGAACCCGGCCGAATGAAGCCCGCCAGCTCGATGTTGAGGTGCCCTGTGTAGAAGACACGCACCTTGTCGAGGTCCGCCTCACGGGAGATCTCAGCCATCACGCCATCCCCGGCCTCATCGAGGAACTCGTGGGCGATCAGCACCTCGTCGAGGTTGATGTGGAGCAGCGGCGTGTGGATCTGGTCTCGCGACTTCAGGTCCACGAGCGTGCAGTCCCGGATCCTGAGGAACGTCTTTCGATGCTCGTCCAGGATCTTGGACAGCCGCGTGTACTTGTTCTCGACGTTCCCCTTGATGAGGAAGGCGTCGGTCAGGAAGAGGTCAGAGCAAAGCATGGCGTGCGTCCGGGAGTATCGACCCCTGGCCCGCGCGGCCTTGAGCCGCCTACGCAGTGGCGTGCAATCCCCTTATAGGACCGGCAAGGCCCCTTCCAGGACCGGCCAGTGGCTCTCATTGGAAGCCGCGAGGGTCCCTGAGCCCAGGCCGGAGGGCTCCAACGAGATAGAGCGAGCCGGTCACCATGACGCCCGCCGATGCACCGCCGGGTGGGTCCGCGCCCGCAGCCTCGGCCCAGCGCAGCGCCGCGGCGAGGGCCGACCTGGGCAGGTCATGAACCTCGGCCTCGAGCCCCCAGGAGGCGGCGGCCTCCGCCACCGCCGTCGCGGGGTGGTGGACCCCTGAGCCGGGCACCGTGGTCGCGAAGACGCGCCCGAAGCCCGCCCCCGACAGCGGCTCCAGTAGCTCCGCCACGTCCTTCTCTCCGTGCACGGCCACGACCACTCCCCACGGGCCGTCCAAGGCGGCGAGGGCCTCGTCGCAGGCCATTCTGAGGGAACCAGGGACGTGAGCCCCGTCCAGCAGCACACGGTTCGAGCCCGAGTCGAACCACTCCATGCGCCCTGGCAGCCGCGCGCCGGCGATGACCTCTGGCGTGAGGAGCCCGCCCCCGATTTCCGGGACGCCGTGGCCCTGAAGGCTGCGAACCTGAAGGCTGCGAACCTGAAGGCCTTGTCCCAGGACATCGAGGGCCGCTCGGGCCACCGTGACGTTGGCCTCCTCGAACGTCCGATCCGCCTCGCTCCAGGCGACCCGGTGCTCGACCCCCTGGGCCTCAGCGATCCCCGCGAGCACCGCGTGAGCCTCGCCCCCCGGCGGTGTCCCTGTGACCAACCTCGACCCCGGCTTGACGATCCCACCCTTCTCCTGCGCGATCGCCGCCAGGGTGTCGCCCAAGATGGCCGTGTGCTCCAGCGCGATGGTCGTCACCACGGCCACCTCCGGAGGGTCGATCACGTTGGTGGAGTCCAGCCGCCCGCCGAGCCCCACCTCGAGGACCGCCCAGTCCACGCCAGCCTCACGGAACGCCCAGAGCCCCGCCAGCGTGACGAGATCGAACCACGACGCCTCTGCCCCGCTCGTCCCGGCCTCCTCGGCCTCTGCCACCAGCCGGAGCGCGACTGAGAGAGCCGCCGCCAAGGCGTCATCCGAGATGGGTTGACCATCGATCTGGATCCGCTCGTTGATCCGCTCCACGTGCGGTGACCCGAAGACCCCCACCCGGAACCCCGCACGTGTCAGCCCCGCCGCGATGAGAGTGGCCACCGACCCCTTGCCCTTCGAGCCCGCGACGTGGCACAGGCCAAGGTCGCGCCCTGGGGCACCGGCCCGGGCCACGAGGTCCTCGATCGGAGCGAGGTCCACACGCCACCCGCTGGCCCGGTCCTTACGCTCCCAATTGATGCGAGCCTCGAGCTGGTCGAGCACGTGTTCGAGGGGGAGCGGGTCCGACATGTGGGTGAGCGAGCGCTGGCTCGTTGGGAGACGCCGTCTCGTATTGGTGCGTGCGGTCCGCGGGCGCCCTCCCGCTGTGTCCTCGGGGCGCTGCGAGAGCAGGGCCTCACCTCGGGTGCTCCGACCCATCCCTGAGGCCCGACGCCACGAAAAGATGAGCGAACTCATCCACCGCATCAAGATCTTCGTCTACCGCTTCGCCGAGACCAAGCCGAGCTACCTGCTGTTGAAGCGCGACCAGGGACTGGAGGCGATGTGGGGTCCCCTCCAGGCCTCACTGGGCTTCGGAGACAAGCTCGAGACGGCCATCCGGCACCAGGTCCACGAGGGCATCGGGCTCTCCACCCCGGAGCGCCTGCTGGATCTCGAGATGCCGGGCCGCTGGAGTATCGGGGACGAGGAGGTGATCGAGTGGATGTTCGGCGTCCGGACCGAGGACATCGTGCGCCCCGAGAGCATCTCACCCGACTGGGCAGCTCACCGCTGGGCCACCTTCGACGACGCCTATCGCAGCCTCGGCTTCGAGCTCGACCGCGCCGCCGTGATGCGCCTGCACACCAAGGTCCTTGCGGCCTGAGGCTGAGGTCTTTGCAGCCCGAGGCTGAGGTCCTCGCAACCCGAAGCTGAGGTCCTCGCAGCGGAGAGCACAGGCTTACGAAGGCGCGCGGGGTCAGATCAGCGGCAGGAGCGGATACTCCGTCCCCAGAACGGCGACGGGGTCCGCGTCAAACAGCCCCTGAATGAGCGTGGCGTAGACCGATCGAAAGTCCGTTGTGAAGGCGAGGTCGCCTGCGTCCAGCTCGGTGAGCGAAGGGTGTGCGCCATAGAGGCCTCCCTTCACCGAGTGCCCCAGCAGGAACATCGGACCCGCCTTGCCGTGGTCGTGCCCCGCTGAGCCGTTCTCTGCCACCCTCCGGCCAAATTCGCTGAAGACGAGCACCACGGTCTCCCGGCCGACCTCGCTGCGATCCAGGTCCGCCATGAATGCACCAAGAGCGTCTCCGAGGTCCTTGATCTTGCGGTCGTGGGCCTGCCGCTGCTTGGAGTGCGTGTCGTATCCGTTATCGGTGACGGAGAAGATCTGCGTGCCCGAACGAGCGCTCACCAGAGCGGCGACGTCACGCAGCTCTGCGGACAGCCGGGTCTTGGGATACTCCACGCCCGTGCGATAGGTCGCCGCCGCGCGGCGGATCCGACCAGAGGACTCGCGAGCGTCGTCGAGGGTCTCCCGCAGCCGGTCGAGGGCGCCGTCCCGGCCCACATGGCGGGGGTCACGCTCCATCTCATGCTCACAGATCGCCGCGCCGCCGCGGGCGTAGGCCTCCTCATCTCCGAACCACCGATAGCCGGTGGGCGAAGCGAGAGCAACGGGCGGCTGCTCCCGGGAGAACAGCGAGTAGGGCGCCTTGCCACCGAAGTGAACCACGCGATCCGGTCGTGGCTCCTCCGCCCACTGCGAAGCGGCGAGGCGGCCGATCCAGCCGTCGCCAGAGATCCGGCCCGCTCGGTGCGCGGTGTGCCAGACCTCGTAGGACTTGAAGTGAGAGCGAATCGCCTCCGGATAGCCGCAGCCCTCGACGATGGCCATCTGCCCCTCATCAAAGCGGCGGCGGAGCGCCTCGAGCCCAGGGTTGAAGCCCCGATAGTCGTCGATCTTCAGCAGGTCCGAGGTCTTGTGAGCGGTGGAACGGCGGTGTCGGCGCAGCTGGTCGTCTCCGTAAGGCACCACCGTCGCGAGCCCGTCGTTCCCCCCAGACAGCTGAATGAGGACGAGGTTCTTGCCACCCGACCCGGGCAAGCTCTGAAGCTGCACCCCTCCGGCGAGGACCTCAGGCAACAGGCTGAAGCCCGCCGCAGATGCAGCGGCGGCTCGAAGGAAGGCGCGACGGTCAGGCTTGGGCAAGTTCATGGCGTGGCCCTCTGGGCGACCGGACGATGTCAATGGAGCTGCGCCTCAGGCAAGGACAGGACGAGGTGAGTGAAGTCGTGGAAGACGCGCTGGTTCTTGCGGCGGAAGCGGGGCATGTCTGCCTCCTCCACCTCGTACTTCTCCCGGATCTGACCCAGCTGGAGCTCGAGCATCTGGAGCGTCTCCACCGGCGGCTCGATGGCGAGTAGCCGGCCCGTCAGCAGCGCGACGACCTCGCGGTCGCTGCTGGCGTTCGCGTCGCGCACCACCCGAGCCTCCATGGAACTGGGCTCGTACTTCGCCCGGCGCAAGATGTTCGCCAGCCCAGCCACCTCGTAGCGCTTGACCTGCTGCCCCTCGGCCTTGCGCTTCTCCTTGCCGGTCATCGGGCCCATCTCGTCCATGGCCCCCGACATGTCCATCATGTCCGAGGCATCCGCCCGCAGCGTCTCGATGTCCACCGCGCCCACGATCGCACCGGCGATGTTGCCGCGCATCATGAAGGTCGAGGTGGTGATCCACGCGAGGCCCTCGTCCCAACCCTTCACGTTGGGCGGCTGAAACAGGTCCTGACCCAGGTCCGCCGCCGCCTCGACGATGAAGGCGGGGGGGAGCTCCGCTTCGAGGCGGATGGCGCTTCCGACCAGGAAGTCGACCGGACTCGCCACCCGTGCGCCGATCACCTCATCCCGATAGAAGCGCGGGTCGAGGAGCAGGCGCTCGACGAGATAGCCCACGTCGTAGCCCGTCTCCCGCAGCCGCGCCGCGTACTCCTCGACCCGCTCATCCGTGGCCGGGACGCCCTCGAGGTACTCGATCACGGTGCGCGCGACGTACGTCGCGCAGGCCGGCTGGCCCAGGAGAATGTCTGCCAGGTCTGCGGGGCCGTGGTTCCCTCTGACTCCGAGGATGACCTTGGGCTCGTCATCGTGCCGCTTGGGATTGAACCGGTAGGTGGCGACGTCCAGCGCCGGCGCCACGCCAGCGCCAGTGAGGCTGCGGGCGGCCTCGCGGATGTCCACCTCGCCATAGTTGCCCTCGCCCAGAGAGAAGAGCTCCATGACCTCTCGAGCGAGGTTCTCGTTGGGACGACCCTTCCGGTTGTCGTCGTTGTCCAGATAGACGAGGAGCGCGGGGTCCTCCAGCATCGCGTGCAACAGCGCGGAGTAGCTCCCCAGCGCCTGCGCTCGGATCGTGTTGTGCTGCTCGATCATCAGCGCGGGCCGCTTCACCGTCTCGAGGGACGAGGTGAACACGCCGTGCCACATCAGGGTCATCCGGTCGCGGAGCGGATCGTCTCCGGCGAGCATGCTCTCGACCCAGCCCTCACGCAGGGCGGCGAACTGATCTCGGTACCAGCGGTTGCGGCGCTTGCGGAGCTCCCGCTTCTCCCCGTCCGATGCCCGGTTGAACGCTTCAGCGCTGTACGGGAGCCGCTCGTACTCGTGGGGCACCCACGCGCCCTCACCGACGGTAGGGCGCGGCCGGACCAGGTGCTCCACCAGTGCGCGGGGGCCGGCCTCGACCCATTCATCGACCTGCTCCGCGCGGATGCCGAATCCCGCTCGGTTCCAGACGTGCTCCACGGCGCGGCGGTCCCAGGGGATGTCGTCGAAGCCGACGTCCGCCGTCGACCCCGAGCCCTCGGACCCCTCGCTGCCGACGAAGGGCTCAGCTGAGGAGGCTCCCGATGCCGCAAGACCCTCAAGGGAGGCCCCCATGAAGCACAGAGTGGCGAGCAGAGTTCGGAGCACTGCAGCGGACGGTTGAAGTTGGATCATCGGACGAAGCGTCGCATCTGGAGACCCGCGCCGGCGCGGCGCGTATCAGTCTATCCAACACTACGCTCCCCCCCGGGTTCCGGTGAGGACCGTCATGGGACTAGACTCCCCTTGAACCTGCCTCTCACGCCCATGCCTCACTCTGCACCCGTCGATCTACCCGCCTTCCTGGACCGTTTGCGGGCGGAGGGTGAGCTCGTGGAGGTCGAGACAGAGGTCGACCCGAAGCTCGAGATGGCCGAGATCCACCGGCGGGTCATCGCAGCTGGGGGCCCGGCCGTCCTCTTCAAGCGCCCCCGCGGCGCCTCGTTCCCGGCGGTGACCAATCTCTTCGGGACGGCCCGCCGCGTCCAGCTCGCCTTCGGGGATCGTCCGGAGGCCGTGGTCGAACGCATCGCCGCTCTACCCGAAGAGGCCCTCCCGCCCACGCCGAAGAAGCTGTGGGCCCAACGGTCCCTGTTCGCCTCGCTGGCCCGGGTCGGGCTGAAGCGGGGCCGCCGCGGCCCGGTCACCGAGATCGTCGATCGGTCCCCAGACCTCTCCACGCTCCCCGCGCTCACCACCTGGTCGCGGGACGGCGGCCCCTTCGTGACGCTGCCCCTCGTCCTGACCGGGCACCCCGAGAATGGCGGGCTCAACCTCGGTATGTACCGGGCGCAGCTGTTCGAGGACGGCGGCGTCGGCATGCACGCCCAGATCGGCAAGGGCGGCGGCTTCCACCTCGCGGAGGCCGAGCGGATCGGACAACCGCTGCCCGTCCACGTGCACGTGGGCGGCCCGCCGGCGCTGGTCCTTGCGGCGATCGCACCGCTGCCCGAGAACGTCCCCGAGGTCCTGCTCGCCAGCCTCGTCCTCGGGCGGCGACTGGAGCTGTGCCGGGCGATCGACAGCGGAGGCCTGCCGCTGGTCGCGCGCTCCGAGTTCGTCCTCGCTGGCAAGATCGCGCCCGGCGCTCGCCGCCCCGAGGGGCCCTTCGGTGATCACTACGGGTACTACTCGGAGACGCACGACTACCCCTGGTTCCAGTGCGACACGCTCTATCGCCGGCGGGACGCGGTCTGGCCCGCCACGGTGGTCGGAAAGCCTCGCCAGGAGGACTTCTTCATCGGCGACTACCTGCAGGAGCTCCTCAAGCCCCTCGCCAAGGTCGCGATGCCCGGCGTCCTGGACCTGTGGAGCTACGGGGAGACCGGCTACCACGCGCTCGCCGCAGCGGTGGTCCGGGAGCGATATCGACGTGAGGCCATGGTCTCTGCCTTCAGGATCCTGGGCGAGGGCCAACTCTCCCTGACGAAGTTCCTGCTCGCCACGGATCGGCCCGTGGAGTTGAAGGACTTCGCCACAACGCTCCGGCACGTCCTGGAGCGCGCCGACTTCCGCACGGACCTCTTCGTGCTTTCGAACGTCTCCATGGACTCGCTGGACTACGCGGGGCCCAAGATCAACGAGGGCAGCAAGGGAGTCCTGCTCGGCCTCGGCGAGCCTCGGCGCAAGCTCCCCGACACGTTCACGGGGACCCCCGCGCGCCCGGCGGGGCGCGTGGAGGTGTTCACGGACGGCGCGCTCTGCGTCGAGGCCCCCGCCCATGCGGACGCTCCGGACGCTGCGGCCTCCATCGCGCGCGACCCTGCCTTCGAGGGCTGGCCCCTGGTGGTCGTGGTGGACGACGCGGAGGCGGCGAGCCGCAGCGCGATGAACTTCCTCTGGACGACGTTCACGCGCTTTGACCCCGCGCGGGACCTCTTCGCGAGAGAGGTCGAGCTGGTGCACCACCACCCATCCTTCACGCCGCCGATCGTCATCGACGCACGGATGAAGCCCGACTATCCGGCCGAGTTGTTCTGTGACCCCGAGACCGCGGCGACCGTGGACCGCCGCTGGAAGGAGTACTTCCCGGGCGGCGGTATCGAGATGGGAGACTCCGACCTCGGGCATCTCTCCGGGTGAGGCCTTCCGCTCTGGCCTGCTACCCTCGGCGGGTGCGGCGCCTCCTCCGAGCCTTCGCGTGCCTCGGCGCGCTATCGTCAGCGATGGCCCTGGCTCAAGACTCGAACGGGGGTGAGGAGGGACCGGGCTACGCCCTGGGAGACGGGCTGACCGCGACCGGATGGGACCTCGAGGCCCGCCTCCGCCTCCGCCTGCACGCTGACCTCGTGGAGCCCCGATTCGGTGACCTCGGCGGAGCGTCAGGAGCCACCGCCGAGGGCTCGACCGAGTTCCGTCGGGCGCGAGCCCTCCTGGACATCCGAGGTGCAGAGGGCTCCGCCCTGAGGCCGTTCCGGCTCCGCGCCCAGGTGGACTTCAAGGACCTGGAGGTGCGCTGGCTCGACCTCTACGCGCGCTACGACGGCCTTTTCTCGGGGGGCGCGGTGATCGCGAGCGACCTCCGGGCGGGTGAGTTCCGCGAACCGTTTGGGCTCGAGGCGATGACCAGCGTCAGCTACTTGCCGTTCATCGAGCGCTCCACCGCCACCAACACCTTCACGCCCGGCCGATCCCGCGGCGGCCAGGCCACCCTTCGATCCGCCCACGGCCTCTTCCAGGCAGGCGCCTTCCGGCGTACCGACGGTCGTCCATTTCCGGATGAGACCCTCGATGAACGCGCGCTCACCGCTCGCGCTGTCTGGCAAGGCGACGGGCAGGGGCTGACCCAGGCGGGAGCCTCCATCTCCCTGCGAGACCCGGGGGGCGACCTGCTCATCTTCCGTGGGACGACCGGCTCGAGGCTCCTTGAGCGGATTGCCGACACCGGCTCCATCGACGCTGACCGTGCCGTCTCCAGCGGCCTCGAGGCGCTCTACCGGCAGGGACCGTGGACCGCGCAGTCCGAGGCCTTCGGCGTCTGGGTCAACGGCGCCAACGGGGTCCCCGGCGAGTCATTCCTGTCGGGCGGCTACCTCTCGCTCTCACGCTTCCTGGGCGCTGGCGAGACCAGCTGGTCACGCGGTCGCGGGGCGCTGGGGCCCCCGAAGATCGAGGGCGCGATGCGTCGGGGCGGCGGGGGCCTGCAGGCCCTGGAGGCCGTTGCTCGCATCAGCTACACCGACCTGACCGGGGGGGCGATTCAGGCGGGCCAGGTTCTCGACCTGGAGACCGGGCTGAACTTCTACGTCAGCCCGACAACGCGGCTGATGCTGCACTGGGTCGGGATCAGCGCAGAGCCCGCTGACGGTCCGCGCGATGAGGGCTGGGCGGTCCTGGGCCGTCTCCAGATCCAGATCTAGTCGACGGCGGCCAGGTTCAGGTACACGCGGAAGGTGCTCCCCGAGCCAGGCGTGCTGTCCAGCTCGATGGTGCCGTCGAGCCACTGGACCAGGTGCTTCACGATGGAGAGTCCCAGACCTGTCCCCCCCACCTCGAGCGAGCGCGCCTTGTCCACGCGGTAGAACCGCTCGAAGATCCGCGCCTGATCCTCTTCTGGAATTCCCAGGCCGTTGTCCGTGACCGCCAGCACCGCCTTCCCCTCTTCCATCCGCACGCTGACCACCACCCGGCCGCCGGTCGGCGTGTACTTCAGCGCATTATCGAGGAGGTTGTCGAAGATCTGCCGGAGCGCTTCCCGGTCGGCCATCGCCCAGACCTCGCCGTCGATGCTCTCCAAGCTCACGCTCTGATTCCGTCCGATCGAAGTCGGGTCATGCCGGCGCACGCCCTCCTCCACGAAGGCCCGGAGATCGAGCGGCGAGAGGACGGGACGGCTCACGTTCTCTTCGATTCGCGCCAGGCTCAGCAGGTCCATGACGAGGTGGTTGAGCCGGAGCACGTTCTTCTGGACGATCGCGAGGAACCGCTGGACACGCTCCTCATCCGCCGCCGCCCCGTCCAGCAGCATCTCAACGTATCCACGGATGTTGGTGAGGGGCGTCTTGAGCTCATGGCTGACGTTGGCCACGAAGTCGCGGCGAATGCGCTCCAGCCGACGCACCTCGGAGACATCGTTCAGGACGACGACCACGCCCACGGCGTCACCGTCCTGGAAGCTCCGCGCTTCGGCGTTGACGATCGCCGTGTCATCCGTCTGACTCAGCTCCAGCTCCTGACGCGCCGGGATCTCCGTCGTACGGGCGCGGTGCACCAGCTCGTCCAGGCCCGCGAGTGTCCCCTCACGCCACGCGGTCGGGTCGCGCTCATCCTCGCGGATTCCCAGGAGGCTCCGCGCCGCGTGATTGGAGAAGGTCACCTGATCGTCGACGTCGAGCGCGACGACCCCCTCGGTCATGCCCGCCACCATGGCCCTGAGCCTCTCCTGCTCCGCGGTCAGGTCGGCGACCTGCTGATTGATGTCATGCCCTAGCTGCTGGAAGGACCGGGCGAGGTCGCCAACCTCATCCCCGTCGCGGGCACCCCGCGGGAGCCTCGCCGCGGCCTCATAGTCTCCCTCTCCCATGGCGACGGCCACCGCACGCATCTGGACCAATGGGGTCGAGACGCGGCGGACCAGCAGCGCACCCACGAGGAGGGCCGGCAGACTCGCGATCAAGGCGCCGAGGAACAGGAGCCGCGCCACCTCGCGCTTCCTCTCCTCAAGAGACTCGGTGAGGGCGGCGACCCGAACGAGCCCACCGAGGTCTCGGTCGTGGTCCCGGCACACCGCCACGTAGAGGGTCTCGACGCCCGTGGTCGCGCTCTTGCGGACGGCGAGGCCCTCGCCCAGGGTGATGGCGTCCAGGATCTCACGCCGGCCGACGAGGTGGTTCTCCATCTCATCGGGCTCCTCCTCGGAGTCTGCGAGCACCTGGCCATCGCGACGGATCATCGTGATACGCCGACCGGTCCGCAGGCTGACCTCGGCCACACGACGCTGGAGATAGCGGCGGTCCACTCCGCTGAAGTCGTCCTTGGAGAGCTCGCCGAGCGCGATCGCCACGTTGCGAAGGTCCGTCGCCACCTGCTCCTGGAGGCTACGACTGTACTTGTCGTGGACGAGGACCCCTACCGCTCCGACCGTGAGGAAGATTAGGAGCGTGTAGGAGCTGAACAGCCTCCAGAAGAACTTCGAGCGGAACATCGCGATCACAAGCTACCGCCTGGGCCGCTGGAGGGTGAAGGACTTCGGCGTGTGCCAGCAGAGCGGCGCGCCCCCTGAGGATCACCTCGCCCGGTCCCACGGGCAGGGCAGACCTTAGGCCTCAGTCCAGCACCTTGTAGCCGACGCCTCGAACCGTGACGATCGTGCCACCGTGGGGCCCCAGCTTCTTCCGGATCGCGCTCACGTGGACGTCGATATTCCGGTCGAGGATCACGGCTTCACCATCAGTGAGGCTCTCCACGAGCTCGTCCCTTGTGTAGACCCGACCTGGGTACTTGGCGAGGCGCCAGAGCAGCCGGAACTCGGAACGAGTGAAGACTACGACCGCGTCGTCGATCGTGACCTCATGGCGCTCCTTGTCGAGCGTCACCGGGCCCAGCTCGATACGAAGGCGCGCCTCGGCCGCAGGCCGGCCGCGGCGGAGGACGGCCCGAATGCGCGCGATTAATTCCCTCGGGCTGAATGGCTTGCGGACGTAGTCATCGGCCCCGAACTCAAGCCCCACGATCACGTCGCTCTCCTCCCCCCGCGCCGTGAGCATCATCACGGGGATGGCCTTGGTGCCGCCGTCCTCCTTCATGGCCCGGCAGACCTGGAGCCCGTCCAGCCCCGGCAGCATCAGGTCGAGGATGACCATCGACGGTTTGCGCCGCTTGGCCTCGGAGAGCCCCTTTTCGCCGTTGCGGGCGATCAGGACGGAGTAGCCCTCCCGCTCGAGGGTGTACTCAAGGAGCTCGACGATATCGGGGTCGTCTTCGACGATAAGGATGGTCTCTTTGCCCATGGGATCTTCGGTGATCTGCAGCCCAATGTGCGGCTGAAGCATCAAGGGAGTGTGAAGCTCAGCACAGATTCGAGCTAGACCGATGCGCCAGGGTCCTCAATCGAGAGCGCCGAAGCCGTAGAAGGCTGGGTCCCTGAGCGGGGGGACATCCTCCACGGGAAGCAGGACCGTTCGCACGGCCCAGATGTCCTTGAAGATCCGATACTCGACGGCGGTCTTGTCGAGATACTCGACGCCGGCGCTCCCGCCCGTGCCGGTTCGCCGCCCGATAACGCGCTCCACCATCCGCGCGTGACGCTGACGGAAGATCACAAACCCCTGCTCGACCTCGAGGAGAGCAGCGAGCACCTCGCGCGGCCACGCGAGCAGCGGCAGCTCACGATAAGACTCGAGGAACACCAGCGCAGCACGAACGACCCCGGTTGACGCCCGGACCTGTGGGTCGGCGGGAGCCAGGAACTCCTCCACGGAGGCGCGTTCCCGCTCGTAGTTTGCAGCGAGTCGTTCCTGGGCGACCTTCACGTCCCGGCCGGTCTCCGCGGCCACGGCACCGGCGTGATCGCGAGTACGCCCGATGACCTCGCGGTGGGCGGCGAGGTACCGCTCGACGAACCCCAGCGCATCGCTCTCGACCTCGCCGCTCGCGTTCCGCGTGGCATCGATGGGCGTCCGGGCGAGCCAGGCCTCGATCGCCTCCTTGAGGTTGGGCCCGTCGGCCATGGTCTCCTCGACCCGGCGCAGTGCAGGGCTCGACCCACCTCCGGGCTTCTCGAGCGCTGCCAGGTGACTGCCCGGCGGCCCCAGGGGGATCCGATCGGCCTCCTCGAGGCCGAACAGAACCTCGATCTGACGCAGCTGTGCGCTCTGAAACCCGCTCGCCGGCATGAGCTTGTCGCGGAACCCGAGATAGGACCGCGTGGAGATGGTCTCGACGACCTCGAAGTGCGCCACGGCGACCCTGAAGATCGTCGCGATTCGTCGGAGCCGCTCGACGGCACTTGAGAGCTCCTGCTCGGCGACACGGGGTGACATGAACAAGTCACGGGCGCTCCGCAGGTCGCGAAGGATGAGCTTGAACCAGAGCTCGTAGACCTGGTGGACCGTGACGAACAACGCCTCCTCGTTCGAGATCTCCTCGTCATCAGCGGCCAGCCCTTGCTGGAGCGAGAGGAGTTCTTCAACCCGGATGTAGTCCCAGTACGTGGTCGGAGCTGGCTTCATGGGGAGCGAGAATACTCTCCATGGAGCGCGGCGATACTGGCCGACGGGGTGGTTCCGGGGAGGACGGCTCGTCGGTGGCGTCAGCGCCGCTCGGGCAGCGCATTGAGGCCCCAGTCGTAGTCCATGTAGCGGACCCTGAGCTCGGGAGAAGCGCGGCGGAGCGCGCCTGCAAGCTCGGGGTCACCGAGCTGCTCCGCGATCCAGTTCACGACAGCCTCGTCCTTACCCCCGAAGTCCTCCTCGAACCAATCGAAGATCTTCGATACTTGAATGGCGCCCTTGACCTGCCGGAGGTTGTTCCGGTCAGCGTCCATTAGCCAGCTACGGACCTGGTCCCTCAGTTGCCGGTCGAGCACGGTACCTCGGTAAGGCTCTGCGCGCAGGGGTGGGCACCCCAGCGACGCGCAGTTGACGGCCGCGTGCAGCCGCGCGTCGACGAACTGCGGCCGGAGGATCCCGTGCTCGATGTCGTCCAGACAGAGCTTGCGTCCCTTGCCCTTCGGATCAAAGCCTGCCATCGGGATGAAGCGCTTCTTCCAGGGTGAACCGAACCAGCCGCCGATCTTCTTGATGCTCTTGACCGGCCCCTCGTCCCTCACCAGCTGGAGCGTGAAGGCGTTGTAGGCGTTGATCCAGTAGGCGAAGCGCTCGGAGCGGCTCCAGCTCCCAAGCTCACGCGGCGTCACATCAGCGAGCGAAGCGAGGTAGCTATCCAGGGCCTCAGGTGACCGACGAAGCTCGGCGTAGTCCACCAGCCCCTCCTCAAGCACCCTGTCAAGAACAGCTCCAAGGCCAGCGTGCGCGTGGTCAAACGGGTCGTCTGGCGACCGGCCTCCCACGGTCAGAGCTGCCACCGAGAGCAGGAGCGTGACGTGTAAGAAGGAGAGAACGCGGTCGGTCACAGTGTTGGGCGGTTCGGCCGCTGGGTCGGGCCGGATGATCCAGGGGCTCTAATTTGCCCCAGGGGATGGGCTGTCGCCCCCAGCAGCAGCCTTGAGGATCGCATGAAGCTCCTCGCTCGAGAGCCCGGTCGTCCGCAGGGCATCGATCACAGCCCCCTCCTCAAGTCCGACGTCCTGGGCGAGGTAGACGCCGTACATCACCGCGGCCAGGGTCCCGTCGTCGTCGAGGATCAGGACCCTGGGTCGAGCAGGCGCGTTGAGCATGCGTCGGAGCTGTCCGAGCGCCCCGTCCGCGAGGAGGACGCCGTGATCCTCGACCGAGGTCGACGCCTCCCCAGCCGCGCACTCGTCGCCTGTGGGGTCCACTGCGACGAACTCCAGGCCCGCCTCGCGCGCGATCGACTCCACGAGCCCGCTGGCCTCCGAGGCGCGCCTCAGGTCCACCACCATCTCCACGCCTCGACGGCGCGCGAGGTTGATCGTCGCCTCGACAGACCCGTCGGTGGGCGCGCCACCCACCCAGTCACCGCCGTAGGTCAGCGAGCGCTTCACACCGCCGAGCGGCTCGGCGTCGAGTCGCGGTGGTAACCGATAATCCGCGTCCGTCGCGTGTCCAGCACAGCCCACGAGGCACAGCGCCACGGCGAGTAGAGCCAGTTGGGGGAGTCGGGCAGGGAGCATGGAGGCGCGCTGATCGGGAACCTCCGAATGAGGCTTCAGTTCGAACACAGGGCGCGGATCATAGGGGCGGTCCGCGGGCTCACAAGCCCCCTACAGCAGGACGTCCCCCATATGCACCATCGCGCCACCCTCCCCATGCTGCCGGCTGAGACCACCCGGGATCAGCTCCTCTTCGTCGGAGGCCCTGACGGGGCCACGGCCGTCCACTTCCCGGCGGCGTTCGGTACAGCGTCTCGGGCCCTCGACGTGATCCCTCCTGGCGTGTACGAGGGATTGCGGACCTTCGGGAGGAGCCGCTTCTTTGGCCTGCGGACCCATCTCTCACGGCTCCGGGAGTCCGCCGCTCATTTCAAGACGCCCCTGCGCTACGACGAGGAGCGGCTCGTCCGCACGCTCAAGTCAGCGGCCCGTCAGGCGGCCCACGCCTTCGACGCCGAGGCACGCCTGCGACTCGACGTCGCGTCGGGCCCCGCGCTTGCCTTCGGCGCCGAGAGCAACATCGTGATCGCAGCCAGCGCCTACCACGGGACTCCAGAGGACGTGCTGGCCCACGGCGCGAGGCTCCGGACCGCCCCGGGCCTGCGCCGTCCTGACCCGGCCGTGAAGACCTCCGACTTCATCCCCCTCAGAGAAGCCTGGATCAACGCGCACGGCGACTCAGAGGCGTACGAGCACGTCATGCTCTCCGAGGACCAGATGTTGCTCGAGGGAACTCAGAGCAACCTCGTCCTTGTACAGGGTGGCGAGGTCTATCACGCGCCCACTGGCGTCCTCCCGGGGGTCACGGTACGAGCCGTGCTCGACCTCGCTCGCGCCGCGGGAATCGCGGTCCACGAGCGCTTCGTACCCGTCAGCAGCCTCCCAAGCTTCGACGAGGCCTTCATGACCACCTCCGTGCGAAGCGTCGTGCCGATTCAGAGCATCGACGATGTGCACTTCGGGGCCCCAGGGCCGCTGACGCTGCGCCTCAGCGCGCTCTACGACCAGCTCACGGCGTCGGACGCCGCCGACCCGGCGGCGCGCGAGCAGGCGCGCTACTGACCCCCGTGGGTTGACGTGCGAGCCATCCGCACCCCGCTGGGGCAGGGGATGATGCAGCCGCCTGACGGCTCGCGACTCAGGCGTCCGCTGGCTTCATGAACCGCAGCCCCAGCCAGGCCCATCCGACCATGAGCGCGAGCCCCCCCAGAGGCGTCACCGCGCCCAGAATCCGAGGTGCGCCCAGCGCCATGGCGTAGAGCGTGCCCGAGAAGACGACCGTTCCCAGCACGAGACACCAGACCGGCGCGACGAATCCGACCCGCCTCCCGGCAGCCGCCCCGATTGCGATCAGCGCCACCCCATGGAGCAGGTGGTATTCGCCGGCAGTGGTCCACCAGGCCATCCGCTTCGCAGCCTCCGGTGCACCCTCCAGCAAGGACTCGAGGCCATGGGCACCGAAGGCTCCCATTCCCACTCCGAGGCACGAGAGTGTCGCTCCTGTGGCGGCGATCGGGTTCATTCTGGGAGTCATCAGGGATTCCGAAGCCGCCCTTCATGGGCGGGATAGGTTTCTTTGGAGGGGGTTGCAGTGGGGGAAGCTGCGCCGCTCCGCGCGCCGTCACACCGCACCGATTCTGCCTCGATGATCTTCGCTCTCGCTCTAAGTCTTGCCGCATTCCAGGGCGCTCCCGCGTCTGCCCAGAGCCCCTCGAACCAGGGAGCCCCGACGCAGGCCTCGCTCGGCGGCCTGTCCGTGACGCCCTTTGCGCCGACCATGCAGGCCAACCTCGTCGGCGCACGCATGCTGAACGTGACGCTCAACCTGCCCACCCAGGCCTGGCAAGAGGAGTTCATCCTCGCGATCCCCTCCACCGTGGTGTGGCCCGCTCCGATGCTGACGCTCTTCCACGGCTACGGGGAAGAACCTTCGGACCTCATCGCCAAGCCGCTGGTCGGAGAGGCCATGTCCCGCGGCTACATCGTCTTCATCCCCCTCGGCGCCCACAAGTACAACTACGGCATCGAGTACTCCCAGCGGAACATCGAGCTCGCCTTCGAGTTCCTGTCCGCCAGGCTCCCCATCGACCTCGACCGGATCTACGCCGCAGGCTTCTCCATGGGCGGCGGTGCGGCCGCCAGCTTCGCGGCTCGCCACATGGACCCCGCCGGCCTTCGAATCGCGGCGGTGGTGAACCACACGGGGACCAATTCCCTGCGCGCCACTTATCAGCAGTCCAACGACACCATGCTGTTCCGCAGCCCGCTGATGTTCGGCGCGACGCCCTCCGAGGATCCGTTCGCCTACCAGCGGAGCTCCACGATCGACCTCGACGCCCTCAGCGGCCAGCTCATCTCCGAGGGAGAGATGGCCTCGAACCTCTCCCACGTCCCCACCCGACACTGGAACGCCGACTTCGATCCCAACCCCTACATCGTGGAGCAGACCGAGCAACTGCACACCCAGATGCTCTCTCACGGCGCCGATTCCGCCCGGCACATCGTCCAGTCCAACCAGCACGAGTGGGAGACCCTTGACGCTGTGGCGGTGATGGACTGGCTCGGTCAAGAGCGGGCGCAGCTCCCCGCCCCCGGTGAGGTGGTCCAGACCGTGGCCGACCGCGACGGCCGCTGGCATCAGCTCAACGTGACCCAGGACCAGCAAGGCCAGTTCACCCCGGTGGTCTGGAGCAGCCAGCCGACCAGCAACATGCTGTACCTGATCGAGATGGCCAACGCCCAATCGATCGGCGCACACCTCGACGACATGGCCCTCGACAGCAGCGCCGACGTCCGCGTCGTGCTCCAGGTCACCGACACCTCCACGCCCGACGTCGTCCTCATGGGATTCCCCCAGCCGCCCATGAACGTCCTCCGCCGGGGCGTGTCGACCTCAGCGTGGACCTACGATGCCGCCTCGGGCACCGTGACCCTCCACGAGACGGCGGGCGCGGGCTGGTCCGACTGGACCATCGCTCCCTGAGGACGGGACCCTCCACGACGGGCAGGACCCGGCGCTGCTCGGGACCCGAGGTCGGACACCGACACGGGAGTCCACACGGAGTCTCGGCCAAACATTGACGCCTCGTCGGCCGCTGATACCTGGTCCGAGCTTGGACGCTGGGCAGACCCTGCTCCTGGGATCGACCCTGACGCTCGGACGCGGCCATGAGCGGGAGGCTCCACCTCGAAGCCCGAGACGGTCCAGTGACCAGGAAGCGCCCGCACGGGCCAGGGCGAGCTGGATACCCGCCGCGGCCGTGGCACCAAGCTCGAGGGCTCAAGGACCTCAGGGCCCCACTGCGAGGCTCCGCCGTCGTTCCCAGCGGATCGAGGCCCCGCATGGACCCTGAAAAGGAGAAAGGCCACCCGCGACAAGATCGCTGGCGGCCTTCCTTCTCCATCCTTCCCTGCACTCCTGATAGCTACAGCCATCCGGTGCGCAGATCTCGGACCCACACAGTACCTACATACCCCTAGGATATAAACCTACCTCCACGCTCATTTCCCCGAAAGGTCGGGGGCTCTCCGAGGCCTCACGCCCTGCGCTCCCCTGAAGGGCCCTCCAGGCACCAGGAGAGCCTCTTCCTCCTCAAGGGAGAGGGCCTCGCCGAGAGTCCAGGAGTGAGACTTCGCCCCTTTCAGCGCTCAACGACCCAGGATCTCGGAGAGCGGGTCCTCGCCTGACGCCGACTCCGGGTCGCCGCCCAGGCTCTGGATGAGGGCGTCCAGGTAGGCCTTGCGGTGGGCGGCGTCCCCGTCGTCCGGGCCCACGGCCGGGATCTGGCTCTGGAGATCGAGCTGGATGGCCGCTTGGGCCATCTCCGCCAGCTGGGCGCTCTCGTCAGAGCGGTCCTCGGCGAGGAGCGCCCCGATCGCCTTGCCCACGGCCTCCACAGAGTCTCCTCGGGCGTGGGTGGAGCGGCGCAGGCAC
>CAJQPT010000257.1 GCA_905480285.1 uncultured bacterium
GAAGACCGCCGCCGGGGACCCCTTCACGATGATCTTGATGGACCTCCAGATGCCGGTGACCGATGGCTATGAGGCCACCGAGAGCCTCCGGTCGCTGGGCTACAAGGGACCCATCATCGCGCTCTCCGGATCCGTGATGACGGAGCAGAAGAGCCGCGCCATGGAGTCGGGCTGCTCAGGGTTCATCTCGAAGCCGATCGACCCCCAGAGGCTCATTGAGCTCCTGAGAGGCGCGCTAGAAGAGGCCAGCGAGTCCCTCACCTGAGCCCTTGGGAGATGGAGAGCTCCACGCTGGAGACCTCCAGTGGCGAGGGTCCCCACCCTCCCCCTCAGTCACCGATCGCGGCGGCCTGCTCGCGGGCCGTCCTGGTGAGCTCGAAGGCCCCGTAGGCGACGCCCAGGGCGAGCCCTACCGCGAGGAGGCCGAGGACGAAGCGCTTCCAGCCGGGCAGCTGATTGAGATCGTCTCCGCCCCGGTGCTGGGCGTACTGGAGGACCTGGCCCCCACCACCGGGCCGGTCGCCCCGGGGAGGTGCTGCCGCCGGCCCGTTCAGCGCTGCCGCGCGCCGCGCAGAGCGCTCCTCAGCGGCCCGAGCCCGCGCCGCCTGGAGGTGCACACTGTCCGCATCGGCGTCATCTCCACCGCTCACCGGGGCTCGCCCCGGCCCGGGCGCGTCCCCGCCCCGAGGGGTGGGTGCTGCCGGAGGGACCGCTTCGGCTCCCGGCAGCACGAGCTCGTCCTCGAACTCGAGCTCCGGGGGAGACGTCGCCGTGGAGGCCTCCGCCGAGGACCTCGGCGCCTCTGCCTCGGGCTCATCGCGCAGCCGGAGCTCGACATCACCCAGCAGGAATGTCTCGCCGTCGCGCACTCGCGCCTCCTCCACCCGCTTGCCGCCGACGTGGACCCCGTTGCTAGACTTGAGGTCCCGGATCTTCCAGACCCCGGGATCCGGCTCGGGGATGAGCCTGGCGTGGAGCCTGCTGACAGAGGGCTCGGGGATGACGACATCGGCATCCCCGCCGCGGCCAAGCACGGAGGTGCCATCGATGTCGTGGGTCGCGCCGATCGAAGCGCCGGAGAGGACGAAAAGACGTGCCATTCGTCGTATCGTAGCGGCTGTCGCCCGGCCACCGGGCAGGAACCCATGGCCAGCCCCACGCTTGATCCTCTCCTCGAGCCCCCCAAGCCCGCCGTCGAGGCCGCGGGGCTGAGCCGGACCTTCCGTGGCGGGCTGGGCTGGCGCCGCCGCCAGGCGCTCGACAAGGTTGATCTGCGCGTCGAGCAGGGCGAGACCCTGGGGATCGTCGGCCCGAACGGCTCCGGGAAATCGACGCTCCTCCGTCTGCTGGCCGGGGTGGACCGGCCGAGCGCGGGGTGGGTCGAGATCCTGGGCCACGCCCCCACCGCCCGGGCGGTCCGCCGCCGCCTCGCCTTCCTCCCGGACGGGTCCCCCTTCCCGCCAGAACTCTCCGCCAGGCGGGTGCTCGATCTCGTCGCCTCCCTCTCTGGCGTGGCTCGCGCGGATCGCCGTGGGCGCATCGAGCAGATGCTGAGCCGCGTGGGCCTGGCGCACGCGGGCGAGGCGCCGCTTCGGACCTACTCCCGGGGAATGCACCGCCGCTTTGGGCTGGCGCAGGCGTTCCTGGATGACCCCGAGGTGGTCTTCCTCGACGAGCCCACCGCGGGACTCGATGCGCCGGGCTTCGGAGTCCTCGCTGACCTGCTCGGCGCCGCTAGGTCGCGCGGCGCCACCGTCGTCCTCGCCTCTCACGTGGCCTCCGACCTCATCGAGCACTGTGATCGTCTCGCCCTCCTCGTCGACGGCAAGGTCCAGCGAGAGGGGCCGCCGGACGCGCTCCTTGGCGCCCCTGACGTCCTCCAGCTGAAGGTCCGCGGCCTGTCTGAGGAGGAAGGCGCGGCGCTCCAGCAGCGAGCCGCGGACCTGGGTGGTGAGCTCCTTGACGCCGGACCGGCGCACCGGACCTTGCAGGAGCTCTACCGGACCCTCGATTCAGACGCCGGGGGAGCTGAGGAGCAATGAACCTCCCGCTGCTGCGTCTCTCAGCCAGACGCGCTGCCCCGCTTCCCGCGCTCGCGGCCGTCGCCGGAGTCACGCTCCTCGCCGTGGTCGACCAACCCGGACGTGCTGAGATTGTCGAGGTGTCACCCACCTTCGAGGATGTGATCCGCCGGGGCCAGGACCTCGCCGCGAGCACCGGCTGGCTGGCCGGAGTCCTCGTGGCGTCCGTGCTCGTGGCGCTCTTCGCCGCGCGAGTCCCGGACCGGTGGTTTCGTGATGAGGGGGACTGGCTGGGAGTCACCGGGACGTCGCGCTCCTCGATCGTCCGGACCTGCCTGGCGGGCATCCTCACAGGGGCGGCTGGATTCTCCGTGGTGATCGGGCTCGTCGCCGGGGCCCTGGGCGGAGGCCCGGACGCACCGCTCGGTGACCACGCGACCCCGGCCCCGCTTCTGGAGTTGGCCTCGATCGCGGGTCCTAGCCGCTCCTTGCTGCTCATGCCTGGCGAGCGCTTCGAGCAGGAGTTGCCCGACGGCGCCATTGGTCCTGACACACGGGTGCGGATCCGGGTGGCGCCGGCGCTCGGGGCCGAAGGGGCCACCACGTCGGCCCGGATCGAGTCGGCCGACCAGGTATCCGAGCAGCTGGTCGCGCGGCGCACCTGGCTCGAGGTGAGCCCCTCCCGGAGCGCCGGCGCGGTGTCCGTCACCAACATCGGCAGCGGCGCGCTCGCAGTGATGGGCCCCCGGCCGGTCGAGGCGTGGCGCCTCTCCAGCGCGACCGGCGGCGGGCACCTGCGCCTCGCGGGCCACGTTTGCCTGCACTTGGCCTTCCTCGCAGCCCTCGCCTTCGGACTGGGCGCCTGGATGGGCCCCGGCATCGCCGCCACCCTGGCGCTCGCGCTGTGGCTGGCGGCTCGCATGGCACTCACGTCCATCGAGATGGAGGGGGTCCTTCCTGGAGGAGCGTCCCTGGCGGCGGCCCTCGACGCCATCTCCGAGGGGCGGAGCCCACGGCCCGTCAGCCCGGCCCTGACGGCCGCAGCGGCGGGCGCGGTGCTGACTGGATTCTCGCTAGCTCGCTCCTCCCTCGGCACCTGGCGGCGGGAGTCCCGGAGCTCGTGAGGGTCGCTGCACGAAGCCGCCGAGCGCTCCTGGCGGCGGCCGCAGGGTTGGCGCTCGCCGTCTCCGCGGCAGGGCCCTTTGGGCGGCCAGACCTGGAGGCACGGCAGCGAATGGGGCCCGTCCAGCGGCTCCTGGGCCCGATCGCCTCCGCGGCGGCGAGCGTGGAGTGGGCGCGATACCTGGGCGCGCTGGATCGAGGGGCCCTCACCGAGGCCTACGGGCACGCCGCTCGGGCCCTGTCCCTGGATTCCAGGGCTGCCGCCGGCTGGCTGACCCTGGCCGATCACTTCATCTTCATCCGAGCCTCCCCCCTCGAGGAGCCCGACCCGGAGGCGCGCCGGCAGTGGATCCGGGAGGGCTTCTCCGTCCTCCGTTCCGGCGAAGCGCGGGCCACATCTCCGGGGGAGCTGGCCCGCTACGCGGCCACCATCAAGTCCACCTTCCTCGCGCAGCTGCCGGCCGAGGGTCTGGGCTGGCCGGGCGGCCCGCGAGCGCTGCTCGCCGAGGCGCGAGTGGACCTGGAGCGCGCCGCGTCCTGGGGCGCGAAGGACGTCGAGGTCTCGCTCGCCTACATCGAGGGGCGCGAGGAGGAGCTGGCGGCCGAAGGCCGCTGAGGCGCCCGCCGGCTCGACTCCGCGCACCCCGCGGCGGAGCCGCGTGGGTCGAGTCTGCCAGCGCCTCACCCCCGAAGCGTCGATCGCTGCTACCCTCCGAGCCGTGGCTTGGATCCTCGACAATCAGCCGTTGCTCGGCGGCCTGCTCTCGGAGCCGGGATACCTGGCGCCGTTCCTGGTCCTGGTGCTGTGCGGCTTCGGGCTGCCCGTGCCGGAGGAGATCACGATGCTCGGGGCCGGGTTCCTCCTGTACCAGGGCGAGGTCGACCTGGCGCCGATCATCGCGGTGTGTCTCGCCGGTACGCTCCTCGGCGACTCTGTGCCCTTCTTCATCGGGCGACGATTCGGGCGCCGCGCCCTCGAGCTCAAGCCCATCCGCCGTGTCGTCCACCCCGAGCGCTTGCGAGCGATCGAACGACGCTTCGAACGGCAGGGAGCCCTCGCGGTCTTCGTGTGCCGGTTCATTCCCGGGCTACGCCTACCGACGTGGTTCACCGCGGGGACGCTCGGGATGCCATATGCGAAGTTCATCGCTTACGACGGTCTGGGGGCGATCATCCTCACGCCGACGCTGATCCTCCTGGGGCGCGAGTCCGGCGAACGGCTCTCCGTGATGGAGTCCAAGATCGAGGACCTCCACCAGATCCTCGGCTTCGTGGTGCTAGCCCTGGGGGCCATGCTCCTCAGCCACCTGTGGATCTCAAGGCGCTGGCAGGGCCAGGCGAGGCGGACGCAGGACAGCGCCCCCGCCAGGGGCCCAGAGCCCCCCCCCGACGGCGACCGCCCCTGAGGCGCGCCCGATACGGCACTTGGAGCCATGGAGGTGGCACTTCCGATTGACCCGGAAGCGCCCGCCACTATCGTATTAGCGCCGGAAACCTGGGTGAAGGGCCCTCCACTCCGGCCCCACGCCCCACCACCCCCCTTCCCACCAACCCCACCGTGCGCCCACCCGCGCGCACCAAGAGCTCATGGACTTCATCTACATCGCTGGCGCCGCGTCGATCGCGGCGCTCGTGTTCGCCATCGCGAAGTACGGCGCGATCATGAAAGCCGACGCTGGTGACTCCAAGATGCAGGAGATCTCCAAGCAAGTTCAGGACGGCGCCGCCGCCTTCCTGAAGGCTGAGTACAAGTGGCTGACCGTGTTCGTCGCGGTCGTCGCCGTCGCGATCTTCTTCTCCGACGC
>CAJQPT010000258.1 GCA_905480285.1 uncultured bacterium
GAAAGCCGACGCTGGTGACTCCAAGATGCAGGAGATCTCCAAGCAAGTTCAGGACGGCGCCGCCGCCTTCCTGAAGGCTGAGTACAAGTGGCTGACCGTGTTCGTCGCGGTCGTCGCCGTCGCGATCTTCTTCTCCGACGCGGAGCAGGGCCTCGGCCAGAAGACCGCCATCGCATTCGTCGCTGGCGCCGCGGCCTCGGCCGTCGCTGGCTACTTCGGGATGCACACTGCGACCCGCTCGGCCGTGCGTACGACGCAGGCCGCTCGGACCGGCCTGGCAGAGGCGCTCGACGTCTCCTTCGGCTCCGGCGTGGTCATGGGCATGAGCGTGGTGGGCCTCGCGCTCCTCGGCCTTGTGATCTTCATCACCCTCTACTCGCCCGAGTTTGATTCCAAGGGCCTCGAGTACGTCCTCGGCTTCAGCTTCGGCGCCTCGTCCATCGCGCTCTTCGCGCGCGTCGGCGGCGGCATCTTCACCAAGGCCGCCGACGTCGGCGCCGACCTCGTCGGCAAGGTCGAGGCGGGCATCCCCGAGGACGACCCCCGGAACCCCGGCACCATCGCGGACAACGTCGGCGACAACGTCGGCGACGTGGCCGGCATGGGCGCTGACCTGTTCGAGTCCTACGTCGGCTCGATCATCGCGGCGATGACCCTCGCGGCCATCACGTTCAGCGGTGACCCCAACATGGCGAGCCTCGCGCTGCTGCCCCTGGCGGTCGCCGCCATCGGCATCTTCGCCTCCATCGCCGGCACCTTCTTCGTCAAGGCCAAGGACGAGCACGCCATCCACAGCGCGCTGTTCCGCGGCCTGATCATCGCCTCGCTCGTCACCATCGGCGGCACCGCGGCGCTCATCTACGGCTACTTCGAGTTCCCCGAGGGCGTCGAGGGCTACAAGCTGCTCGTCGCGGTGGTCGCTGGCGTCGGCGTCGGCGTCATGATCGGCAAGGTCACCGAGTACTACACCTCGACCGAGACCAGCCCTGTTCAGACCATCGCCAGCAAGTCCGAGACGGGCGCTGCGACGAACATCATCCAGGGCCTCGCGGTCGGCATGCGCTCGGTCACCCTCTCGGTGCTGCTGATCTGCCTCGCGATCTTCGTGGCCGACTGGGCCGGCAACAGCGGCGAGGGCGTCGGCTACGGCGTGTACTGCGTCGCGCTGGCCGCCGTCGGCATGCTCTCGACCCTGGGCATCTCCCTGGGCGTCGACGCCTACGGCCCGGTGGCGGACAACGCCGGCGGCCTGGCCGAGATGGCTGAGCTGCCCCCGGAGGTGCGCGAGCGCACCGACGCCCTGGACGCGGTCGGCAACACCACCGCGGCCATCGGCAAGGGCTTCGCGATCGGCTCGGCGGCCCTCACGGCGCTGGCGCTCTTCAGCGCGTTCCAGCTCCGGGCGGACCTGCTCCTCGAGGGGGCCGGCCAAGAGGCCCTCGACTTCTCCCTCACGAACACCGAGGTCCTCATCGGCCTGCTGCTCGGCGGGATCCTCCCGTTCCTCTTCTCCGCTCTCACCATGGAGGCCGTCGGAAACGCGGCCCAGGCGATGGTCGAAGAGGTCCGGCGTCAGTTCCGCGAGATCCCCGGCATCATGGAGGGCACCGGCAAGCCGGACGCCGCTCGCTGCGTCGAGATCTCCACGGAGGGCTCGCTCAAGCAGATGGTCGTCCCCGGCCTCATCGCCGTGGCGGCCCCCATCCTCTGCGGGCTCTGGAGCATCGCCGCCCTCGGCGGGCTGCTCGCCGGCGCGCTCGTCGCGGGCATCATGATGGCGATCTTCATGGCCAACGCAGGCGGTGCCTGGGACAACGCCAAGAAGTACATCGAGGGCGGCGCACACGGCGGCAAGGGCTCGGAGCCCCACAAGGCCGCGGTCGTCGGTGACACGGTCGGTGACCCCTTCAAGGACACCTCCGGCCCGTCGCTGAACATCCTCGTGAAGCTGATGACCGTCGTCGGACTCGTCTTCCTCCCCTGGTTCATCTGATCCAGCGAAGCGGCCCCGCGCTTCGGCGCGGGGCCCCGGAGAACTGCTATCGACACCAAGACACTCGCCGCCACGGTCGCCCGGATCGTGGAAGAAAAGAAGGGCGTGGACCTCGTGGTCTACGACGTGAGCGACGCCATCAAGGTCGCTGACTACTTCGTGGTCGTGACCGGCACCAGCCGGCCCCACGTTCGGGCCATGTACGAAGACGTCCACCACAGGCTCAAGCGCCTGGGCGAGGTCCACTCCAGGGCCGAGGGCGCGGACCTCGGCTGGTGGGTGCTCGTGGACTACTCGGACGTGGTCGTCCACATCCAGCAGGATGAGGCTCGCGAGTACTACGGACTCGACGACCTGTACGGTGACTGCCCCAAGCTCGACTGGGAGAGCGTCGCGGTCACCGAGACCGGCGCCCTCGCGGATCCCGAGAGCTGAGAGACGCCTCGGCGCCTCAGGCACCCTTGAAGGCCGATTCGCTCTCAGCGAGTCGGCCTTCGTGGTTTCAATGGTCCCAGTTAATATGGTCTGCTGAGGGCTGAATTAGCGAAGCGCTGCGCTCCCGACAGCCCTCGCCAGTCTCCTCCCCATTGGACGGTTCCACCCAACAACCTGACCACCAGGCGCTCCTTGCGCGGCTGACGTATGACAGCCCCGAGGCCAAGGCCAGCCGCATGCGACGGAAGTCCCGGCTCCAGAAGGTCATCGTTCCGCTGATGCGGAGCGTGATGCTCGCGGCCGGCGTGCTCTTCGCCAGCGCCCACAACTGGGTCGTGTTCGACGCCCCGTGGAGTCGCGAGCTGAGCGCCGCGGCCCTCTTCTACGCCTCGTACGCGCTCGTCTCATGGCTTGCGCTGGCGGCTCTCTACCGGCCAGAAGAGACCAGGGACCTCGCCAGGATATTCCTCCGGCTCGACCTCATCGCAGCCTCCCTGCTCGTGGCCGTCACCGGCGGTGCCGCGAGCTGGCTCTTCTTCGTGCCCTGGGTCCGGGTCGCTGACCAGGTGACGGGAGGCGTCAGGCGCTGCGGCGAGTTCGTACCCCTCTGCCTCCTGTCTCACACCGCGGGCATCGTCCTCGGCAGCGTGTGGCTAGGGTACACGCCCAACTGGGCGCTGGAGACCCTGAAGATCGCGGGGTGTACCACCCTCGCGCTGCACGTCGCGCTGACCAGCCGGATCGCCGAGAAGATGCGCTCGCGCACGAGAGCGACCCTCGACCTCGCCGGGGATGCGATCAACGAGCTTCGGCAGAAGTCAAAGGAGCTGGAGAAGGCGCGACAGGAGGCAGAGAACGCCTCCAACGCCAAGGGGCTCTTCCTGGCAAACCTGAGCCACGAGTTTCGGACGCCGATGAACGGGATCATCGGCATGACCGAGCTGACGCTCGATACCGAGCTGGACCGGGACCAGGAGGAGTACATCTCGACCGCTCAGCGGTCGGCACAGAACCTGCTTCACATCGTCAACGATGTCCTCGACTTCTCGAAGATCGACTCGGGCGCCATGAGCTTCGAGCGCCTCCCCTTCTCGATCCGCGGCTGCGTTCGAGATGCGCTCGTGTTGACCGCGGCCCAGAACCGCTCGCCCGATGTGGAGGTGACCTGTGATATCGACGAGTCGGCCACGGATGTGGTGTCCGGAGACGAGAGCCGCCTGCGGCAGATCCTCGTCAACCTGCTCAGCAACTCCCTGAAGTTCACGCCGGAGGGCTTCGTCAGCCTGAGCGTTTCGTCGACGGAACAACCCGGCCACCTCGAATTCGAGGTGCAGGACACCGGGGTGGGGATCAAGCTCGAGAAGCTCGAGACCATCTTCGAGGCCTTCACTCAGGCAGAGGAGTCCACCACTCGGCGCTTCGGCGGGACCGGCCTGGGCCTCGCGATCTCTCGTGACCTTTGCGTTGGAATGGGCGGTCAGATGCGCGTCGAGAGCCAGGAGGGACGCGGCAGTCGCTTCACGTTCTCGCTTCCGCTACCGCCGGCAGAATCTGCGGCGCTCGGAAGCTCCACGACCGGGGCGCTCTTTACCGACGACGAGGAACGAGAGGTCCTCCTCCTGGTTCCCCAAGGGCACATCCGCAGGTCCATCACACAACGCCTCGAGGCCTGGGGCATCAAGGTGCACTCCTGCGGCAGCGTCGAGGCCATGCGGGAGGCGATCCGCTCGCTGGCCGAGCCCCCGCTCGCAGCGATCAGCGTCTCCACGCTGAAGCCCCATGAGTTCTTGCTGATGGACGGCCAGTTGACCGACCTGGGCCACGTCCCCTGGATTCTCCTGCAGAGCGGAGAGCAAACCGAAGACCCGAAGCTCCCCTTGGACCGCCTTCAGAGCCTCTTGCTGCCCATCGTTGGCCCTGAGCTCCGGGACGCCATCGAGTCCCTGCAGGTGACGAACTCGGTGCCCACGACCCCTGGGAGGACCCGGTCGCGCCGGCGCCCACCGTCCCTCAGGTCGGCCCGCCCTCTGCGGATCCTGCTCGTCGAGGACGAGCCGGTGAACCAGCGCGTCGCGGAGCTCCTTCTGCGCTCCTGGGGTCATGAGGTGGAGATCGCCCAGAACGGAGCGATCGCCACGGAGTTGACCGCCCTCTCGCGCCACGACGTGGTCCTCATGGACGTCCAGATGCCGGTCATGGATGGCCTCTCGGCCACCCGTCACATCCGGTCACGCGAAGCGAACGGGGGGGAGGCTCCGGTCCATATCATCGCCATGACCGCCAACGCGACTCCCGAGACCGCTTCAGACTGCATGGACGCGGGGATGGATAGCCAGGTGCTCAAGCCAATCAACCGTGGAGAGCTCTTCGAGCGACTGGAAGCCCTCAGCTCGTCCCTGGGGCGCTGATCCTCCCTGGAACACCCGGGGCGGCTCCCCCCCCAGCGGGCGAGCGCTGTCCCGCCTGCTCCCGCGGAGGCCCCAGCTCCAAGTATTGGCGCATCCGGATCCTCGTCTCGCGCGATGGCAGGGGCATGCGAAGATCCCTCATCGCCCTCGCCGCCCTCGCCACCGGTGCCTTCTTCGCCTGTGCGCCCACGAGACCCCTGGCGACGGTCCCCTACGTGGACCTGGAGCGATTCATGGGCGACTGGTACGTCCAAGGGCACATCCCCGTGGGCTCCGAAGCGGACGCCTACAACGGGGTCGAGTCCTATGCCCTGGAGGAGGGCGGCCGGATCCTCACCAGCTACGTGTTCCGTGAGGGGTCCTTCGACGGCGACCTCGAGGTCCTCGAGCCCGTGGGGTTCGTTCGAGATACGGAGACGAACGCGGAGTGGGGCATGCGGATCATCTGGCCCTTCAAGGCCCAGTACCTCGTCGCGCACCTCGACGAGGAGTACAGCGAGACCATCATCGCGCGCGCCCGGCGCGACTATGCCTGGATCATGACCCGGCAGCAGGTGATCTCGGACGAGCGCTTCAGCGAGCTGGTCGCTCGCCTCGTCGACATGGGGTACGACGCCGCCGAGGTCCGCCGACTGCCCCAACGCTGGCCTGACCCCGAGCACCCGGTGACCCAGGCCGCCGGCGATCTCGCGCGGTTCACGCGAGCACAGTAGGTATTGCGCCCCGCGGCGGAGACCCCGCAGCCCGCATCCGGTGGGCTCCGAGCAGGAGGAGCACGAGGATCCAGCCGCTCCCGCCAACCACCCGGCGCCAGTCCGGCGGCCCAGGGATCACGACCGCGGCGCAGCCCCCCTCCTCGACGCCGTCCGGCCCGGTGTAGGTGAAGCCGGCCTCCAGCATCGAGGCCTGCTGCGTGTCCGCGTCCATGACCGTGACGGTCTTCGTTCCGGTCGACCCTGGTGGGGTCGTGAATCGGAGCGTGTTGGCGTCCACGAACTCAGGTTCCACGGCGACCCCACCGGCGCCCGATGCCGCGCTGGCGCCGATGATGACGAGGTCGCCAGCCTCGAAGCCGCTCCCGTGCAGTGTGACCTGGAGCCCTCCCGACCGGTCTCCTCGCCGCGGCGAGACCGCGCCGAGCACCGGGTCCTCCTCAGGCACGAACGCGAAGGCCAGCTGCGCTGAATCCCCGGCGGGAGAGGTGAGCTCGAGGATGTAGGGTCCACCGGGCAGGCCGGCCGAGGTCAGCAGCTCAACTCTGCCAGGAGAGACCACCGACGCGTTCGCCTGCACGACGCCGTCGATCGTGATCACGCTGCCAGCGACCAGGTCCTGCCCCGTCAGGCGGACCAGAGTCCCACCGGCGACGCTCCCCACCGAGGGGAAGAGGCTCTCGAGCACAGGCGGAGCGCTGACGGTAAAGGCGTCGCTCCCACGCCCCTCGACGCCCGAGGCGTCGATCACGACCACGTCGTGCTCTCCAGCGATCGTCGCCGACGTGGTCAGCGTGAGCGTGTTCTCGTCGATCAGCGTGCACCCCCCCACCTCGCCGTCCACATAGACCCGGTCCCCGATCACGACGCGGACGCCGCGGCGGAAGCCAGTCCCGGCGACCGTGACCGTATCCCCCCCCGACGGATCGCCAGAGCCCGGGGTCACGGAGGACACCGTCGGGCTTGGTGGCGTGACCTCGAGCCCGCCCACCAGAATGTCCTGCGAACCGGACGAGGTCGTCACCGTGAGGTCGATGTGCCCAGGGAGAGCGCCGCTCGGCGCCGTCAGGTCCAGCCGCACGCTCGACCCGAACCAGAGCACGTTCGAGACCCCGACGTTCGGATCGCTCGCGAGGATCGTCGACCCCGCCAACAGGCCCACCCCTCCGATCACGAGGCTGGTCGTCTCCCCCGCCACGACCCGCAGCGGGTAGCGGTCAGAGGCCCGACCGAGTCGCACCGAGACGTCGGCTCCCACGTGAACCGTCCCCATGGACTGGACCTCCGAGCCGACGACCTCCACCGTCCCCAGGACGCCCGCCTCGAAGTCGGTGGCGACGCTCTGGCCGCCGCCGAGGTTGGACGCCGAGACCGGCTGGTCGAGGGGGTCCGCGATGACCGTGAAGGTGCCCGGCTGGAGCCCGCCGATGACGAAGGACCCCGAGGCCTCCGCGAGGGCGGCGGCGACCACCCGACCCCCGGCGTCCCGCACGGAGACGTGGGCGCCCGAGACGCCGGTCCCATCTGCCTGACGACAGACACGCCCGCTGATCCTGCCCTGGCTCGAGGACGGATAGATGCTCGCGAGCGCGGACCCCTCGTCGCGGCTCAGGCTCCGATGGAGGATGACGGTGGAGTCGACGTACGGGAACATTGTCGACCCACAGACTCCGGAGTGATCGAGGCCCGCCACGTGACCGAGCTCGTGCGCCATCACGTCCTGAATATCAAAGCGCCCGCTCCGCCCGCTGGTCGTGAAGCTGAAGTTCTTCCCGTTGAAGAGGACGTCCGCGTCGACGATCCGGCCGCTCTCAAAGAAGCTGACCGGCGTGATGGCGACGGTCCCCGAGCTGCCCGTGAAGAAGCCGCTGGAGTTGTTCTCATCGAACGTCACCAGGTGGATGTCGTTGCTCTCCCAGTCTGTCCGCGACGTGACCCCGGCGTTCACCAGCCCGAAGGTGGTCCGACCGGCGGCGTTCCAGCTATCCACGGCGTTCCCGATGGCCGTGACGTGGCTCGCGTCGGAGATGTTGTCCGAGCCCGCCTCCTGGATCGCAATGGACACCGCCTGAGGGTCGGACCAATAGAGGTCATTTCCGTTCTGTACGAAGCGGAGCCTGACGTGAGCCGTCGCCGACGCGACCAGCGTGGCCACGATGACAAAGCGCAGCAGCCCTCCCCGGCGCCTTGGGTCCGACAGCAGCCTCACCGCCCTCCTCCCGTCGTCGCAGCGCGCAGCTGGGCGGCGGACTCGATTCGTCCCACGAGCTCGGCGTAGTCGATGACGTCGCGCCCGTTGACCTTCCGCGCCCGGCCCCGCGAGACAAGGACGAGATCCTCTGCGGTCCGGACCGCGAGGCGGTCCCCGTCTGCCTCTCTGACGAGGCGGTACTTGCCTTGCCCCAGCCCCGTCGGCATTCGGAGGCCGTTTGCGGCGCGGTCCCCGAGCAGGAGAAGGAGATCTTCGCCCTCCACCAGCCCGGGCAGGCCGGGGATGAGCATGCCCTCACCCGTCGGGAGAACGCCGCCAGGCAGACTGATGATCCTCGACGGCTGATCGTCTCCCCAGAACGTCCGGCTGACGTCCAGCTCGTAATCGGTGCACACGACCCCGTCACCCAGCGCACGGCTGGTCGCGCCGATCACGCGCCCCTCCAACACCAACTCAGACCGCTCGAAGGCCTCCTCAACGTCCATGCGCAGGGCGGTCCCCGCCTGTACGGCAGGGGAACGCTGGGCGGCGCCTTCGCTGACGAAGAGGCCTACGGCCGTTCCGATCAGAACGGCGAGGGAGAACGAGAGACGCATGCCATGGGGAGTGGCCTGGGGAGATTGGACGCGCTGCACCGGCAGGGCGTGGGGAGAGCGCCGTGGGGACGGCTAGGGGTAAGTTCGGCACCTCTCCGCCCCCCTCTGAAGCCACGGCTGCGCTGCCGCCGCGAGTCCCAATGTGGGCCTGAAGCCCCACCGGCCTGAGCCGGGTACCGTTGCGCTGAGGCGTGGAGCCGCGACCTCTCCCTCCTCCCTCCCGCCTGCTGCTCCCCCTTCCCGAAGGCCCCCACCCAATGGACGCAGAACGCCTACTGCACCGAATGTGCCGCCGCCGAGGCCTCCCCACCTCGCGCGCCAGTGAGCTTCTGCCGCTGGTTCAGAGGGCGGTCATCTCCTCCTCGAGGGTGCGGCAGCGGCTGTTGACCCTGATCGACCGCAACCTCGCGCGCCGCTCAGGCGGCGATCCAAGCGCCACGCTCGAGAGCCTGGAGGCTGAGCTCGACGACGAGGTCCTCGTCTCCGTGGCGCGGCGGGTCCACGCCTGGAGCCCCCCCTGGAAGCCGCGAGACGCCGACAGCGGAGGCTACCCCAATGGTGGCGGGAACAGCGGCAGCGGTCAGGACGGCTTCGACCTCGGCGAGGGAGACCTCCCTGGCGGCCTCGGCGGGACCCTCTGACTCCTCGGGCCGAGGATCAGGCGTGACTCAGCGCCGGCGGCGACGAGTCTTCTTCTTCTTCTTGGCCATCTGAACGGCGAGCGGCGCGACCGTGCCGTCTTCGCCGACAACGGCCTTCATGGTCTTCGAGCCGAGCGTCTCATGCCAGAGGGAGACCTCGTGCTCACCCGGCGGGAGACCCTCCAGAGTGAACTGGCCCCTCTCGTCCGTGATGGTCCAGTGCGTGGCGTCCGTGACGACGAGCCAGGACTTCATCCAGGTGTGCATGTCGCACGTGACCTTGATGCGCTCCGGTTCGTTGTACGTGCGCTCGAGACGCTTCCCGGCCAGGACGGTCTGATTGAGGTCGGGGTTCAGGACCGTGATCAGGTGGACGTTGTGGGACGTCTCATCCGAGTTCAGGAAGGCCACCTTCGCCCCCTTCGGCACGACGAGCATGTGCGGTGTGAAGCGACAGCCCTTCTGATCCAGCTCATACGGCTTGTCAGGGACCTTCACCTTCACGCCGTCCACCTTCACGGTCACGAGCACGCCCTGGAGGCCCCGATCCTCGCCGATCACAAGGCTGAGATCCTGCCGGTCGACCTCCTCACCCGGAGGACAGCAGCCGCTGGCCGACTTCGCCGAGACCACCAGCTCCTTCACCTCCGGGAGCTCGCCCTCGAACTTGACGGACCCGGTCAGCGTCCCCGTCTTGGCTGCGTCTGCCGCCGGGGCGGACTTGGCGACCGGCTCCTGCCCCAGGCTTGCGCCGGCGAGAAGGAACGTGGTCAGGAAGAGCGTGGCCAGGAGGCACCCGACGGAGAGTTTGCCTTGATTCATGCTCCCCATGATATGCCGAATGCGCGAGGCCGTCGCCTCCGCATTCGGCACGAAGCCCGCGAGCTCAGCTGAGCTGAGTCGCGCCAGTCTTGGGCGTGACCGGGTGGCTCGCGAGACGCCCGGGCACGGGGAGCGCGCCGACCAGCGGCGTCGCCCACTCCACGAACGCACTCGAGACATCATCTGAACCTTCGATGAACTCTTCGGGTACATGGCGGGTCGCTGCGGCCACGACCGAGAGGTCGTTCACCACGTAGAGCGGCTCGTACGTCCCCTCATTGGTCCCGCGCTGGATGGCCAGTGAGCCGTGCTGGCAGTCGCCCGATGTGGCGACCCGAACGGCGGCCCGGCCCACCTCGCGGGCCTCGAGCGCGTCCTGCTCGGAGATGACCCCGAAGAAGCTACGCTGCAGGTAGCCGAACGTGTCCGCCCTGACGCGCTTGGCCGCCGAGACCTTGGCCTTGACCAGCTCGGAGAGGTAGTCGCCGAGGGCGCCGGTTCCCGAGAGCTGAATGTTGCCGTGGCTGTCCACCTCGGTGCCGCTGGCGATGACCTTGCCCTCGGCGTCATGGATGCCCTCGGAGACGGCCACCAGGCAGCGTCCGTGCTTCAGGAGCATCTCCTCGACCCGGTCGCAGAACTCCTGCCGATCGAAGACTCCCTCGGGGAGGTAAATCAGGTGAGGTCCGTCTCCCTCGTGGCGGCGCGCGAGCCGGCTCGCAGCAGTCAGCCACCCGGCGTGACGCCCCATGATCACGTTGATCTTCACCCCGCCCAGGCTTCGGTTGTCCTGGTCATCGCCCATGAATGCCTGGGCAACGAAGCGCGCCGCGGAAGCGAACCCGGGGGTGTGGTCGCAGCCGGCGAGGTCGTTATCGATGGTCTTCGGGACGTGGAAGAGGCGGACCTCGTAGCCGATCTCAAGGGCGGCCTCGTTGAGAAGGTGGGCCGTCTCCGCCGAGTCGTTCCCGCCGACGTAGAAGAAGTACCGGATGTCGTGGGCCTTGAACACGTCGAGGACGCGCCGGCAGGCCTCCGCGGTCGGCTTCCTGCGGACGGAGCCGAGGGCCGCAGCAGGCGTCATGGCGACCCGCTCAAGCTCCTCGCGGGACTCGCGGCCGAGGTCGATCAGGCGCTCTTCGATGATGCCCTGGATCCCGTTCAGGGCGCCGTAGACCCCCGTGATGTCCGGGTGCTCAACGCAGCTCTCTACGAGCCCGACGAGGCTCTGGTTGATGACTGCGGTGGGGCCGCCGGATTGACCGATGAGCGCGTGGCCACGGAGTTGGGACATCGTCGAGGAGAGGGTGTAGATTGGATTCTGAGCGCCCCTCCAGCGAAACGTGCCGGCCGAGGTCGCGAAGATCTTAGTGCGCCCCGATTCACCTCAAACACGCAAAAGTGGTTCTGACGGTTGCCGACCGGGGCATTCGTCCCTAATCTTCCCAGCCTCGGACAGTGCGCTGCTCTGGCCGGGATTGACAAGCAGAAGGATGCCGCGGCAATTCGCCACGGCGCCGCGTGATGGAGCCCGGGTGGCGGAATTGGTAGACGCGCCAGACTAAGGATCTGGTGGGATAATACCCGTGCTGGTTCGATTCCAGTTCCGGGCACCACCTTCCCCCTCTTGAGAGGGGTCGCAAGGTGAAGCCTCACGCGCCTTCTTGCTTGGACCCTGTGCCTCAAAGGGGCGGCAGGTCGGTCCAGCGGACGGGCCAAGCGGACGGGCTCGGCGGACGGGCCCGGGCTTGCTTCCGCACGATGTGCCTCCGCGCCGTGTGCCTCCGCGCCGTATGCCTCCGCGCCGTATGCCTCCGCGCAGTGGATCCAAGACGCCGTGGATCCAAGACGCAGGGGATCCAAGACGCAGGGGATCCAACACCGGGTCGGGGCGAAGGGATCGAGGCCGCGCCTGTCAACGCCGGCCCCTCCCCAGCGACGGAGTCCGCAAGGAGCGGAGCACGGTGTGGGTCACATCCCCCCGGGAGCGCTCGGGCTCCGGGCGGCTTCGCCGCGCGGCCAGTCGTTCCCGGCCAGGACGAGAGGGCTCAGAGGAGCAGAGGGGCGCACCCGCCCTCCGGAGGAATACGCGCTCACGGCCCCTCTCCGCTCGACGCGTCGCCGGCACGATGAGTTCCAGGCCAGCGCCAAGGACGAACGGACACCGGGGCCGAGGGCCCACCGGGCTCTCACTCCCCGTCGATCGGTACGTCGGCTCGGATGGTCAACTCGAAGTCCTTCGGGGAGAGGCGGATCATCGTCAGCACGGACCTCACCGAGTCCAGGTAGGTCTTGAGGCGCTGGACCTCCTCCAGCTCCCGCGGCATGTTCGACGCGACCATCTGCTCGGTGAAGGACACAAGCTGCTGGTCGACCAGGTCGTCCAGCCGGCGAATATCGTCCGCCGTCAACTGCGCGCGCGGCCGACCACCGAAGACCCTCGACAGGACGTCCCGCTCCACCTCGCGCCGCTTGGTCGCGTAGTCAATGGAGCGGGTGATCCGGTTCTTTGCGTCGAGGCGTGCCTGGTCTCTTAGCAGCGCGCTGCCCGTGGCGGGGTTCAGCCAGGCGAGCACGTTGGCGCTGGGTACAGAGTCGATCAGGGCCACCTGAAAATCCCTGCTGTTGGACAGGCGTGGCACGGCAGCAGACTGCCCGTTGCGATTCCTCACCAGCGAGTCGATGAGCGCGTAGCGATTCGAGAGGAGCAGGTTGTCTCCATACATGAGAGACGCGAGGTGCCCGGTCCCCGGGATGAGCTGGGACCAGTACTCGCGTACCGTGAGGCCGCCACCGATGGGCTTCTTGAAGAACCCGGACTGACCAGGCTTCGCCCCCTGAATGCCGATCCGAGAGCCCGCGACGGTGACCTTCTCACGCAGGTCGACCAGCTTTGCCTCGTCCGCCATCCAGGTGACGACGGCCCAGGCGAAGACCGGCGCCCCGTCGTTCGGTGGCCCGGTGTAGACCATCTCACCTGACTCGGGGTCGAGCTCCATGTCTGACTCGTAGCCCCAGTCATTCGGGCGAGCGATGAAGGCCACCCGGTCAACGAGCGAGCTATCGAGGATCCCGATCAGGTCCGCGATGCTGTTGACGCCGATCTGCTTGATCGACCCCTCAAGGTTGCTCCGCGCCGCGGGCTCGAGGGAGTCCACCACCATCTGGAGCATGGTCGCGATCGGCCCACGGATGTAGACGAAGAGCGTGCTGTCGTCTGGGGCGAAGCGGGCGACCTCGAGCACCTCATCCTGGTCGAAGCCCTTGAAGCGGTAGATCCGCTCCTGGGCCGCCGTCATCAGCTCCGAGGAGAAGTCGCCGCTCAGGTCGATGTCGACACCCTCCTCGAAGTCCACGACCCCGAGCACTCGACGGATGGCGTCCAGCGGCAGGAGCCGCGCGAGGAACGCCGGCGTGAAGCGCTCGTCGTCCTTCTTCAAGAGCCCCTCGGTCAGCCCGTACGACTCCCGCAGCTCGCGCAGGTCAACCTGCAGTTCGAAGTCACGCTGCTTGTCGTCGCGCTCCACAGACAGGATCGAGTCGTTGTACGGCGCGGCGAGCAGGAGCGAGTCCTTGGACCCGGTCGCCTCGAGCTGGACCGCACGCTCGACGAGATCACGGGAGGTGCCGATGATCGCGACATCCTTGATCCGCGCAACGTGGATGGGTCGCGGAAGCTGCGCGGACTTGATCGTCTTCAAGCCCCCAGCCCCTTCAACGGTGATGCCCTGATCTTCGAGCCCGAGCAGCCCCGGATACTCGAGCCCGGAGACCGCGCCGCGCCCCCACAGGGAGAGCCGCGCATAGGCCGCCCACTCCGCGTCCTCGAAGGAGCGCCCCGTGAAATTGGCGGCCACGGCGAAGTCCTCCCCGCCGATGATGTCGAGGAGGTCGAGCCCGGCAGGCAGCTGTCCGAGTTGCCCGCGGACGTCAGCCAGGAGCGCCTCGATCCGCTGCTCCTGCGCGAAGTCCGCCCACTCGGAGGAGGTCACCAGCGCTTGATACCCATCGTTACCTTCCAGCTCTTCCATGACCGCAAGGTCGGGAAAGTCGGTGAAGGCGGTCCGGAGCTCGGCTCTCGCCACGTAGAGGTCCACATCCCTCGGGATCAGCCCCGCGACGTCCGCGTTGAACCGCCCCTCGAGGGGCGAGAAGAGCAGCGTCGAGAAGGCGAAGTAGCCGATGAACGAGAGGAGCAGCAGGCCGATACAGCCCAGCTTGATGAGGCGCTTCTTGAGGGTCATGTTCGTGTCGGTCTACCGGAGGGGTTACCCGGGGCTGGGCACAGATGGAGAATCTACGACCGGGGCCGCCCTGGCTTCCCCGATTTCAGGTCGAGATTCGTGCCGGAACAGCCGCCGGGTGGGCACCATCTGGCCTTTCCCACCTCCAGGACCCCCATGGAACTGAGTCAGCGCGTCTCCAGCCTCAAGGGCTCGGTCACCCTCGCCCTCGCCGCCTCCGCCAAGGAGATGGCTGCCGCCGGCCGCGACGTCATCAACATGGCGGTCGGTGAGCCCGACTTTGATGCGCCTCGCCTCGCCCGCGAGGCGGCGATCGCAGCGATTGACGGCGGCGCCGTGAAGTACACGCCCGCCGCCGGGCTCGCCTCGCTCCGGCAGGCGGTGGCCGGGCATCTCAGCCAGACGCGCGGCGTCCCCTTCGGCGCAGAGAACGTCGTGATCTGCCACAGCGCCAAGCACGCCCTGAGCCACACGCTCCTGGCGCTGGTCGACCCCGGCGACGAGGTCGTGCTCCTGGATCCCGCCTGGAGCAGCTACTACGCCCAGGTTCAGCTGGCAGGCGGCGTGGCGGTGCATGCCGCTCCAAGGCCGGACGGCACCTGCGCCCCAGACCTTGACGCCGTCCGCGAGGCGATCACTGGGAAGACCCGGGGGGTCATGCTCAACACTCCCAGCAACCCGTCTGGCTACGTCTGGACCAGGGAGGAGCTCGAGCAGCTCGCGTCGATCTGCGAGGAGCACGACCTGTGGATGATCTCGGACGAGATCTACGGGCGGCTGGTCTTCGACGGCGCGGAGCACGTCTCCCCGACCTCCATCTCGCCGGCCATGAAGGAGCGCACCGTGCTCGTGGATGGCGCGAGCAAGATCTTCGCCATGACGGGATACCGAATCGGCTACCTCGCAGCGACCCCTGACCTGGCCCGGACCGTGGGCAACCTGCAGAGCCAGATCTCTGGCTGCCCGAACTACATCTCCCAGCGCGCCTTCGAGGCCTGCCTCGTGGAGGAGCCCGAGGAGGTGAAGGAGATGATCGCCACCTTCGATCGACGGCGGCAGGTGGTCATCGACGGGCTCGATCGCATGGGACTTCGGGGCCCCGAGCCCAAGGGCGCGTTCTATGCCTTCCCGGACCTCCACGAGCGCTTCGACGAGCGCGGCAGCGAGGGATTCTGCGCCGACCTCCTTGAAGCCGAGGCCCTCGCGACCGTGCCCGGCACCGCCTTCGGAGCGCCGCGACACATCCGCCTCTCCTACGCCTTGAGCGAGGAGCGCCTCGTGGAAGCCCTCACCCGCCTCGAGAGGTTCCTCTCGACGCGCCCCTGAGTCGCCCCCGATGACCCCGAAGACCCCCCTCCGCCGCCGCGGGTGGGGCCAGTCGCGCTCCGGCACCCTCCCATCAGCCCGGCCTCGTTCGAGGTACAGAGGAGCAGGTCACGCGGCGGTTGACGGGGCTAGCGCTCGAGGCCGGGCCCCGCCCAGGGTGCGGGCCCTCTCGCGCTGGTCCGAGGCGCCGGCCCCCCCACGCGCGTCCAACTCCCTCGGGTGATCCGAGGTCTCCGCTGGCGGTCAGGCCGGAGCGATCGAGTAGACGTTCCGGGCCCCAGGGAACTCCGCCGCGGCGACCTCCTGGACCTTCAAGAGCACGTCCCGATCCGGATCGTCGCAGAGCACGTAGAACTTCCACAGGTCGCGGTACGAGCGCTCCAGGTCGCCGAGCCTCGGCACCCTGTCGGCGAAGTCCGACAGCGGGTGCACGCCCTCCACGCCAGGCCAGCGGACGTGAATGCGAGCCTCCTTGAGCTGCATCTCCCGCGCGGGGCAGTAGACGATGACCTTGATCTCGCGGCCCGTGGCGAAGCGCACCGTCTCCTCGATACGTCCCTCGACGAGGGCCCGCGCCTCCCCGCCGCCTGCGGCGAAGAAGCGGTCCACGAGCTCCGCCTGAACCTCCGCGTTCTCATAGGCCGGGAAGACACACGCGCGCTTGAACAACCGCCGCTCCTGGAAGCGCTCGACCAGGTCTCGGACCGTGGCCTGCGTCCCCGGCTGACACCTCGCCGCGGCCCGGAGGAGCACCTCGAGGATCGAGCTGTCCGTGGTGCCGTAGAGGTCCTGCTCGCCCAGCGCCTCCTCCCGCACGAGGAGGTCGATGGCGCGGGCGACCAGCGCGCCTGCGGCGACCTTGGCGTGGTGGTAGTAAACGCGCTCGCTGAAGAAGTACCGCGCCTCCAGCATGCGGACGATCTCGCTCAGGATGTCCTCCCGCAGGAGGTCATGCTTCGCCAGGTCGATGTAGAGATTGCCGGTGGAGCGATCGATCTTGAAGTAGCTGTGGACGCGCTCGTCGACCTGGAGCCGGAGCCCCGTGAAGTAGGCGTCCCGCGCGAGGTAGTCGAGGATGTCCGCGGCGATCGTCCCCGAGAGGACCTGCCCCCAGTACGGAGGGACGTCCCGGCGCCCGGGGGTGCCGGGCTTCGTGAGGACGCTGAAGACCTCCTCCCGGAGCCCGAGCTCCTCCAGGATCTTGCCGATGGGCGTGTCCCGGCTGAACATCCTCTCGTAGCGATAGGCCGAGTCGTGGCGCTCGAAGAGCGCGTCCTGGTCCTCGATGTTGTGGCCGAACGGGATGTGCGTCACGTCGTGCAACAGCCCCGCCATCCGGATGACGCGCGCCTCCTCGTCCCCGATGGCGATCCCGCGCGCGGGGTCCAGCTGGAACGAGAGGTTGATCGCGTCGATCATCTTCTGCGCCACGTGCACCGTCCCGATCGAGTGATCGAAGCGGGTATGCAGCGCCCCGGGGAAGACCAGGTAGGCCGGCCCCAGCTGCTTGATGCCGCGCATGCGCTGCATCTCCGGCGTGTCGAGCACACGGAGCTCTTCATGGGTCAGGTACACGTCTCCGTGCACCGGATCCCGCATGACGCTGAAGCGCTTGCGAGCGGCCATCAGCTCGGCCTCAGCCCATGAGCCCGACGGCCGCCGAGGCGACGTCACCGGGCCGGCGGAGCATGCGGTCGACCTCGCCGAGGTGCTGCTCCTCGGTGGCGAGCATCTGGCGCGCGTACTCCTCGAGCATCACCGAGTGGCCCTCGACGCGCTGGCGCAGCTCGTTGTAGAAGCCCAGCGTGTCGCGTTCGTGCTCGAGGGACTCCTTGAGGATCGCCTCGATGTCGTGGTCGTGCGTCTCGAGCAGCGGGCCGATCGCGAGGCTCGGGTGCTCCCCGAGCTGAGTGATCATCTCCCCCGCCTGCTGGGCGTGCAGCAGCGACTCGGTCGCCTGGGCCCGCAGCCAGTCCACGATGGGCATGCGGTACGGTCCGTACACCATCAGCGAGTAGTGGGTGTAACGGACGACCCCCGCGAGTTCCATCTCGAGGATCTTGTTGAGGGTGGCGACGACGGCTTGCTTGTCCATGTTCTTCGGGCGTTGACGATTGCGAGCCCCCATGATCGGCGGCGCCCGCGGGGGCGACAAGCCAGATCCCCGGAAGCCGAGCCCCCAGACCAGACAGCTCACGCCCTGCGGCTAGGATCGGACCGTGCTCTCCCTCTCGATCGCGTTCTTCGAGCCCTGGTTCGGCGGCAGCCACCGCGCCTTCCTGGACGCCTGGGGCGCGCGAACACGACACCGCCTCTCGGTCCACGGCCTCGCGCCGCGCCACTGGAAGTGGCGCCAGGAGTCCAGCGCCTGGGAGTTGGCCCGAAGCGTGGATACCGCCGCGCCGCCGGATGTGATCGCGTGCAGCGGATACGTGGACCTCCCCAGACTCCACGGCTTCCTCCCGCCGAGCTGGGCCGGCCGGCCGTCGCTCATGTACCTCCATGAGACCCAGCTGACCTATCCCGGCGGCCAGGCCGAGCGAGACCTGACCCACGGGTTCAGCAACATCCTCAGCGCGGTGCGAGCGGATCGGGTGGTCTTCAACTCCAGGTTCCACCTGGAGGAGTTCCGCGGGGCTGCGGACGAGGTCCTCCGGCGCCTCCCTCGCCCGACGCCCCGGGCCGAGCTCGCGAGCGCACTCGACGCGGCCACGGTGGTGCCTCCCATGCCCGAGCTCTCGTCCGTCCCCCTCGGCCCGGGCGGGGACGGTCCGCTCCGGATCGCCTTCCCCCACCGCCTCGAGCCCGACAAGGACCCCCTGGCCTTCGCGCACGCGCTGACCCGCGCGGCCTCCAAGGGGGCGGACTTCGAGGTCGAGCTGCTCGGAGGACACCCGGCGAAGGCCGGCCCCCAGGCCGCCGAGGCGCTGGACCTCATGCGCCCCTGGCTGCGAACCTCCGGGCACGTGGAGGATCGCTCCAGATACCTCGAGATCCTCGGCCGCTGCGACGTCGTCGCCTCCACCGCGCGCCACGAGTTCTTCGGCGTCGCGTTCACCGAGGCCATGGCCGCCGGCGGCTCCCCCCTCGCGCCAGACCGCCTCAACTACCCTGCGCTCCTCTCGGGCTACGAGGGCGCCGACCCCCTGACCGGCCTCCTCCAGGATCCTTCCGACCTCGCGGGGCGCCTCGTCGCACTCGCCCGTGACCCCAGACCCCTGCGCTCCACGTCACGCCGCCGCGCCGCCAGGGACGCGGTGATGCCCTTTGACGCCGACACCGCGTTCAGGGACCTCGACAGGGTCATCGACGGCCTCGCGCCCTGACCCGGCCGCTGGCCGGCGGCCGCTCAGAAGCCCGGGAGGCCGTAGCCCGATCGGCGAGAGTAGTCGACCCAGGCGTTGGCGCCCTCCTCCTCGAAGCGCCAGGCCCCGGGGTCCCAGGTGAGCTCCTTGCGGTGCCAGTACGCGATGTTCATGAGGTGGCAGATCGCTGCGCTGCGCGCGCCGACCTCCACGTCGCAGATCGGGGTGCTCCGGTCGCGGATACACCCGAGCCAGTTGGCCACGTGCCCGTCGTACCGGGGGAGGCGCTCTTCGCCCTCCCCCTCCCACTCAAGGGCGCCGCCCGGGACGCTGGAGATCCGGCCGCGGTCCACCGCGATCAGCCCCTCCTCCCCGATGAAGGTGACGCCGCTGGGGCCGCCGTGCACGAGGCGGACCCCGTCCGCGTAGACGAGGGTCGCCCCACGCTTTGAGGTCGGATCCGACGGGGGCACCACCCGGACCGGGCCAGAGCGGTCCATGCCGAGAGCCCACTGGGCGATGTCGAAGTGATGCGCCCCCATATCGGCGAGCCCACCCCCCGCGTACTCCCGGTAGGAGCGCCACTTCGGGTAGTGGCCGTGGACGCCGCGGGGGCTGAGAATCTCGTTATAGGCGCGTTCGGGGGCCGGGCCGAGCCAGCGGTCCCAGTCCAGGCCGGGCTCAGGCGCCTCACCCGGAAGATCGCACCACACCGGCGAGTCGCCGACTCCGACGTGCACTGACTGCACCTTGCCGATCCGGCCCGCCCGGACGGCCTCAGCGGCCCGTACGAAGCGCTGGCCGAACTCGGTGCGCTGCTGGCTCCCGGTCTGGAAGACGACCCCGTGCTTGCGCGCCGCCACGATGACGAGCTGTGACTCCCGGAGGGTGAGGGTGAGGGGCTTCTCGCAGTAGACGTCCTTGCCCGCCACGCAGGCGTCGATGATCTGGTGAGTGTGCCAGTGGTCGGGCGTCGCGATGAGGACCGCATCCACGTCGTCCCGGGAGAGCACCTCCTCGTGCCGGTCGGTC
>CAJQPT010000259.1 GCA_905480285.1 uncultured bacterium
AGGGCCGTGCCGTTCCTGTAGTCCCCCTCCCAGAGGAGCGCGTCCCCCGCCCTGAGCAGGTGCAGCGCCGCGTCGGCAGAGAGCGTGTCGTCCACCCGCGTGACTTCACCGGGGGCGGGGGCTCCGGACTCGGAGATGAACGCGGCCTCGCGGCCGTCGGAGAGGGTGAGCATCGCCCCACCCTAGGGCCGGCGCTGTCCGCGCGCCTCCCCTTCGCGGCGGTGATCGAGGGAACTGGGTCGCGTGGATCCGGTTGATGCACGCCTGCGGGAGCGGGCATCGTGGCGTCGCCCCGCCGTCAGCGGCGATGGGGCGGCTCCACCTCACCGCGATCGTTGCCTGCGCGAGGCCGGCACCGCGCTTTGACGGGCGCGCGAGGTGAGAACTGTGGCGGCGGTATGGAGTCAGCGCGCCGGTGAGATTGGTGCACCGCTCTGCCTTACTGGACGGGCTCGTTCGGCTCAGCAGGGGCGCCTCCGAGGGCGGCGCTCGGTTCCCCTCCCGCGGGGCCTCATGCGCCGTGGTAGGCTGCGCGTTACGAGCGATGCAGGATCCTGATGACGCCATCCTCTCCGTGCCCGATCCGGCGGAGGAGGGGCATGGGCGCCCGCGTGGCGCAGACCGACGGCGAGGGCCGACGCCGATGTTGTCGCGCTATTGGCTTGGTGGACGGCGCAGGGGGGGGCGACGTGAGGGCGAGGTGGGCTCGATCTACGTGGATCGATACACGCGGCAGGAGGTTGGGCTGGTGGTGTGGATCGGCCTGGCCGCCATCCTTGACCTCTTCCTGACGCTCCGGCACGTCGCGGCGGGAGGTGGAGAGGCGAACCCGCTGATGAACTGGGTGCTGGAGGACGGCGGGCCCAGGCTCTTCGGGCTGGCGAAGATCGCGGTGACCTTCAGCGCGACCCTGTTCCTCCTCCTGCATGTGCGCTTCCGCTTCACGCGCCCAGCGCTTTGGGGCCTCAGTGCCCTCTATGCGGCGGTGATGGGCTATCACGTGGTCGCGTACCTCGACCGCTCTTGATGCGGCGGGCTGCGGTGGACCGGATGTGCGCCGCCGGGCGAGGTGGACTTCGCCCGCTGGCGCCTGGCGGGGACTCGATGGGCATGGGGTAGGCACCCTTGCCATTCGGCATTCCATAGGCGAGCGTGGGGCGGCGGCGGGTGCCTCATCCCCTGGCCGCCAGGTGGAAGCCCCGTGCCCCCCCCCTCTGGTCGCGGCGGGGTCCCAAGCCGCGCTGATTGACTCCGCGCTCACCGTTCAGCCCAGTCCCCCGCGGACGCTCGCTTGAAGTACGACGTCTTCTTCTCCATCTCCCAAACCCCGGTGGCCGGCGAGACGCCCTCCGAGGCGGAGATGTTCCGGAACTTCTTCGAGCAGGTGGAGGCCGCGGATCGGCTCGGCTACTCGACGGCATGGATCGCGGAGTCGCACCTCTCCAGCGAGGTACAGAAGGTCCACGCGGAGCCCGTCATTCCTCACTGGGAGGGCGAGGTGGGGCTCAACACGGACATCCTCCAGCTGGCCACGCGGATCTTCGCGCGGACGGATCGAATCGAGGTGGGGAGCGCGGTGCTGAACCTCCTGGCGAATGGCGGCCCGATCGCTCACGCGGAGCGCCTGGCGGCCTTCCTGGCCTTGCATGGGCTGGAAGAGGGGGAGGTGCGGCGTCTGCGGATCGGGTTCTCCAGCGGGCGCTTTGAGTTCATCAATCGCGCCCATGGGATCGTCCCGCGCGACGAGCTGGAGCGCCTTGCCTGGCCCGCGCTCCGCGGGTGCGTGTTCGCCGAAGCCTGCGAGATCTTCCTCCGGCTGATTCGGGGGGAGGTGCTCTCGAGCGACGAGACGCAGCCGACGATGCTGTCCCGGGAGAGCTTCAGGTCGGAGGAGCTCTGGGCGCGGGTGCGGGACGAGGCCGCAGCGTGCGGGGCGCTGGATTCGTCGGGGCGAGTGGCCGTGCCGCGGCGCTGGACGTTTGACGCCATGAAGGTGGTCCCCCAGGACTTCCGGCTGGAGCTCCTGGACCTGGTGCTCGGGAGCCGCGACCCGGACCTGCAGGTGGCGGTGAATCAATGGCTCCCGGTCAAGGTCTTCAACCTCTCGATCACGCCAGGGGAGGTGATCGAGGCGACCCACGCTCGGATGGCCGAGAGCTTCCATGGGGACGGTGGGACGTGGACCCGGGCCCACATGCCCAGGACCGTGATGGTGTTTCTCAACGAACAGGCCGACCTGACCGTCGAGGAGCGGCGGAGCGCGGCTGCCGAGGAGGCGCGGTCCGCGCTCAGCGCGTACTGGACGGCCCTTCAGGGCACGCTGGACCCCGCGGCCCTCGAAGAGGCGGCCCAGAACGCGGTGATCGGCGACGCCGCCGCCGTGGCGGAGCAGGTCAGGGAGAGGTATCACGATGAGGATTGCCTCATGCTCTGGTTCGACTTCTTCAATCACGACAGCGCCCGGGTCGTTCAGAACATGCGGGCCTTCATGGACAAGGTCGTCCCCCTGGTTGAGGGCGAGGGGAGTCATCGGTAGGGCCGCCGTGGGGGCCGAGGGGGGGTGCCGAGAGGGGTGAATCGGACGTGAGTGAGTTGGAGGCAGCGCGCTGGTCCGAGGCCGCAGACGCTTCGGACGAGCGTTGCTCGATGTAACGGGTGTGCGACTGCACATAACAATCGCGGATCAGCCGCTGGA
>CAJQPT010000260.1 GCA_905480285.1 uncultured bacterium
GCAGTGCATCGACTACGCGCTGAACATCCAGCGAGACGATGGGTCATTCTCCTACAAGCAGGGGACCGCGGTCACCGGCTCCATGACGGCGGCAGGGGTCGCCATCATCGAGCTCGGGCGGCAGGCACTGTCCGCCCGCAAAGATCTCAGCAAGCGAGACGCTCGGGTCCTCGACGCCGCGATCGAGGATGGAGCGAGCTGGCTCGGTGATCACATGAGCATCGAGGCCGCCCCGCCCTCCCGCTGGCACCTCTACTACCTCTACGGGCTCGAGCGGGTGGGCGGGCTGACCGGGCGCAAGGCCTTCGGCACCCACGACTGGTACCGGGAAGCTGCGAACTACCTGGTCGGGAGGCAGCACGCCTCGGGCCGGTGGGGAACCGGGAACGACAACAAGAACGAGCCCCACCCTGGAACCTGCTTCGGCGTGCTCGTCCTGAAGCGCGCCACATCTCCGACCTCGGGCCTCCAGCCGCGGGGAGCGAAGAGCTACGGGGACGATGACCCGGAGTTGCCCCTGTCCGTCAGGATCACCGGCGACACCCCGCTGACCGCGTGGGTCTCTTCCTGGGGTGACCGAACCCGGCAGCAGCACGAGTGGGACAAGGAGATCGGCAAGGGGCCCAGGGTCTGGCGCGTCGACTACGTCAACGCGGACACCGGCGAGGTCCTCAGGTCGATCGAAGGCGACCCGCAGAAGCCCTCGAAGGGCGAGCGTTTCGCCGCGCAATTCAGCATGGACGAGCCGGGCAAGCACAAGATCCTGGCGAAGGCCTACGTGCGCCCCATGGGCGACGATGAGGGCGAACAGGTGGAGCTCCTCTCGCCCACCCTCGAGGTCCTCGTGGACGGGGTCATGACGGTCCCCATGCGGGAGGCCTCGCAGGACTTCGGACGCGATGAGCTCAGCAAGACCCTCAGCACCTGCCGGGCGTCCAGCATCGCCAACAACGGTCACCCCGCTCGCCACGTCCGGGACGGCTCCCACGGATACGGTTGGCTGTCGCTACCGACCGACAAGCAGCCCTGGATCTCCATCGAGCCTGACCGCCCCCAACGCGCCGATCACGTCGTGCTCTCCCCCTACTACAAGGCGCCCGACGAGCGGGATGCCTGGGGCAGGCCCAAGCGCGTCCTGATCGAGGTCAACCGGAACGAGGTCGGCGAGTTTGAACTCGACCCCGACCACTTCGGGAAGGCCTACCTGCCGCTCCCCAAGGCGAAGGTGATCCGCGAGTTGAAGGTGACGGTCCTCGAGGTCGCCGTCGGCACGAACAACGGGCACAAGAACGCCGCAGGCTTCGCCGAGATCGAGCTGCAGCGCCGCCCCGACCTGGTGAAGCAACGAAAGGCCGAGGAGAAGGCGCAGCGCAAGGCGGCTGCGGAGGCCGCCGCCGCGGCACGGGCCAGCCGTAAGCCCGCTGGCCGCAAGCCCCGCTAGCGGTAGTCCCCACTCGCCGGGCCCCGTTTGTCGGCGTCCCCGCTTATCGGCGTCACGGCTAGCCGGCGAGTTCGAGCAACACCTGCAGCCGCAGGAAGTCGACGTCCTTGACGCGGACTGAGATCTGGTAGCCCTCCGTGAAGGAGAGGACCCGCTTGCCCACCGAGACCTTGAGGGTCGCCCCGTCGACCTTGGGCCGATCTCCCATGGAGCGCGCCGGGATGAAGCCCGAGACATTCAGCTCGCCGATGTGCACCTCGAGCCCGCCCCGTGAGACGCGCTGGACCTTCGCGTCAAAGGTCTGCTCGATCCGCGGCTCCATGAACTGGCACACCTTGAGGTCCTTGACGGCGATCTCTGCCATCCCGGCGGCCTCGGACTGCACGCTGCAGTGGGAGGCCGTGTCATTCAGCTCGTCAATAAGCGCGAGGGAGCTGAGCTCTTCCGCGGCCTCGTCGTGACGCGTCTCCACCGAGTGGAGCCAGCGGTGAACGATAAGGTCGGGGTAGCGCCGAATTGGAGAGGTGAAGTGGAGGTAGGCCTTGCGCGCCAGGCCGAAGTGCGTCGCCACGTCCTCGTGGTCCTTGACCTCGTAGACCGCTCGCTCGACCAGGCCCATGATCCGCTGCACGAGGGCCTCGGCGTTCTGCTTTCGACGGGCGAGGCGGATCATGCGCCCGATGTCGCGGCCCGTCAGCCGATCCTTGTCGGGGACACGGATCCCGAACTTGGACAGCATCGCGGCCACCCGCTCGATCTCCTCGGGGTCCTTCTCCGGGTGGACCCGGTAAATCGTCGGGAGCCCCTTGGTGCGGAAGAGGTCTCCGACGGCCTGATTCGCCGCCAGCGCGGTCTCCTCGATGAGCGTCTGCGAGAAATAACGGGGCGCGTTCACGATGGCCTCGACCTCGTGGGCCTCGTCGAACACGAACTTCTTCTCGCGCGAGTTGATCCGCAGGGACCCCTTGGCGTCCCGGATCCGCTGCTGGACCTTCGTCCAGGTGCTGAACTGCTCGAGAGGCTGGCGCAGGAACTCGATCTCCTCTGTCTCGGGCGTCGAGGTCCCGTCGAGGAGGTCCTGGACGATGCGGTAGTCCCCGCGGTGCACGCTACAGATGACGCTCTTGGCGACGCTGGATGAGAGGCGCTCACCGGCCTCGTTGAACTCCATGAAGACGGAGTAGGCGAGGCGGTCCTGCTTCGGGACGAGGGAACAGAGCCCATTGGACAGAGCCTCCGGGAGCATCGGGATCACCTGATCGGGCAGGTAGACGCTGGTCCCACGGGCCAGCGCCTCGTCGTCCAGCGCCGTCCCGGGCCGCACGTAGTGGCTCACGTCTGCGATGTGCACGCTCACGTGGAACCCACCGCCGTCCCTGGGCCGGATCGCGATGGCGTCGTCGTAGTCCTTCGCGTCGGCACCATCGATGGTGAAGATCACCTCCCCGCGGAGATCCAGTCGGCCCTCGTAGTCCCCGGGAGCCGGGTTCTCCGGCAGGTCATCGAGCTCCCCGAGAACATCCTCCGGGAACAAGGTGCGCAGGCGGAACGAGCGCACGAGCTCCATCTCCTCGGAGTCCACGTCTGCGTAGCACGCTGGCCCGTGCCCCATGGGGCCGAAGGCGCCGGGCCGCCGCGCGATCCGCGCCGGGATCTGGCTGTCCGGGTCCGGGAGCCCCTCCAGGTCCTCCTCGGTCAGCTCGTAGGGCTCCTCGTCGCCTGTCTCGAGGGTCCAGCCCCTGTCTGGGACACCCTGGGGGCTGGTCCCAACTCCCGATTCATCCGTCTTCTCTGGCTCTTCTCCCTGGTTGCCCTTGAGCGCCTTCCGCAGATCCCCGAAACTGCCGAAACCTGATGGTCTATCACTGCGTCCCATGGCGTGAGGATAACCCAGCAGCGCCCGGACTTCGTGTCGCAGACACCCGTCCTCACTTCCTTCTCCTCCTCAGCTTCATCCGCGTCCGATTTCAATCCGCGACCCGGCCGCGCTCCCCCAGGAGCGCTGTCCGGGGAGCCGCCCTCCTGGCGGCAGCGACTTTTGCTCTGCACCACCTCGCCCTGCTCCCGGAGCGCCTCCCCCATCAAGGCGCCTGATCCGTTCGCAAGGAGAGGCCTCGGCACATGATCACCCAGCTCTCATCTCGCGTACTTGGCGGCCGGACTCGCTTGACCGACCGCACGTTCCTCGGCGCCTTCCTCGCCTTCACGCTGGCCGCTCAGGCGGGGGCGCAGTCCTTCTCCGTCCAGGTGCAAGGATCCATGGTCGAGCGGATCCAATCCGCCGGAACCTGGATCGAGCGTTCCGATTTCAGGTGGGGGACCTCGAGCGGAGAGGTCCAGCTCACCAACCGCTCGAGCTCCATCCGGAACGCGGACAGCCGCAACCTCGAGTCGTACTTCGTGAGATCCAGCACGCAGACCCCCTGGGAGGTCAGCTTCTCGGGCTGGACCCCGGGAGCCGGCCCCGCCGCGGACTTCTTCCTGTTCGAGGTCGGCGGCAACGACTCGGTCCAGGTCCGGGCACGCTTCCTGAACGGGAGCCTGGGCGCGCCGGTCTCCATCGGCCCCTGGGTCCAGACCCCCGTGGTCTGCACCTCCGGAGACAAC
>CAJQPT010000261.1 GCA_905480285.1 uncultured bacterium
GCACGCGCGAGCTTGTCCTTGGCCCCGAACGGATCGCGACCCCCGCGGCCCTCGACCTCGCCTTCTCAAGGGGCATGAAGGTGATCTACGCGGAGGCCGACGCGGCGTCTCCGCTTCCCAGCGATCTGTGGTCGCGCATCAAGTCCAGGGACGGCACCTACGTCGTCCAGGTCGAGAGCGGACGGGCCACCGTCACGCGGCTCGGCCCGGCCGGCCCCGAGCCCATCGGCGGAGAGTGAACGAGCTATGACCAAGAGATTCCTGACAGCTGAGGACGTCCGGCGACTCGGCGGCCCCGAGATCCTCCTCGAGGAGGGGACCGTCGTGACGCCCCAGGCCGCGGAGGCGGCGGCCACCGCGGGCGTCCGCCTCATTGGCCCCGCGGGCGCTTACGCGCCGCCGCTCCCCGACAGGGGACCGGACGCGGCGCGGGCCAAGGCGACCCTGCCCCACCTCCCCGAGCCCTCGACCACCGATGGCATCGGGCTGGTGGTGACCGTCGTCGGGCGCAACCGACCCGGCGTCCTCGCCGAGATCACGGCCGCCCTCGCGTCCCACGAGTGCGACGTGGCGGACATCAGCCAGCGCAACGTCGGCGGCTACTTCCACACGGTGTTCACCTGCGCCGTGCCCCCCGGACGAGACTTCGGTTCGGTCAAAGACAGCCTCCAGTGCCTCGGCGGGGAGGGCGACTACGTCGTCCGCGTCATGCACGAGAGCGTCTTCCGCTTCATGCACCGCGTCTAGCGGAGGACCCACGATGCCGTTCACCGACCACGAGATCCTCGAGACCGTCCGGATGTTCGAGCTGGAGACGTTCGACATTCGAACGACCACGCTCGGCATCAACCTGCTCGACTGCGCTGACCCGGACCTGGAGTCGTCGTGCGAGAAGGTCTACGCCAAGATCGTGCACCACGGTCGCAACCTGGTGGAGACGGCGGGCAGCATCGAGTCGGACCTGGGCATCCCGATCATCAACAAGCGGGTCGCCACCACGCCGATCGCGCTGGTCGCGGCGGCCTCCGGCTCGAAGGACCTCGTCCCCTTCGCGCGCGCCATGGACGCGGCCGCCGAGGAGATCGGGATCGACTACATCGGCGGCTACACCGCGTACGTGCACAAGGGCTACTCCAACGCCGACCACGCCCTGCTGGAGTCCATCCCCGAGGCGCTCGCGTCCACCGCGCGCGTCTGCTCCTCGGTCTCCCTCGCGACGACCAAGGCCGGGATCAACATGGACGCGGTCTCGCACTTCTCGAAAGTGGTCCTCGACACTGCGCGTCTCACCGCGAGCGAGGGCGGCCTGGGCTGCGCGAAGCTGGTCTGCTTCTCCAACCCGGTGGAGGACAACCCGTTCATCGCCGGCGCCCACATCGGCATCGGCGAGCCGGAGACGGTCCTCAACGTCGGGGTGTCCGGCCCCGGCGTGGTGCGCTCGGCCCTCGAGCGCCTCGGCCCCGACGCCGACCTGCTGGCGGTCGCCGAGACCATCAAGCGCACGGCCTTCAAGATCACCCGCATGGGCGAGCTCGTGGGCCGCGAGGCCGCGCGCCGGCTGGGGACCGTGTTCGGCATCGTCGACGTGTCCCTCGCGCCGACTCCCGCGGTGGGGGACTCGGTGGCGGACATCCTGGAGCTCATCGGGGTGGAGCGGACCGGCGCGCCGGGCACCACCGCCGCCCTCGCGCTGCTCACCGACGCCGTCAAGAAGGGGGGGGCCATGGCCTCGTCCAGCGTCGGCGGCCTCTCCGGGGCGTTCATCCCGGTGTCCGAGGACGCGGGGATGATCCAGGCCGTGGCGGACGGCGCCCTGAGCCTCGCGAAGCTCGAGGCCATGACGACCGTGTGCTCGGTCGGCCTCGACATGATCGCGGTCCCCGGGGACACCAGCCAGGCGACGCTCGCGGGCATCATCGCGGATGAGATGGCGATCGGCATGGTCAACCAGAAGACCACCGCCGTGCGCGCGATCCCGGTGCCCGGCAAGAGGCCCGGGGAGACCCACGACTGGGGCGGGCTGCTCGGCACCGCGATCGTCCAGGACCCCGGGAGGTTCGGCAGCGAGGTCTTCCACTCCCGCGGCGGGCGGATCCCCGCGCCGCTCCAGAGCTATCGGAACTGAGGGAGGAGACGGTCGCGCCGGTCCTCGGGCGCCCGAGGACTCCCGCTCCGGCCCGGGGCTCGTCCCCCTGCTCTGGGGGAGCCTCGTCCTCGTGGCGGCGGCGCTGGCCCTGGCGATCAAGGACATGAGCGGGGCCAACCGGCCCCACGAGCTCACCCTCTCCCCGCTGGTCGCGCTGCTGCTGCTCGTGAACGGTGGCGTGTTGGTCGCGGCCATTCGAGTGCACGGTCAGCGCCTCGCGCGGCGGCGAACCGTCCTGCGAGGCCTGCAGCACGGGGGGCTCTGGCTGTACGCCGCCGTCTGCGCGCTGCTCCTGGTCATCGCCACCGCCACGGCGATCGACGTGTTCCTCGCTCGCTAGGTCACCGGCCACGGGGCGCGTTCCGGCGCGCTGGCTCCGGGGAAGTCGTCCGCTCATGAGACCCTGGCGGCGCGGGTGCGTGCCCGGGTCCACGGTTTCCCGAGGGGCGCCTACGATGGCGTCGTCCCCGCTCCCCTCAGAGTCCCCAGCTCCAGCGCCATGCGTCACTCCCTGCACCTCGCCGCCGCGTCCGCCCTCGTCCTCGCTCCGCTCGCCGCAGCGCCCCAGGGCGAGGGGCCGGGGCAAACCGATGCCGACACGCGCATGCGCCTGTACGGGGAGCACCTCGACCTGGTGTCGGGCTCTCCCCATGGGGACCTCAACTGGCAGTTCGCCGGCCCGACGAACATCAGCGGCCGTATCACTGACGTGGCGGTCACGAGCCCGCGGGGCGAGACCTATACGCTGTACGTCGCGGGCGCGTCCTCCGGCGTCTGGAAGTCCATCAACGAGGGGGTCTCATGGGAGTGCGTGTTTGACGAGGCGCCCAGCATGTCGATCGGCGACGTGACCCTGGACCCCTCGAACCAAGAGACGGTCTGGGTCGGCACGGGCGAGGCCAACATCTTCCGCAGCTCAATGGCCGGCGCCGGGGTCTACCGCTCGCTGGACGGCGGGGCGACCTGGGAGCACCGCGGCCTCGCGGAGACGCACACGATCGCGCGCATCGTCGTGCACCCCGGCGACTCCGACACGGTCTACGTGGCCGCCTCCGGCAACGAGTGGACCTCGAACCCCGAGCGCGGCGTGTACCGGACCCGGGACGGCGGCGAGAACTGGATCCAGGTCCTCTCCGTGGACGACGAGTCCGGCGCCATCGACCTCGTGCTCGACCCCGCGGACCCCGACACGGTCTACGCCTCGACCTGGCAGCGCACGCGACAGCGCTGGAATGACCCCCGCAACACCCCGACCACCGCCGGGAGCGGCATCTGGCGCAGCGACGACGGCGGCGACAGCTGGAGCCCCATCAACGAGGGGCTCCCGGAGCCGCGCTTTCGCGGCCGGATCGGGATCGACCTGTGCGCTTCGCAGCCAGAGACGATCTACGCCTTCGTCGACAACTACGAGCTGGGCGAGGTCGGCGAGGATGAGGTCGACTCCTACAACCGCAAGCGCAAGGCCTCGATCAAGGGCGCCGAGGTCTACCGCTCCGATGACAGCGGCGCCTCGTGGCGCCGGGTGTCGGAGTCCAACGAGACCATGCGTCGGCTCTCCGCGACCTACGGCTGGGTCTTCGGCCAGCTGCGCGTCGATCCGACCGACCCCGAGCGTGTCTACGTCATGGGGCTTGGCCTCAACGTCTCGGAGGACGGCGGCAAGACCTTCCGTCGGCTGCGCGGCATGCACGGAGACCACCACGCGCTCTGGATCGACCCCGAGAACCCGCGCTACCTCGTCAACGGCAATGACGGCGGGGTCGCCATCTCCTACGACGGCGGCGAGCGCTGGCGCACCTTCTACGACAACCTCCCGCTGGCGCAGTTCTACAACGTGGGCCTCGACATGGCGGAGCCGTTCCGCGTGTACGGGTCCGTCCAGGACCACGGGTCCTATCGGGCGGAGGTCGATCTCCGTCGAGGCCGCGACCGCGTACGCGCGGTGGACTTCGAGCGGGCGCCGGGCGGTGAGGCCAGCTATCACGCCGTGGATCCCACGGACGCCGACGTGGTCTACCACGAAGGCTTCTACGGATCGATCCGCCGCGCTCACATGGAGAGCGGAGAGCGCGTGACCCTCGACCTCCCGGTGGCGGATGGGGAGGAGGATCTACGCGGCCAGTGGTTGGCCCCCTTCCTGATCTCCCACCACAACCCGCGCATCATCTACCACGGCATGAACAAGGTCTTCCGCTCCCTCGATCGGGGGGAGAACTTCGAGGCCATCAGCCCGGACCTCTCCTTCGCCAGGGACGAGCGCAAGGGGGACATCCCGTTCCAGACCATCACGACGCTAGCAGAGTCACCGCAGCGCTTCGGGGTGTTGTACGCGGG
>CAJQPT010000262.1 GCA_905480285.1 uncultured bacterium
GCCCAGGCCACCGCGCGGCTCCCCGTGGGCGTCCCCATCGAGTCCACCCGCGAGGTCCAGCGCATCCTCGAGGCCGCCGCGCGGGAGACCGAGGAGGCCCTGGGCGGCGACGTGATCAGCGGCATCTTCACCAAGATCGGCGGCATGGGCGGCTCGGCGAGCGAGCTCTCCATCCAGGCCGCGCTGCGCCCCCCCGAGGACCGGGCCGTGGGCGGGATCGAGTTCAACAAGCGCTGGCGGAAGGTCGCCGGTGACGTCGTCGGCGTGGACGCGCTCTCCTTCAGCGGGCGCTCGTTCGGCCCGTCGGGCAAGGCCGTGGACATCCAGCTGGCCGGCGAGGACCAGGCGGCGCTGGAGGCCGCGGCCCGGGAGATCGCCACCACCCTGCGCGGCTACTCCGGGGTGAGCGACGTGGACGACGGCACCGCGAGCGGCAAGCGCCAGCTGAGCTTCACCCTGACCGAGGCGGGACGGAGCACGGGCCTCACCTCCAACGAGGTGGCCAGCCAGGTGCGCGCCGCCTTCTACGGCGCCGAGGCTCTCCGCCAGCAGCGCGGCCGCAACGAGGTCAAGGTGCTGGTCCGGCTCCCCAGGGAGGAGCGTGAGCGACTCAGCACCGTCGAGAACCTGATCCTGCGCACACCGAGCGGCGGCGAGGTCCCCCTCTCCGTGGCGGCCCTCGTCGAGGAGGGCCGCAGCTACACGAGCATCGATCGGCGCAGCGGCCAGCGGATCGTCGCCGTGTCCGGCGACGTGGACACCGAGGTCACCGACGCGGAGTCGATCCTCACGGCCCTGCAGGCGAACGAGCTCCCGGAGATCCTCGCCCGTCACGGAGGCCTCGAGTACTCCCTCGAGGGCGAGCAGGAGAGCCAGCGCGAGTCCATCGCCGCCCTGGGCATCGGCCTGACCCTGGCCGTCTTCGCCATCTTCGCCATGCTCGCGATCCCCCTGAAGAGCTACACCCTGCCGCTGGTGGTCCTCTCCGGGGCGCCCTTCGGCATTATCGGCGCGCTGCTCGGGCACTTCGTGCTCGGCTACGGCTTCTCGCTCATGTCCCTGTTCGGAATGATCGCGCTGACCGGCGTCGTCGTGAACGACAGCCTGATCCTCGTGGTGACCGCGAACCGCTACCGCGAGAAGGGCATGGCCGCCTTCGAGGCCGTCAGGGACGCCTCGGTCCGCCGCCTGCGACCGATCCTGCTCACCTCGCTCACGACCTCCATGGGCCTGCTGCCCATCATGCTGGAGACCTCGACCCAGGCGCGCTTCCTGGTGCCCATGGCCATCTCCCTGGGCTTCGGCGTGCTCTTCTCGACCCTGGTGATCCTGCTGCTGGTGCCGAGCCTCTACCTGATCCGGGAGGACACCATCGCCATCCTGCGCGTGGCCCTGGGGCGCAAGGCCGCGGACTCAGCGGGCTCCGACCTGGAGGCCGCGAAGGGCCCCGCCTGATCCCTCAGCGACGGCGCTTCTTTTTCGCCTTGGCCGAGGACTCCCAGCCCGCGAAGGCGCCCCGCTCGGGGGCCTTGAGCGCCTGAAGGATCATGGCGGTGGAGTAGGACGCCGTGCGCGGGAAGACCCGGTCGTTCCAGGACCCGTCGTCGTTGCGGGTGCTCCAGATCAGACGGCGCAGCTCGGCGCGGTGGGCGTCACGCTCCGCCTCGGGCAGCTCCTCGATGGCGAGCGCCACGTAGGTGTGCCCGAAGTAGAAGTAGTAGGGCGCGATGCCGTACTTGCCCACGTGGGTGCCCTGCTGGCTCTTGCGCACGAGCAGGTCGTCGTAGCCCTCGAAGAAGCCCACCACCGCCTTGCGCAGCTCGTCCGCGTCGCCGCGCCCGGCCTTGTAGAGGGCCAGCTCCGCGCAGGCCGAGCGGGCCGAAGAGCCGGGCATGAGCACCTCGCCCCGCGCCTTGCCCGAGTAGGCGTAGCTCACCGCCTCGGTGCGGCAGGCCTCCAGGGCATCGAGGGCGCGCTCGACCATGTCCTCGTCCACGTCGTGGCCCGCCTCCTTCGCGTCGAACAGGATCAGCAGGGTGGAGCCCGTCATGAACGGGCTCACCGCGCGGTCGTTGGCGTAGTTCCACCCCCCCATGGCGGTCTGGTTCGCCTCGAGGCGCTTGATGAGCTCCTTGATGGAGCCCTTGATCTTGCTGCTCTTCTTGAGCTTCGACGGCCCGACCTCGCGCAGGGTGAGGAAGAACTGCAGGGCGTACGCGTGGCCCCAGCCGCGCACGTCGTAGCCGCGCTTGGGCCCGATCGCCATGCCCTTGTCGCGCTTGATCATGTCGAGCACGAAGTCCGCCGAGCGCTCGACGGCCTCCTCGAGCGCCTCCGCGTCCTCGCCGCCCGCGCCCGCTCGCAGGAGCGTGTCGCAGACGATCGACGTGCCGCCGACCCGATAGCCCGACGGGATGATGCCGCCCCGGACGCGGTACACGCCCTCGTAGGGCCACTCGGCCGCGTCCTTGTCCCCGTAGAGCTCCGAGAGCCGCTCGCGCTCTCCCTCCTGCCACGACTCCAGCTCATCGTCGGGGAGCGTGCCCACGGGCCGGTCGGCCTCGTAGGTCTCCTGGCGCTCGAGGAGCAGCGCGACCGCCGCTTCGATGGCCTCGCTCAGCTGCTCATCGGTCGGCCCCTTCCGCTCGGGCTCCTGGGCGGGAGCGATGGCGAGGGTCATTGCAGAGAGGGTGGCGAGGAGGAGCATGGGAGCGTGGATGGGAAGGGCCCGCGGAGAGTAGGCTCCGTCGATGGGATCGACGACCGGAGGGGGCGTGGACGCGGTGAAGGTCGCGCTCCTGACCATAGCGTCCGTGACCGCGTTCGCCGGGAACTCCGTCCTGTGCCGCCTGGCGCTGCTCGCGCCGGGGGAGGGG
>CAJQPT010000263.1 GCA_905480285.1 uncultured bacterium
GAGGTGGACGGCGCGGTGGTGGTGACCTCCGCCATCGACAACCTGGTCAAGGGCGCGGCGGGCCAGGCGCTCCAGAACATGAACGTGGTCAAGGGCTTCGACGAGACCTGGGGGCTGCTGTGAGCGATCTACAGCGCATCCTCGTCAAGGTCGGCGGCGCGATCCTCGACGACGCCGGGACCCGCGCGCGCTTCGCGGCGAGCGTGGGGGCGGCCCGGGCGAGCGGGCACGAGGTCGTGGTGATCCACGGCGGCGGCGCCCAGGTGTCCCGGCTGACCAACGCCCTCGGCCTCGTCCCGCGCCGGGTGCGCGGGCTGCGGGTGACCGACGACGGCACGGCGCGGGCGGTGCTCCAGGTCCTCGGCGGCGAGGTCAACGCGGTCCTCGTGGCAGCGCTCCAGCGCGCGGGCGTCCCCGCTGTCGGGCTCACGGGCGCCGACGGCGGGCTCTTCAGGGCCGGCGTGGTCGACCCCGCGCTGGGCCACGTGGGCGCGGTGGAGGAGGTCCGGCCCGAGGTCCTGACCGCGCTCGGCGCGGCGGGCTACGTGCCGGTGGTCGCCACCGTCACCCCGCGGTCCGACGACGTCGATGTCTTCCTCAACGTGAACGCGGACATGGCCGTGGCGCCCATCGCCCAGGCCTGGGGCGCCGACGCCGTGCTCTTCCTCTCGGACGTGCCCCACGTGCGCGACGGGGCCGAGCGCATCCCGCACCTCGATGGGGCATCGGCGTCTGCGCTGGAGGCGAGCGGGGTCATCGCGGGGGGCATGATCCCCAAGGTCGAGGCCGCCGTCGCGGCCGCCGAGGCGCGCCCCGCGGCCACCGTCAAGATCGCGGCGGGCGACGTGGACGACCCGGTCGCCGCGGCCCTGCTCCCCGACCGCGGGACCCTTGTCGCCGCCCAGCTCCCGGAGGCCCACCATGCCTGAGCTCACCCCCCGCGACCGCACGATGGGCACGTATCGCCGCGCCGCCCCGCTCTTCGTGGGCGGCGAGGGCGCGTGGATGCACGACGCCGAGGGCCGCCGCTTCCTCGACCTCATCAGCGGCATCGGCGCCAACAGCCTGGGCCACGGGCACCCGCGCCTCGCCGCGGCCCTCGCGGGCCAAGCGGGCACCCTCGGGCACATCTCCAACCTCTATCGCCACAGCGCGGGGGAGGAGCTCAGCGAGCGCCTCTGCGAGCTGACGTGCATGGAGTCGGTGTTCTTCTCCAACTCCGGGTCCGAGGCCAACGAGGCCGCCCTCAAGCTGGCGCGCAAGCACCACGCCACCACCGGGAGCCCCGAGCGCCAGCACTTCGTGGCGCTGGAGCGCGGCTTCCACGGCCGGACGTTCGGGAGCCTGTCGGTCACGGCCAACGCCGCCTACCGCACGCCGTTCGGGGAGGGCCTGGCCGCGAAGTTCCTCGAGCCCGACGACATCGGCGCCCTCGAGGCGGCCCTCTCTGAAGGGCCCGCGGCGTTCATCATGGAGCCGATCCAGGGGGAGGGCGGCGTCCAGCCCCTGGACGCGGACTACGTGGCCGCGGCGCGTGAGCTGTGCACCCAGACCGGGACCGTCATGATCGCGGACGAGGTCCAGTGCGGCGGCGGGCGCACCGGCACGTTCCTGGCCGGCGCCCACTACGGCCTGGCCCCCGACGTGGTCACCCTCGCCAAGCCCATCGGCGCCGGGCTGCCCATCGGGGCGACCCTGGCCCGCGGCCCCTACGCCCGCACCCTGGTCCCCGGCGACCACGGCTCCACCTTCGGCGGCGGCCCCTTCGCCTGCCGCGCGGCCCTGTGCGTGCTGGACGAGCTGGACGGCGGCTTGCAGCAGCAGGTGATCGACCGGGGCGCCGCGCTCGCCGCGGCCCTCGACGGCCTCGTGGCGCGCTTCGACGCGCTCACCGAGCGCCGGGGCCTCGGCCTGATGCAGGGCGTCGTGGCCCCCGGCCGCGCCGCCGAGATCACCGGCCGCCTGTTCGACGCCGGGGTGCTGACCTGCACCGCCCAGGGCGACGTGGTCCGCTTCCTGCCCCCTTACATCCTCACGCCGGAGGACCTCGCCGAGGGCCTCTCGCGCTTCGAACACGTCCTCACCGACCTCCCGACCGACCCGTCATGATCGCCGCTCCCATCGCCCCGTTCCCCGCGCCCAACCTGGTGTCGCTGGGGGACCTCTCCCCCGACGAGCTGCGGCTCGTGCTCGACACCGCCCTCGAGATCAAGGCCAACCAGACGGCCTACAACGACCTCCTGCGCGGCAAGCGCCTGGCCATGGTGTTCGAGAAGGAGTCCCTGCGGACCCGCTTCACCTTCGACATCGGGATGCAGGACCTGGGCGGCAGCGCCACGTTTCTCGACCTCTCCAACGGCGCGCGCATGGGCGCCCGCGAGTCGGTGCGGGACATGGCCAAGAACCTGGAGCGCTGGACCCACGCGATCGTGGCCCGGACCTACCGGCACCGCACCGTGGTGGAGCTCGCGCAGACCGCCGACGTGCCCGTGGTGAACGGCCTCTCCGAGCTGCTCCACCCCTGCCAGGCGCTGGCGGACACGATGACTCTGATCGAGCACTGGGGCGAGGTGAAGGGGCGCAAGCTCGTCTTCATCGGCGACGGCAACAACACCTGCCACTCGCTGATCACCGCGGCCACCAAGCTCGGCATGGACGTCGTCGTCTGCGCCCCGGAGGGCTACGAGCCCGACGCCGAGATCGAGCGCGCGGCCGTGGCCTCCGCCCAGGAGACCGGCGGTAGCTTCACCCTGGAGACCGACCCCATCGTGGCCGTCAAGGGCGCCCACGCCGTCTACACCGACGTGTGGGCGAGCATGGGGCAGGAGGACGAGACCGAGGAGCGCGCGGCCGTCTTCTCCGACTACGCCGTCAACGAAGAGCTCATGGAATACTCCGACCACGCCAAGTTCATGCATTGCCTGCCGGCCCACCGCGGCCACGAAGTCTCGCGGGGCGTCATCGACGGCCCCAACTCCATCGTCTTCGACATCGCCGAGAACCGGCTGCACGCCCAGAAGGCCGTGCTCGCCATGCTGCTCGGCGGGGAGGGACAGTCGTGAGCGAGTCCAAGAAGGTCGTCCTCGCCTACTCCGGGGGCCTCGACACCTCGATCATCATCCCGTGGCTCAAGGAGCGCGGCTGGGAGGTCCACTGCCTCGCCGGCGATGTGGGCCAGGGCGCCGAGGAGCTCGTGGGCCTCGAGGAGAAGGCCGCCGCCACCGGCGCCGCCTCCTGCAAGGTCGCGGACCTGCAGGAGGCCTTCGTCACCGAGACGATCTGGCCGGCGCTGCGGGCGCTGGCGGTCTACGAGGGCCGCTACCTGCTCGGCACCAGCCTCGCCCGGCCGATCCTGGCCCGGGCCCAGGTGGAGTACGCCAAGGAGGTCGGGGCCACGGCCGTGGCCCACGGGTGCACCGGCAAGGGCAACGACCAGGTGCGCTTCGAGGTGGGCTACCGCGCCTTCGACCCGAGCCTCGAGGTGATCGCGCCCTGGCGGACCTGGGACATCACCAGCCGCGAGGAGGCCATCGACTACGCCAACGCCGCGGGCATCCCTATCACGGCGACCAAGAAGAAGATCTACAGCCGCGACCGCAACCTCTGGCACATCAGCCACGAGGGCGGCGCCATCGAGGACGTCGGCGCGCCGCCGCCCGACGACGCGTGGACCTGGACCGTGGACCCGCGCGAGGCGCCCGACGCTCCGGCGCGCGTGACCCTCAGCTTCGAGTCGGGGGTCCCCGTAGCCATCGACGGCCAGGCCACCGGTCCCGTGGCCATGATCGAGCAGCTCAACGACGCGGGCGCCGCCCACGGAGTGGGTCGCGTGGACATCATCGAGAACCGGCTGGTGGGCATGAAGTCCCGCGGCCTTTACGAGACCCCGGGGGGCACGATCCTCTTCGAGGCCCTGCGCACCCTGCGGAGCCTGTGCGTCGAGCGGGACACCCTGGACCTGTGCGAGCGCATCGCGCCGGAGTACGCCCGGACCGTCTACAACGGCCTGTGGTTCCACCCCAAGCGCGAGGCCATGGACGCGCTGTTCGCGAACGCCATGGAGCCCTGCACCGGCGACGTGACCGTCGAGCTCTACAAGGGCCGCGCCACCGCCGTCGCGACCTCCAGCGGCCGCTCCCTGTACCGCGACGACCTCGCCTCCTTCAAGATGGGCGACGGCTTTGAGCCCCAGGACAGCGAGGGCTTCGTGCGGCTCTTCGGCCTGCCCGGCACCGTCGCCGCCGCCGCGGGGCGGGGGGAGTGACGGTGTCCGAGCCGCAGCTGTGGGGCGGGCGCTTTCAGGGCGCCCTGCACCCGATCTTCGAGGAGCTCAACCGCAGCCTCCCCTTCGACCGGCGCTTCGTCTTCGACGACCTGGCGGGCAGCGTGGCCTGGGCCCGCGGCCTCGCGGGCGCGGGCGTGCTCACGGGCGCGGAGCGCGACGAGCTCGTCGCGACCCTGGAGGCGATCGCGGCGGAGCTGAAGGAGGACGCCTCGCCCCTCGACGCGTCCCGCGCCGAGGACGTGCACTCCTTCGTGGAGGAGGAGCTTGTGCGCCGCGTGGGGGACCTCGGGAAGAAGCTCCACACCGGCCGCTCACGCAACGACCAGGTCGCCACGGACCTCAAGCTCCACCTGCGGGCGGCCATCGAGGACGTCCGCGCCGGGATCCACGGGGCCCAGGCGGCGCTGGTGGAGCTCGCAGGGGAGTTTCACGACGCGCCTCTGCCGGGATACACCCACCTGCAGCGGGCCCAGCCCGTGACCTTCGGGCACCAGTGCCTCGCCTACGTCGAGATGCTCGCCCGCGACGCCGATCGCCTGGCCGATGCCTCGTCCCGCATGGACACCTGCCCGCTGGGCTCCGCCGCGCTCGCGGGGACGGCGTACCCGGTGGACCGGGAAGCGCTGGCGTCCGAGCTGGGCTTCGGGTCGGGGGCCACCCGCAACAGCCTCGACGCGGTGAGCGACCGCGACCACGTGCTCGAGGTCATCTTCGCGTGCACCACGACCATGCTGCACCTCTCGCGCATGGCCGAGGACTGGATCTTCCTGGCGAGCCAGGAGGCCGCGGTGCTCACCTTCGGGGACACCGTCTCCACGGGCTCGAGCCTGATGCCCCAGAAGCGCAACCCCGACGCTCTCGAGCTCCTGCGGGGCAAGGTCGGCCGGGTTCACGGCGCCCTGACGACGCTGATCACCACCACCAAGGGCCTCCCGCTCGCCTACGACAAGGACCTGCAGGAGGACAAGGAGGCGCTCTTCGAGGCCCTCGATACCACGGGCACGTGCCTGAAGGTGGCCGCGCTCGTGGCCCAGGACCTGGTCTTCGATCGAGAGCAGGCCCGCGCGGCATGCGGCGTCGGCTACCTCGACGCCACGGACCTCGCGGACCTGCTCGTGAAGCGTGGTGTGCCATTCCGCGAGGCCCACGACCGTGTCGGGGCCGCGGTGAACGCCGCGATTGAGGAGGGCGTCCCGCTGGAGCGCCTGTCGAGCGACGCGCGCGCCGCAACGATGCCAGAGCTGGACGGGGTGGACCTCGCCGGCGAGCTCGGGACGGACGCGCTCCTCGCGCGACGAGACGTGATCGGCGGGACGGCGGCAGCTCGGGTCGCCGCAGAGGTCGACCGATGGAAGGGCATCCTCGCGGGGACAGACTCATGAGCAAGGGCCCCGAGATCAGCCTGCGGCGCGCGACCATGCGCGACGTCGAGCCGATGATGGATCTGATCAACGGCCTCGCCGCGGATGGGCTGATGCTCCCTCGCTCCCCGGCGTCCATCGTGGAGAAGATCCGAGACTTCATCGTGGCCACGGTGGACGACGAGTTCGCGGGTTGCGGGGCGCTGGCCATCATCTGGACCGACATCGCCGAGGTGCGCTCTATCGCCGTTGACCCGCGCTTCCAGAAGCTGGGGCTCGGCCGTCGCCTCGCACAGTTCCTGATCGACGAGGCCGAGGAGCTGGACATCGCCCGCGTCATGGCCTTCACCTACGTGACCGGCTTCTTCGAGAAGCTGGGCTTCTCCGTCGTGGAGCACGAGTCGCTCCCGCACAAGGTCTTCACCGACTGCCTCAAGTGCCCCAAGTTCCACAAGTGCGACGAGGTCGCCGTGGTGAAGGAGCTGGGCGTCCCCACGGGGGAGGGGCTGCCTGCCGTGGCCCTGCCCAAACCGGGGATGCCCCTGCGCGTCGGCCGCTAGACTCGAGGGCATGGACCAAGGCCAGATCACCTCGACGCTCAGCGACTGGATCGACATCCAGTCGATCACCGGCAACGAGGGGGACTACGGCGACGCGCTGGGCCGCGCCCTCCAGCAGCGCGGCTTCGACGTGGAGTTCCAGGACGTCGCGCCGGGCCGCCGCAACGTGCTGGCCCGCGCCGGGCGGCCGGAGGTGGTGTTCTGCACCCATCTGGACACGGTCCCGCCGTTCATCGGGCCGCGGGTGACGGGCGGTACGGTCCACGGGCGCGGGGCCTGCGACGCCAAGGGACAGGCCCTCGCGATGCTGATGGCCGCGGAGCGGCTGGTGCGGGAGGGAGAGCGTCGCGTGGGCTTCCTGTTCACCGTGGGCGAGGAGGTGGACAGCGTCGGCGCCGCCGCGGCGGACCACGCCCTGGGCGATGACCCTGCCATGCGCGATCGCTGGGCGCCGCGCTACACGATTGTGGGGGAGCCCACGGGGAACCGCTTCATCAGCGGCCACAAGGGCATCTTCCTCGCAGACCTCGTGGCCCACGGCGTGGCCGGGCACAGCTCGAACCCCCTGGGACCCTCCGCCGTGCATGAGCTCGTGGGGTGCTGCACGCGCCTGACCACCAGCGGCTGGGGCGAGGACCCGGACCTCGGCGCGGGGACGATCAACGTCGGCACCATCGAGGGCGGGCTCGCCCCCAACGTGGTGGCTCCCGAGGCGCGAGCGAGCATCCTCGTGCGCGCCGTCGAGGAGCCGCAGGAGGTGCGCGCCCGCATCGGCGCCGCGCTCGGCGCTCACGTGGAGCTGGTGGAGGCGCGGGAGCAGTACGGGCCCGTGCGCTTCCTGGTGCCGGAGGGTGAGCCCGCCGAGCCCGTGGGCTTCGGCACGGACGCCCCGCACCTGCGACGCTGGGGGACCCCGCTCCTGATGGGGCCGGGCTCCATCGACCTCGCCCACACCGTCGACGAGCGCATTGAGGCCAGCGAGATCGACGAGGGCGCCGCGCGCCACGTGGCCACGGTGCGGCAGCTCCTGGGGAGCTGAGCCGAGGATCAAGGGTCAGGGCGGCGATCGTCGAGGCGTGTTGAGCCAGGCGGCGTGCCGAGTCAAGAGGGGGGGAGCGGCACCTCCCGGCGTCGCTCCCCCTCGTGGTTGGGGCCCCTCGTGGTTGGAGCCCCTCGTGGTTGGAGGAAGGGTCTCAGGCGGTCACTGAAGCGTCGTCGAGAGCCCGTCTGTGAAGTTGGAGACGGCGACGCCGCCGACCGAGTCACGGTGCCAGGCCTGGAAGTTCCAGGTCTCGCCGGGGAGCGCCACGACGAAGCCGGTGGGCGAGGGGAGCGCCGTCAGGTCGAGGGCGAGGTCGAATTCGCCGTTGGCGCCGCTGTTCTTGATCTGACCAGGGCCGACGAAGCGTCCGATGGCGCCGCCGAGGCAGAGGATGCCTTCGCTCCCGCCAGGATTCGCCACGCTGCCCTGGGTCTGGCTCGCGAGGAAGAAGCCGAAGGACGAGGGCGGCAGATCCGCGGCGGTGAGGGTCAGGTCATTGGACGCCACGGCCGCCGAGCCGGCGGCGCTCAGGCTGCTGGTGGCGCCGGTCGAGTTGGGGTTGGAGGTGCAGTAGGTCGTCCCGATGGTGCCGCTCTCCCACTCGATGATGTACTGGGTGGTGAAGGAGTGGTTCAGCTCGGCGTCGTTCCACTGGCCGTTCCCGAACATCTCCGCGTAGTCCTCGGGGCCGCCCGAGGCGCTGATGTTGTTGGGCTCGCCGGGGAACCAGTTCAGGAACGTCGCGGGCTCGCCGGTCACCCACTCCCAGCCGCCGCCGGGCTCGGAGTAGTTCGGGGAGTTGGTGTTGTGGAAGAGCCCGATCCAGGGCCGCTGGGGCGTCAGGTTGTTCAGGATCCAGTCGAGCTCGGCCTGGTCGGCGATGGTGACGAGGTGGCCCGGCGTGCCCTGGAAGAGGGTGGTCTCCGCCTCGGTGCGGGCATCGATCCAGGAGAGGTTGGCGGTCACGACCCGGTAGAAGTGACCGTTCGAGGGGTTCTGGGCCGGCAGATCAGGGATGACGGTGAAGGAGCCAAACGAGGCGCCCCCCCCGGCGAAGTTCCCGACCCTGATGTCGTAGGTCTGCCCCGCAACCGCCGAGAAGATGACCTCGGAGATCAGCCCGCAGGCGTCGTCGTTGCAGGCGATGATCAGCCCAGCGCACCCGTCGGTGTAGACGGCGGCCTTCGTGTCGCCGGTGGATCCACAGAGCGAGACGATGTGGTCTCCGCTGTCCTGGGCCGTCCACTCGAACCAGACGTCATCGAAGATGTCGGCGTTGCCGAAGAAGTCGCAGAGCAGATCGGGCTGGCCGTCGGTGGTCGCGCCGATCGTGTCGAAGGCGTGCGGTCCGGCACCTGTGATGGTCTGGGGGGTGGAGCAGGTGTCAGAGCCCTGGGCCGCGGCGAGGCCGGTGAGCAGCAGGGAGACGGGCAAGGTGTAGCGCATCGAAACGGAGGGCAAGTCGCCTGGGAAGGGTGAACGTGGCGTACCGCCACGGCCCTTTCGATACTGCCGCGCACCGCTCGAGCGCGCTACTCGTCGCGGACCGAATCAGCGTCCAGTCCCGGCAGTGGAGGCCCGGCCGTCGCTTCGAGGGCCGAGAGACGCTTCATAATGGTCCCCCGCACCGCCTCACGCATCTCGGGCGCGACGTCGGAGTCGTCGAAGAGCTCAAGGGCACGGCGCAGGTGCGGCGCGGCAGCTGCGCGGTCGCCCGTCTTGAAGAGCAGGTCTCCGAGTTCGAACCGCGCGCGGAAGTCGCCGGGGTCGGAGAGGACGGCGCTGCGGAAGGCCTCGAGCGCCTCATCGGGCTTGCCCGCGTTGAGATAGAGGGTGCCGCTCATGGTGAACGCCTTGACCAGGTTCTCCGCTCGTTCAGAGGGCGCCCAGCGCTCGCGCCACTCCACGACCCGCTGGAGCCAGAACAGCGCCAGGACTCCACGGCCCTGCTTGTTCAGGGTCATGGCGAGGTTGAAGGCCGAGTTCGGGTCGCCGCGAAGGAAGGGCGCGATCTGTTGCTGCAGCAGGAGCTGCTCCTCGCCGGTGCGCGGCGAGAGCACGTAGGCGCGCACCATGGCGTCGACCACTGCTTGCTCCCAGGCGGTGGCGGTGGCGGGTGGAGCGTCGGCCGCGGGCTGCTGTTGGAGCATGAGCGCAGCGAAGGTGTAGTGGCTCTCGAAGTCATCAGGCAGCTGCTCGCACGCCCGGGCGAAGGCGTCCAACGCGCCGTCCACATCCCCCAGCTTGACGGCCGCGAGGCCGCGCTCCTTCTGGGCCGCGCCGTTCTCGGGGTCGAGCTCAAGGGCGCGGTCAAGCCAGGTCATGGCCTCCACCGGCAGGTCTCGACGGGTGGCAAGCGCCGCGCGCAGGACCAGGGCGCGGACATTCGTGCGCTGCGTGCTCGCCAGGACCGCGTCGAGCTCTCGCTCGGCGAGGTCGTAGCGCTTGCTCGCCAGGGCCACGCTGGCCAGCTCGAGCCGCAGGGCGTCGTCGGCCCCGTTCAACTGTACGGCTCGCGAGAGCGTGGAGCGGGCTCCGTCCGCGTCGCCCTCCCGCATGAGCACGCGCGCGAGGATCTGCAGCGCCTCGGTGTTGGCCGGCTGCTTGCGCACCACCTTGCTGATGGCCTCCTTCGCGGCTCCGACCTCGCCGCGGCGCTCATGGAGCTGGGCGATCGTCAGCTCGAGCCGCGGTTCATCCGGCCATAGCTTGCGGGCCGCGAGGGCGATCGTGAGCGGGTACTGAAAGTCAGGGCTCCGGCCGATCTCCTCGATGAAGGTGTTGACGGTGATCTGGCCGAGGGTCGCCTGGAGGCGGTCGTCGGCGGTCCACATCACCGTCGGATCCGGCTGCCGCTCGGAGGCCGGGGTATCGAGAATGAGCTGCTCGAGTCGGCCGGCTCGCTGCGGTGCGGGGAGCGCCAGGTCGTCCACGAAGGACCCGTCCCCATAGACGGTGCCCTCCTTCAGGGAGCGCAGGAAGTAGAGGTAGGCCTGCTGGAGATCCTCGATGTCCAGGGTGCGCTGGTACTCCTCAAGGTAGGCGCGACCCGCGCCCCAGAGCACGTAGGGCGTGCGGGGTGCGTCCTCGGCGCCGGCCACGCGGAACGAGATCTCGTCCTGGAAGCGATCCTGGTAGGTCCAGCTGGTGCTCGCGAGGGCGGCGGGAAGCGCGAGGCCGAGGGCCAAGAGGGGCAGGACGGACCGGGCCCGGGCGAGGCCGGCGGTCAGGGCGAGCGCCGCGCCGAAGAGCCCGAGGTAGAGGTAGCGATCGGAGAGCGGGAAGAGGCCGGCCCGGGCGGGCGTGGCGACGATGGGCAGGGTGGCCACGACCAGCAGGGCCAGGCCCGCGGCGCCCAGCGGGACCCCACGGCGCCACAGCAAGATCGCGGCGACGCCCACGCCGAGGACCCAGAGGCTGGCGGTGGCGATGGCCGTGGAGTCCTCAGGGAGGACGGGATGGACAGCTCGGAATACCCGGGAGTCGGTGGGCCAGAAGGTGGTCTCGAGGAAGCCCCCGAGGAGCTCGAGGCGGAAGCTCAGGGCGCGCGCCGCCGACATCTGGAAGTCGCCGTGCTCGCGGAAGATGCCCGCGTCGACGCCCTCGAAGACGAGGACCCTGGCGACGTACCAGAGGACCAGAGGTGCGGCGAGCAGGGTGGTACGGACCGCGTCGAGGCGCCGGCCAGCCGCGAAGTCGAGGAGCAAGAAGGCGGGGAAGAGGACCACCGCGGTCTCCTTGCACATCAGGGCCAGGAGCGCGAGGAGCGCTGCGCCCAGGGGGGCCTTCCCGTCGCCCGCGGCGACGTCGTAGCGCCAGAGGGCGAGCAAGCCGAAGAGGCCCCACGCCGGGTCGTTGACGGCGGAGATCCACGCCACTGACTCGACCTGGGCGGGGTGGAGCGCAAAGAGCAGCGCGACGATCGCGGCGGCCCACTCTGCTCGCACCGCCGAGCCGGTCGTTCGCTGGAGCAGCCGCGCCGCGAGGCGGAAGCACGCCAGCGTCGCGAGCACGTGCAGGACGATCGAGACCAGGTGGAAGCCGAAGGGGTCGCCGCCCGCGGCGGCGCGGCCCGTGGCCAGCGCCAGGGAGGTCATGGGGCGCCAGAGGCCGCGCTGGAAGGCGGCGTCGGGGTCGTCGAAGGCCCAGAAGGGCTCCATCCAGTGCGCCAGGGCAGCGGAGATCGACTGCGTCGCCGGAGCATCGCCCACCAGGAGCACGTCGTCGTAAACGAACTCGCCCCATAGCGACGGGGAGAAGGTCACGGCGGTGATCAGCGATAGCGCGAAGGCGAGCGCGAGACGCAGGGAGGCTGCCGCGCGGCGGCTCTCTTGGGCTTCGGTGGTCAAGGGGGGGCTCTCTTCGCTCAGCGTCGCTGCCGAGGTTGGGTTCGCTGGCGACGGAGGCCGTCGCGGAGGTCTGGGAGACGCACATTACGCTCGATCGCGCTCCCGCGCCCTCCCCCTTGCACGATGGTCTCGCCTCGTCGGCCCTCGCACCAGGTGAAGAGCCCGCCGCGTCCGTCGACGAGGGCGTCTCCGCTGAGGCTCTCGGCGACCTCGTCCATGTGGCCGCGGGACCTGAGCATGCGGCGCCCGCCCAGCGTTGCGTTGGGCAGCGGGGCCGTGGAGCGGTGGACGCCTCGCGTCTGGTCGATCAATCCGGCTGAGATGGTCACCTCGATGGTCTCCCGGGCACCCTTCGCAAGGTCCGTGCCCTTCACGGCCACGGCGGTGAAGTCGAGGCTGGACCCAGCCGGGAGCTCGAACGCCCGCACTTCGCGGCTGGAGATCCCATCGCCCACGCCGCCGCCTCTTCGGGCCAGCAGGCCGGCCAGCGCATCCCCACGCGGCTGCGCGGAGGCCGCGCTGAGCCCGCAGAGGACCAGGACTACGGCGGATCGAAGGAGGTGCATCACGCCCTGATCATCGCCCATGGGCGCGGGTGGGATCAGGGCGGGCGTGGTCATTCCGCGCATTCCCTGTGCGAGTCCGAACAGCCCCGGGTCGTCCCGGTGCTCGCGGAGGAGGCAGCGGGCGACCGGAGGGGGCAGGGCCGCGAGCGCCGCGGCGACCAGCCCGCTGATCCCGATCCCAAGGGCGGTGGCGACCTGGCGACCCATGGGCCCACGGCGACCCGCTCGTTTCATTCGTCGAGGGTCGTTCGGCCTCCGGCGCCGAGCCATGGCCGATTCGCCCTATCCACCCGGGACACGGCCGCTCGTGCCAGGCATTCTCTCCTCGCGATGACTGACGCCTCGACGATGACGCCCGGAGAGACCTCCTTTCCCAGGTCCGAGATCAGGGTCCTGCTCCTCGAGGGGATCAGCCCGACCGCCGCGGACGCCTTCCGCCGCGCGGGCTACTCGCGGATCGAGGAGGTCGGCAGCGCGCTCGCGGGAGACGAGCTGCGGCGCGCGCTGGAGGACACTCACTTCGTCGGCATCCGGTCCCGCACCCAGCTGGACGAGTCCGCGCTTGAGGGCGCCCGCAAGCTGGTGGCTGTCGGCTGCTACTGCATCGGGACCAACCAGGTCGACGCGGCCTTCGCGCGCCGCCGCGGGGTGCCGGTCTTCAACGCCCCGTACTCCAATACGCGCAGCGTCGCGGAGCTCGTCATCGCCGAGGCGATCATGCTCTTGCGGGGCGTCCCTCAGAAGAACATGTCGTGCCACCGGGGCGAGTGGCTGAAGTCAGCGGTGGGCAGCCACGAGGCACGGGGCAAGACCCTCGGCGTCGTGGGGTACGGGCACATCGGGAGCCAGGTCGGCGTGCTCGCGGAGATGCTCGGCATGCGGGTCATCTACCACGATGTGGTGTCGAGGCTCACGCTCGGGAACGCGGAGAGCGCGGGCAGCCTCGATGACCTCCTCCGCCGCTCTGACGTGGTCACCCTGCACGTGCCTGAGCTGCCCTCAACCCGCAATCTCATGGGCGCGGAGGAGCTGGGCTCGATGAGGGACGGCGCGGTGCTCATCAACGCCTCCCGGGGACAGGTGGTGGACCTCGATGCCCTGCGGGGCGAGCTCGAGCGCGGACGGGTCGCGGGGGCGGCGGTCGATGTCTTTCCCACCGAGCCGAAGTCCGCTGGCGAGCGGTTCGAGTCCCCCCTGGCGGGGCTCGATAATGTGCTCCTCACGCCCCACATCGGCGGGAGCACGGAGGAGGCCCAGGCGGGGATCGGCCGCGAGGTCACCGAGAAGCTCCTGCGCTACAGCGACGACGGGTCGACCCTCTCGGCGGTCGACTTCCCGGAGGTCTCTCTGCCGCCCCATACGGGTGACGCGCGGCTGCTCCACGTGCACGAGAACCGCCCCGGGATCATGAGCGCGATCACCGAGGTCATCGGCCGGAGCGCGGCGAACATCGACGCCCAGTACCTGCAGACGCTGGATGACGTGGGCTACGTCGTGACGGACGTGGCCGCGGAGCGGGCGGCGGCGCAGAGCCTCATGGCCGAGCTGCGTCAGCTCGAGGGAACTCTGCGCACTCGGGTGCTATTCTGACGTCCGTGTCGTCGATGGAAGAGCAGGGACCGGATGAGGGTGACGCCGCCGGGCCGGGAGCGGTCCGCTTCGAGCCGCCGTCGGAAGCCGCCGCGCGGTCGATCCGCCGGGAGCTCGCCCTCTGGTACGCCTCCAATCAGCGAGACCTCCCCTGGAGGCGCACGTCCGACCCCTACGCGATCTGGGTCAGCGAGGCGATGCTGCAGCAGACGCGCGTGGACACCGTCAGAGAGTACTGGCCGCGCTTCCTCGAGCGGTTCCCCACCGCGACGGCGCTGGCCTCCGCTGATGAGGAGGCCGTCCTCGAGGCCTGGTCAGGGCTCGGGTACTACCGCCGGGCGCGGTCGCTGCAGGCGGCGGCCCGGGTGATCGCGGACCGGCACGGCGGCGTCTTCCCGAGGGAACTCGGCGCCGCGTTGGACCTCCCCGGGGTCGGGCCCTACACGGCGGGGGCGGTGGTCTCCATCGCGTACGACGAGCCGGCGGCGCTGGTGGATGGGAACGTCGAGCGCGTCTTCGCGCGCCTCTTCGGCATGGAGGGCGTTCGTGGGTCGGGCCCGCTCGGTCGAGCCTGCTGGGCGGCGGCGACATTCTTCATCGACCGGCTCGAGGGCGCGGTCCGTCCGAGCGTCTGGAACCAGGCGCTGATGGAGCTGGGCGCGCTGATCTGCACCCCGCGCGCGCCGAAGTGCGAGGGGTGTCCCCTGGCGGGGAGTTGCGTGGCCAAGGCGCGCGGCAACGCCGTGGGCATCCCCCGACCCAAGCCGCGCCGGGCGTCCACGGAGGTGGAGCTCGAGGTCTATGTGATCGAGCAGGGCGGCCGCTGGCTCCTGGAGCAGCGGCCAGATGGGGGATTGATGGGGGGGATGTGGCAGTTCCCGACGGTGGAGGTCACCTCCTCCGGCCTGTTCCCCGACGAGCTGGCCCCTGCGCTCGGATCCAAGGTGGAGCCGGAGCACGACCTGATCGCCATCACCCATGGGATCACCCACCACCGGATCCGCGCCCGCGTGCGCTCCGCCTCTCTCGCGGGCCAGGGGGTCGAGCCAGCGGCCTGGTTCGCACCCGCCGAGGCGGCGGAGCTCGCCCTGACGGGCATGGCGCGCAAGGTGGCCGAGCGGCTGGCGCCCACGCGCGACCCGCTCTTCGACCAGAGCTGACGTCGAATCGCCGTTGCCGTTGGGCTCGGGGGGCGTAGGCCCGTTAGCCTTGGCGTGATCCCATGTCGCAGCCGGAACCCACCCAGAATCCACACGGCGTCACCATCGTCGTCCCCGCGTACGACGAGGAGAACGGGATCGAGGGCGTGGTCCAGCGCCTCACGGCTCTCGATCTCGGCCGCCCAACGGAGATCCTCGTGGTCAACGACGGGTCCAGCGACCGCACCGCGGAGGTCCTCGCGCGCCTCGAGCCGGCCTTCGAGTCGCTGACGGTGCTGAACCACCGGGCGAACCGCGGCTACGGGGCGGCGCTCAAGACGGGCATCCGCGCCGCGGCGCACCCGATCATCGTCATCACCGACGCCGACGGGACCTATCCCGAGGATCGGATCATGGACCTCCTCGCCCGGGTGGACGACGGCGCGGAGATGGCCGTCGGAGCGCGCACCGGCGCCGACGTCCACATCCCCCTCATTCGCCGCCCCGCCAAGCGGATCTTGCGGGGCATCGCCGCGTACTTGGCGGGCGAGCCGATCCCGGACCTGAACTCCGGCCTGCGGGCGATCCGGCGCGAGCTCTGTCTGCGCTACGAGTCGATCTTCCCCAACGGGTTCAGCTTCACTACCACCATCACCCTCGCGTCCCTGACCAACGGGCACCGGGTCGACTACGTCTCGATTGACTACGCGCAGCGGTCAGGCAGCTCGAAGATCCGCCCGATCCGGGACACCCTGGGCTTCCTCGCGCTGATCATCCGGACGGTCGTCTACTTCAACCCGCTGAAGGTCTTCTATCCCCTGGGTGGCCTGGTGGCTGTGCTCTTCATGGTCTCGCTCATCTACGACCTCATCCTCGTGGAGAGCGCCCCCAACCTCGGCGACAAGACGGTCCTGCTCTTCGTCGCGCTCGTCCAGACCCTCACCCTTGGCCTCGTGGCGGACCTCATCGACAAGAAGTCCCGCCTCGGGGGCCCACCGCGCTCATGAGAACCATCACCGCCGTCGTCGTCCTCGGCCTCGCCGCCCTCGCGCCTCTCGCCTCGTCGCAGTCCTTTGAGGAGGTTCGAGACAGGGTCGTCGCGGAGCGCGACGGCATCGAGGACGGGGAGATTCGCCAGCTCGCGGAGTTCGAGACCCGCGAGTCCATGGAGGCGCTGCTGGCGGCCTACGACCGATTCGCGAGCGCCTTTCGCCGGCGAGAGGTCGTCATCGAACTCAAGCGATTCGACGACCACGAGGAGTCCTTCCAGCCGGCCCTGGAGAAGCTCATGCAGGTCGCGGTGGAGGAGCCGTCCCTCGAGGTCCGCACGGCCGCCCTGGAGAGCCTCGGTCTCTGCGTCCAGAACGGGCCCAACTTCCTGGCGATCATCGTCGAGTCGAACGCCGACGACAGCATCCGAGAGCGCGCCATGGAGCTGCACGTCCGCCTGAGCGGGGACTCCAGCGACGGGTGGTACCGGAAGATCTACGAGCGCTCCCTCGGCAGCGTCCAGGAGGAGCTGCGAGGCGCGGACTCCAAGAAGCGCAAGGGGCGCCGCCGCCGGGGTGAGGAGGAGGAGACCGAGGAGAAGAAGCAGATCATCTGGCCCACCGCGCGGCTGCGCGCGACGGCCATGGGGGCGATCATCGAGTTCCTCTCGGTCGAGGATCTACAGGTCGCGGTCGAGCGCGACCGGAGCGGAGGCGTTCGACGAGCGGCCCTCTCGGAGCTGGCGCGCCGCCGGGACAAGTCCGCGCTCGACTACGCCGAGACGATCTTTGGCCGCCCCGACTTCCCGCCCCTCGATCGTGAGATCGCGGCGGACATCCTGCTCGACGAGCAGGGCGCGGACGTTGCCGCCGAGTTCATCGACGTGGCGCTCAAGGCGCCGACGCCGCAGTCCCTTCGGAACCACCTCGCAGCGCTGCTCGCGGAGATGAACGACGAGGCCGTCGAGAAGAAGCTCGTCAAGCTGATCGGCAAGGGGAAGACCCAGCAGAAGGTCTTCGCGCTCCACTCGACGATCAACGTCAAGGACCCCAAGCTGCTGAAGCGGATCCGCAAGGGCCTCCGCGACAAGCAGGAGGAGGTCGTGGTCGCGACGGTGGACGCGCTCATCGCCCGCCGCGACCGTGAGTCCATCGAGGACCTCGAGAAGCTCTTCGAGAAGACCAAGCTCGACGGGGTCCGCGCGGCCGCG
>CAJQPT010000264.1 GCA_905480285.1 uncultured bacterium
CGGCGTCTACGTCGTCCGGATGACCGCTGGGGGCGCGGTGCAGACCCAGTCCTTCGAGGTCCACAACGACCCCAAGCAGACCTCGACGGAATGGATCGCCTTCGAGGAGGCCGAGGAGGAGCTCCAGCGCCAGTTCGACGAGAACAGCGCGGCCTCCGAGCGAGACTGAGGAGAGGCCGCCCTTGGAGGGGAGGGCTCCCGCTGCGCCCTCCCCCACCGGGCCCGTCCACACCGGGTCCGTCCACACCGGGTCCGTCCATACCAGGCCCGTCCACGCCAGGTCCGTCCACGCCAGGTCCGCCCCAAGAGCGGGATCACTCCGCCAAGGTGGGCCCGCCTCGAGCGTGGGGCTCTCGGCTGGGGCTCTCGGCTGGGGCTCTCAGCTGGGGCTCTCAGCTGGGGCCCAACACCAGGGCCGCCTGGCCGCCATGGGCGCGAGGACGGGCCCATGCCCCCGTCGACCTGCGCTCGCCCGTTCTCACGGGGGCGCAAGCTGCGCTCAGCGGAGCGCGGCGAGGATCGAGCGCGTCGCGTGGCTCTTGTTGAGCGTGTAGAAGTGCAGACCGGGCGCGCCGCCCTCGAGCAGGGAGCGGCACTGGGTGATGGCGTACTCGATCCCGGTGGCCATAACGGCGCCAGGGTCCTCCTTCACCGGGCGCAGGCGCCCCAGCAGCTCCTCCGGCAACGCCGCGCCGCACATCTTGGTGAAGCGCTGCACCTGGGCGACGTTGGTCACCGGCATGATGCCAGGCACGATCGGGATCGTGATCCCAGCCCCGCGGGCGCGCTCGACGAAGGCCCAGTAGAGGTCGCAGTCAAAGAAGAGCTGGGTCGTGAGAAACGACGCGCCGAGGTCCTGCTTCATCCGGGCGAAGCGCAGGTCGTCCTCGGCCGACGTGGCCTCGGGGTGCGCCTCCGGGTAACAGGCGGCGCCGATGCAGACGTCGTGCTTCTCGTTCAGGAAGCCGATCAGGTCCGTCGCGTTGGCGAAGCCTCCAGCGGTGGCCTCGAATTGCTCCGCCCCGTCCGGGGCGTCCCCGCGGAGGGCGAGCACATTCCTCACCCCCGCGGCCTCGAGCCGGTCCACGACGGCGCCGATCTCCTCCGCGGTCGAGCCCACGCAGGTCAGGTGCGCCAGCCCCGTGAGGCCCAACTCATCCTGGATACGCGTGATCACCGCGTGGGTCCGGTCACGGGTCGACCCGCCGGCCCCGTAGGTGACAGAGATGAAGTCCGGCTCCACGCTGGCCTTCAGGTCCGCCGCCGTCCGCATCAGGTTCGCCTCCCCGGCGTCGGTCTTCGGCGGGAAGAACTCGAAGCTGAACACGGGCGACCCCGATCCGTAAAAGCTGGAGATAGGGTGGACCATGTCAGTCAGGCCTCACGCCCGGCTCGAGCAGCTCCTCGAACCGCCGCCGAAACTCGTCCGAGATCGGGATGGGCTCCATGGAGTCGGTATTGGTGCAGACGGTGATCATTCGGGCTTCGAGGTGGAGCTTGTCGGCAAGGTGGAAGCGGTAGCGCAGGCCGAGCGACGTTCGACCGAGCTTGAAGCAGGTCACGGAGACCACAGGGCGGTCTCCGAATCGCAGGGGCGTTTTGAAATCTACCTCCGAATGGACCAGGGGGAAGCCAACCCGCTGTTCCTGGAGCAGATGGTAGTAGCGACGCCCCACGTGCTCCTCCCAGAGTCCCTCGAAGACGTCGTGCACGTAGTCAAAGATGCGCGGGAAGTACGCGATGCCGGCGGGGTCCACGTGCCCGAAGCGGACCTGAATGACCGTGTTATAAGCGCTCACCTTGAGATCTCCGGCCATGCCTCGAGCGCGGTCGTCGCGACGATTTGTCCCAGCTGTTCGAGCAGGGTCTCGCCCTCTTCAGCGGTGGCAGCGGCAGGGTCACCGCACCAGGCCTCGTCCGCGCCGATGGCGAGGAAGTCGGGGGCCCCGTCGAGCATCTTCTCCACGAGGCGGACCTCCTTCGGCGCGAGCCGCAGGCGCTCGTCCTCGCGCACGCTCTCGGCGTCCGCCGCGAGGACGATGCTCGACTCGTAGCGGCCGGCGTGGCAATCGCCGGACTTGAACTCATCGCCGAGCGTGCCGGCCCAGCGCCGCCGGGTGATGTCGGGGAAGAGGAGCTGGGCCTTGTCCTTGGTGACCTCCGCGTGGTCCTTGCAGACCCCGCGGAGCAACTGGACATGCTGGCGCTCGAGGTGGGAGTTGCACAGGACGACCCGCCGCACGCCGTGCTGCTCGAGACTCTCCACCACGTCCTCCACCAGGTTCCACAGGGTGGTGGGCCGGATGGTGATCGTGCCGGGGAACCCGAAGGCGAACTGGGCGAGGGTGTAGGCGATGGGCGGCATGACCAGCGTGGTCACCCCGGCCTCATCGAGGAACCCTGCCGCCCTGCGGGCCTGAGCCACGGCAATGGTCACGTCCGTGTCCAGGGGCAGGTGCGGGCCGTGGGCCTCGGTCGCACCCACCGGGAGCAGCGCCACGGGGTCGGCGGCGAACAGCTCCTTCGCCTCGGGCCAGGTCAGCTTCGCGAAATCGTGCATCTACTTGAGGAGCTTGCGGGCGATCTTGCCGCGGTCGTTGCGCGGGAGGGGCTCGGTCCGCCACTCGAAGGAGCGCGGGTACTTGTGCGGGGCCAGCATCTCTTTCACGTGGGCCTTGAGACCGGACGCGAGATCATCGGATCCTTGGTGTCCCTGGGCGCAAACCACGATGGCGTGCGCCTTGACGAGACCGTTGCCGTCGTCCCGCCCCACGACGCAGCACTCGTGGACCGAGGCGTGGTCGAGGAGCACGTTCTCGATCTCGAGGGGTGAGACCCAGATGCCGCTCACCTTGAGCAGGTCATCCCCGCGACCCACGTACCAGAAGAGGCCCTCTGCGTCGCGGCGGAAGACGTCCGCCGAGGTGCACCAGGCGCCCTGGAAGGTCGCGTTGGACTTGTCCTTGTCCCCCCAGTAGCAGAGCGCCGTCGAGCCGCCAGCGATCCGGAGCCGGCCAGGCTCTCCGTCCTCGACGGGTCGGCCCTCGGGATCCACCACCTCGGCGACGTAGCCCGGAACGAGGCGCCCGAGCGACCCAGGCACGACCTCGCCCATGGCGCTGGAGATGTAGATGTGGAACATCTCGGCGGACCCGATCCCGTCGAGGATCTCCACGCCGGTCCGCTCCTTCCACTGCTCGTACAGGGCCGGCGGGAGCGCCTCCCCCGCAGACAGAGAGACCCGCAAGGAGGAGAGGTCTGCGCTGCCGCAGCGCTCGCTGCGCAGCACGTTGTTGAACAGCGTCGGGACGCCGGTGAGGAAGGTCGGGCGGTGGGCCGCCACCTGGTCCAGGATCTCGTCGGCCGTGGCGCGTCCCTCGAAGAGCACCACCGTGGCGCCCACCCGAAAGGGGAACATGAGGTTGGTGCCGGTCGCGTACCCGAAGAAGAGCTTCGGCACGGAGAGGCACACGTCGTCCTCGCGATAGCCCGCCACCTGGAGGGCATAGGTCTCCGTGGAGTAGGCGAAGTCCCGGCCGGCGTGGACGCAGGCCTTGGGTTCACCCGTCGAGCCCGAGGTGAAGAGCCAGCCCGCGATTCCGTCGGGGCCCACGGGTTCAGCGGCGGCCGCGTCACTGGCCGGGTCGGCGCCACGTCGAGCCTCCTCGTACGGCATGAAGCCGCCCGCGTCCTCCCCCACCACGAAGGCGGCCCGGCAGGCGGGCGCGGACCGCAGCGCCTCGCCGATCTCCGGCAGCACGCTCTCGTGGGTGAACACGGCCGCCGCGCGGGAGTACTCGAGGTAGTAGGCGTAGTCCTTCGCCTTGAGCAGGGGGTTGACCATGGCGAAGACCGCCCCGACTCGCAGGGTGGCGAACCACGCCTCGACGAACTCGAAGCCGTCGGGGAGCACGATCAAGACTCGCTCTTCGGGGCGGACACCCGCGCCGCGCAGGGCCGCGGCCATCCTCAGCACACCGTCATGGATCTCGCCGTAGGTGCGGCCTTGCTCCCCGACCTTGACCGCCACCTTGTCCCGCCGGCCAGCGTCCAGGTTCTGATCGAGGAAGTACTCGCTCAGGTTGAAGCTCGCGGGGAGCTCCATCGGGAACGTCACGTCGGGCGCAACCATCAGTGGAGCGGCGCGGCGAGCGCGCGGCGGAAGGCCTCTGCGGAGCGGTGCCGATCCTTCGGACTCCCCTTCAAGCCGCCGGCGATGGCGGCCTCCAAGGCGGGGTCCACCTCCACGCCAGGCGCGGCGGTGGACATCGCCGGCGCGCTGGGCTGCATCTTCGACTGGAAGACCTCGATGAAGCTGCGCCCCTGCCAGGGCATCACGCCGCTGACGAGCTCGTACATCACCGTCGCGAGGTTGTAGAGGTCGGAGCTCTCGTCCGGCGCGTCCCCACCGAATTGCTCCAGCGGTGCGTAGTACGGGGTGCCGATAAGAGCGGTGCGGGTCCCCAGGTGCTTGGCGGCCCACAGCCCAGGGGTCACGCCTCCGTCCACCAGGACCGGACCGTGGTCCCCGACGAAGACCGTCGACGGCTTGATATCACCGTGGATGAGTCCCTTGGCGTGGGCATTCTCAAGGCCCGCCAGCAGCGCCAGCCCGAGGTCCACGACCTCGGTGGGGTCCCAGGAGCCGCGCTCCGCGACCAGGTCCCGCAGGGCCGTCCCCTCAGGAAACTCGAAGACCGCGATCACGGCGCCATCTCCCAGCACCTGAAGCTCCTGAACCCGCGTGAAGGTCGCGTCGTCCAACGCCGACCAGCTCCCCAGGGTCTCGGCGAAGGCCTCCGCCTGGGCCTTGTTCTCGAACAGGGAGGACGGGAAGGCCTGCAGCTCCCGGAGCTCCCCGTTGGCTTGATCGGTCACCCGAAAGGCAGCGGACATGCCGTTCTCCCGGTGCGGAGCGTCGATCAGGTAGCGGTCCAGGAGGACCTTGCCAGGAGCAAGATCGAAGAGGCTGAGGTGGGTCTGTGCCATGGCGAGTCGCGGACGAGTGCGAGCGAGGGCCCACAGTATGCAAACGCTGAGGGGCCGGTCGGCTCAATACCCGGCCCCCGGGTCGAGGAACCGCGCCCTCTGGGCGGGCTGGCCGGTCTCGCGTCTTGCGCTGCGACCAGGGGATCGGGGCCTCTCGGGCCCGGCCGATGGGCCAGCTGTAGCCCGAGCAACGACTCACCGCGCGCAGGCGCCGCTGGGCAGGGGTCAAGGGCCGGGGGTCAAGGGTCAGGCGTCCTGAACGTCGGCTGCTGGATCGGACGCCTCCCTGGGCGCCGCGCGGGCCCCGTCCTCGCGACGCTGAATCGGAGGCAGCGGACGCTCCTCCTTCGAGACGAAGATCAGCTGATCCTCGCCAAGCTCCAACTCGGAGAGGACCTCCCCACCGAGGACATGGCCGTCGATGAGCTCGTCCACGTGCCCACCTTGGACGTTGCCATACCAGACCTCCTCAGGCTGACAGGCAACCACCGGCCCGTGAGCGCACTGTCCGAGGCAGCGCGTCCCCACGGCGCGCACGACCCCCTTCAAGCCGCGGTCGTGGAGCCCCGCACGGAGTCGGTCGAGGACCTCATCTCCGCCTGCCCGCGCGCAGGAGCCACGGGGGTGCTCTTCACCTCGGTCGTTGAGGCAAACGAACAGCATGCGTTGATACCCCGGCATCAGCCCCTCGCTCCATGCTCAGGGGACGGGGTGTGCCGCAGGACGTGCTTAGCGAGCACGAGCTTCTGGACCTCGCTCGTTCCCTCGTAGATCCGCAGGGCGCGGGTGTCCCGATAGAGGCGCTCCACCACCGAGCCCACCCGGACGCCGGCGCCGCCGTGATGCTGGACGGCGCGATCGCAGACCCAGGAGGCATTCTCGGTGGAGAAGAGCTTGGCCCGAGCCACCTCTGCGGTCGCGTCCTCCCCCGCGTCCACCGCCGCGGCAGCTTCGTCCGTCAGCAGCTCCGCGGCGCGCAGGCGCGTGTCCATCTCCGCGAGGTCAAAGCGCAGCCCCTGGAAGCTCGACAGCGGCCGGCCGAACTGCTCGCGATGGGAGAGGTGGGCCACGGACTCCGCGAGGGCGCGGCGGGCGAAGCCGTTGGCCGCCGCCGCCACGGTGATCCGAAAGCGCGCCAGGTTCGCCAGCGCCAGATCCATCCCCGCTCCGATCTCTCCCAGGGCGTGAGCCGCCGGGACCCGGACGCCGTCCAGGAACAGCTCCCCGATGGGGTGCGGTGCCATGACCTGAAAGCCGCGGGTGGAGAGCCCCTGGGCTCCGTGCTCGACGAAGAACATGGTCAGCCCGTCGCGCTCGCCGGGCTCACCGCTCGTGCGCGCGAGCACCGTGTAGAAGTCGGCCACGCCGATGTTGGTGATGTAGGTCTTGGCGCCGGTCAGGACAAAGTCGTCCCCGTCCCGCTCCGCTCGCGTCGCCACCCCCGACAGGTCCGACCCCGCGCCGGCCTCGGTCAGGGCGAGGGCCGGGATGTGCTCCCCACGGGCCACCCCAGCCAGGCGCTCGAGCAGGCCCGCGTCGGTCGAGCCCAGCGCGATCGGGAACGAACCCAGGCCCTGCTCCACGAAGGCGAGGTCCGCCATGGCGTGCCGGTACGCGAGGGCCTGACGGCACACGGCCATCGCCCGCACGGAGACCGTGGACGGCGGAGCGAGCCCACCGACGTCGGCGCCGCCCGCATGGGACGGGACGACGAGCCGCAAGAGGCCGGCCTCCTGGAGCCTGCGGTGGCCGACGAGGTAGGCCTCAATCTCACCGAGCTCCGGTGACGCCGCGGCCAGCTCAGCCTCCACGGCCCTCCCGACCTCGTCAGCCTGGGCCCGGAGCGCCTCCAGCTCGCCGGCCTGCGCCGCCGCGTCGAGGCCGTGGCCGCCGCTGCTTGGGGATTGTTGGCTCATGGGAAGGAGAATAGGACGCGGCCGGAGCCCGCGGGAGTCGCCGGGCGGGGTTTCGCAGCCCCGGGAACCTCCTCACCCCGCCAGCGGGCTCCCCCCGCCACCAGGTCGTTCCGCCACCAGGTCGTTCCTCCACCAGGTCGCTCCTCCCAGCGCCGCGCTCCCCGAGAGCTCGGCTACCATGCGCCGCACCATGACGGAGCGCCGCCCCCCCACCGAGGCCCTGATCGTCTTCGCCAAGGCCCCGATTCCCGGCCAGGTCAAGACCCGACTGGGGCGGGCGCTCGGCGATGAACCGGCCGCGCGGCTCGCGGAGGCTTTCCTCCTCGACGTCCTCGAGAACGCGCGCTCCATGCGGGGCCGGCGCGTGGTCGTGGCCTTCTCTCCCCTGGAGAGCCAGCCCTGGTTCCAGACCCACGGTGGACCCTGCCACCTGTTCCCGCAGCCGCCGACCAGCTTCGGCGAGCGGGTCCTGGCTGCCCTCGATGAGGCCCGCCGCCAGGGCGCCGAGCGGACGGTCATCGTGGGGATGGACTCTCCGCACCTGGGACCGGAGCGCTGGGAGGCGGCCTTCGCTGCCCTCGACGACCACGACGCCTGTATCGGCCCCTGTGAGGACGGTGGCTACTACCTCCTCGGTCTCAGCGCGCCGCAGCCGGGGATGTTCGAGGACATCCCCTGGGGCGGCCCCAACGTGCTCGAGGCGACTCGCTCCCGCGCCGCAGCCCTGGGGCTGTCCCTCGCGGAGCTCGAGGAGGACTTCGACGTGGACGAGGTCGAAGACCTCGGGCAGCTCGCCGCACGGCTGGAGCTCCGGCCCGCGATCTGCCCCCGGACCCGCGCCGCCCTCGAGGCCCTCGGCGCCTCGGGCGTCGAGTGACGCTGAGTGCCGCCGCCGGGGTCCCGCCGCGTGGGTGCCGCCGCGGTCCGTCCAGACGGCGACCCGTCAGCCCCGCGACGGCGACCCCGGACGGTTCTTGACGAAGTCCTTGGGGCGCTTCTCAACGAAGGCGTCGTACGACTCGCGGTAGTCGGGGTGCTTCATGCACTCCGCCTGGATCCACCCCTCCGCCTGCATGGCCTCGCCGAGGTCCATGTGGGCCTCCGCGTTGAGCATGCGCTTGGTCACGGCGAGGCCCATGCCGGGCCCGGCAGCGAGCTTCTCTGCCATGGCGCGCGCCTTCTCCTCCAGCTCTTCACCCGGCACGACGTGGTTGTAGAGCCCGATGCGCTCGGCCCGCTCCGCAGAGATGAACTCGCCCGCCATGAGCAGTTCGCTCGCGTGGCCGAGCCCCACGATGCGAGGCAGGAGCCAGGCGGCGCCCATGTCTGCACCCGAGAGGCCGACCTGGGTGAACAGGAAGGCGATCTTCGCCGAGTCCGAGGCGACTCGGATGTCCGCCGCCGCCGCCATGACCGCCCCGGCTCCGCAGGTCGTGCCGTTGAGAGCGGCCACGATCGGCTTCTCGAGCCGCCGCATGCTCTCGATCAGGTCGCAGGTCATGCGCGTGAAGGCGACCAGCGCCGAGTCAGGGACCCCGAAGAGCTTGCCGATGATGTCGAGCACATCCCCCCCCGAACAGAAGGCCCGCCCCGTACCCGTGAGCAGCACGCTCCGGACCGAGTCCCGCTCGCCCAGCGCACGGAACGTGTCGCGGAGCTCCGCGTAAGAGTCAAAAGTGAGGGCGTTGAGCCGCTCGGGGCGGTTCAGCCGGATGGTGGCGACGCCGTCGCGCTCCTCGTAGTCGAAGTGCTCAGGCTGGATCGTCTCGGGGGTGATCATGGGGAGACCATAGCGCAGCGCCCCACCCATGCGGGCCGCCGGTGATCGGGAGTCCCCTGCGTCGCTTCGCGAGCCGTGCAACTGAGGGGCGCTGGACGCGTCTTGACGGGGATCGAACCGGACAGGCGCGACGGGGCGAAGGACGCCCCATATGATGGAGTCCGATTCTTTCCACCCAGACGCCCATGCATCGCCCCCTCGGCCTCCAGGCCTCCCTCCCCGTCCGCGCCGCAGGCGCCCTCCTCGTCTTCCTGCTCGTTGGTGCCCTCACCGAGCCAGTGCGCGCCCAGGAGGCCGCCACGGAGCAAGCGGAACCCGCCGCCCGAACCCTCGTGGTGGAGCCCGCAGAGCTGGTGCTGGAGATCGGTGAAGCCGCCGAACTCACCGCCACGATCCTCGACGCCGCAGGCGAGGCCGTGGACGCGCCCGTGATGTTCTTCTCCCGTAGCCGCCGCAGCCTGTCGGTGGACCGGGAGGGCAAGGTCGCAGCGATCAAGCCAGGCACCTTCGAGATCGTGGTCCGTGAGCGCCGGCGTCGGTCCGGTGAGAACCAGGCCAGCCGCGTCGGCCTCGGGGAGCGCCTGTCGGTGACCGTTCCGGTGACCGTCAAGCTGCCGGACCTCGCCTTCGTCGAGCTGGTCGCCGGCCCCAACGCGGCGGTCTGGACCGGCACGACGATCCAGCTCGCGGCGAAGGGCACCGACGTCAACGGCGCGGACCGTGCGGTGTCCCCCACCTGGTCCACCAGCCCGGCCGCCGTGGCCACGGTCGATGGCCTCGGAGAGGTGACGGTTCACAGCCCCGGCGCCTTCAAGGTCACCGCCGAGGCCGAGGGCACGTCGGCGACCATGACCCTGACCGCCGCCGCGAACCCCATCACGCGCCTCGTCGTCGAGGCCGACAACGCCGCGCCGAAGACCGGCGACGTGGTCCACCTGCGCGTCGACGCCTTCGACGCGGCGGGCGAGATCATCACGGACGT
>CAJQPT010000265.1 GCA_905480285.1 uncultured bacterium
CAACCCCTGGGACCAGCACGGCGACCTCGAGCGTGGGCACGGAGCCATGGCGTACCAGGTGGATCAGCCCATCGCCGGCCTCATCAAGGACCTGCGCGCACGCGGCCTCCTCGAAGAGACGCTGATCGTCTGGGCGGGGGAGTTCGGAAGGACGCCTTTCTCCCAGGGCTCGGACGGCCGCGACCACAACCCCCACGGGTTCAGCGTGTTCCTGGCGGGCGGCGGCGTGAAGGGCGGCAGCGTCCTGGGCGCCACCGACGAGCTCGGCTATCACGCCGTCGAGGACCCCTGCGACGTCTACGACCTCTGGGCCACCGTCCTCCACCTCTGCGGCCTCGACCACGAGCGGCTCACCTATCGCTACGCCGGCCGCGACGTTCGGCTCACCGACGTGCACGGCCGGGTCCTGCGCGCGGTGGTCGACGGACCCTGACCGGCCCTCGCCCTCGGCCAGACGGACCGTTTGAGGAGTCCTTCGCGGGGCCAGCGACGGGTCCTGCGACAGGTCCAGCGGCAGGGCCACTCGCAGGGTCGCGCCCGCGGTCTCAGAGCGCCTCGATCAGCTCCTCCCGGAAGCCGCCCTGCAGATCCGCGAGCTGCTCGAAGCCCATCCCCTTGAGCAGGCTGACCGCGCAGGAGGAGCGATAGCCGGCTGCGCAGTGGACCAGCAGCGGCGCCGCGCGGTCCCAGCCGGCGGCGATCTGCGCGAGTCGATCCAGCGGCGCGTTGACGGCCCCGGGGAGGCTCGCGTTGGCGTGCTCGCCCGGACCGCGAACGTCGACGATCGTCGCCCCCGATTCGGCCATGTGATCTGGCAGCCGATCGGGATGAACCCGGTCGATGGTGTCCAGCTCACCCGCCGTGAGGTCGGCCTCGAGGTCCGCCCAATCGATCACTCCGCGGACGGTGTCATAGCCGATCCGTCCGAGCCGGATCACAGCCTGGTCCAGCTGATCGGCCTCGCCGACGACGACGAGCTCGTCCCCGGGGGCCAGCACGCTCCCGGCCCAAGGGGCGAAGCGGCCGTGGAGCCCAACGTTCACCGCCCCCGCCATGAAGCCCGCCTGGAACGCGTCCTCGTGGCGCACATCGAGGAGCCTGGCCCCGGCCGCCATCCGCTCGCGGACCTCAGCCGCTGTGAGCCGCGTCACGGACGCCGCGAGCGTTTCCTCGAGCAGCGGGCGCTCCTGCTTGTTGAGCACCGCGTCATGGAGGAAGTAGGCCGGCGCCGGCGGGCGCGCCGCGGTCACGAGCGCCACGAACGAGGCCCGATCGGGCGCCTGCAGCGCGGCGTTCCCGCGCCGCTGGGCGCCGATGGTCGAGACCGTGTCGGTGCTCAGGTTGTTGCCGCAAAGCGACCCAGCCCCGTGGGCGGGATAAACGAGGACCTCGTCGGGGAGCGCCATGAGCTTGCGGTGCAGCGAGTCGTGGAGCATCCCGGCGAGCTCCTCGGAGGTCACCCCCACCGAGGACAGGAGGTCTGGGCGCCCCACGTCACCGATGAAGAGCGTGTCGCCCGTGAGGACCGCATGGGGCGCCGCGCCATCGCCATCGCTCACCACGTAGCTCACCCCCTCCGGGGTATGCCCGGGGGTCTCGAGGACCGCAATGCGAACGCGACCCAGCTTCACGACGTCGCCGTCAGAGAGCGCGGTGAAGCCGAACTCGGCCTCCGCCAGCGCCCCCAGGTAGATCGGGATCTGGAACCGATCGCGGAGCTCGAGGTGCCCGGCGAGGAAGTCCGCGTGGAAGTGAGTCAGGGCCACTCCGACCGGCCGCAGGCCGCGCTGCGCCAGGAAGTCCACGTACACCTCAATGTCGCGCCGGGGGTCCACCACGAGGGCCTCGCCAGAGGCCTCGTCGGCGATGACGTAGCTCGCGTGGGAGAGGCAGCCGAGATAGAACTGTTCGATGAGCATGGATCGAGGGGGTGAGGCGTTGGGGTCAGAGCGTAAGCGAACCCCTGAGCCGCTGGCGACCCGGACCACGCAGTCCGCCCCTACGACCTAGGGGGCGACCTAGGGGGCGACCTCGGGGGCGACCGCCTGAGTTCATCGGACGCGACCCGCGGAGCGACACGATCGCAGGAGGCCGACACCTCACCGCCTCGGCACGCAGGGTGCTCGGCGGGCCCTGGCCCCTGGGCCCTTAATCCTGACCCCTTGCCCCTTGATCGAGTCTCCTGCGGCGAGCGTTCGCCCTGGGGGGGGTGCTCGGAGGATGGTCAGGGGGTGAACGTCACGGTCCAGGCGTTCGTGAGGTTGGAGAGTCCACCGGCGCAGGAGCCGCCGAGGTCGCGGTACCAGACCTGGAAGCCCCAGGTCGAGCCCACGGTGACCGTCGCCGGGTTGGACCCGCTCGTGGCAGTGTCCAGGATCCCCGGCCCAACGGTGAACGCGCCCGCGGTGCCGGTGGCCTCGAGCGCGATCCGGAAGAGCCCCCCGGCTCCTGGAGCGAGGCAGAGCCGCCCGTTGTTCCCCGGGGGCGTGAGCCCTCCGAACATGCCGTTGGCGAAGACCACGAACCCGAAGGTGTTCGGCGTGAGCTGGCTCGCCTGGAGCACGAGGCTGTCGGTGAAGACCGAGCTTGTGCCGGTCGCGCGCAGCCGGCCGCCCTGCCCCGTGTTGTTCAGGCAGCCCTCGTCGGGACCCGCGGTGTTGCCACAGGCCGACTCGGCCACGTCATCGCAGTCGCAGTCGGAGTTCCCGATCTCCTCACACTCGTCCGGGATGCCGTTCCCATCGATGTCCATGGAGGCGCCGTTCGTGATGTCCAGGGCGTCCTCGACTCCGTTGTCGTTGCAGTCCTTGATCGGGTCCTCTTCGGGGTCGCGCGTGTCCAGGGCGTCGAGGTCGTCGTCCGGGTTGAGCCCCATCAGCTCGGCGTTGTAGTAGATCGCGGGGGTCGAGGCGCCCGGGGGCGGCGGCCCCAGCACGTCGCCCTCGCCGATGGGCAGGTTGAACCGACTGTCCAGCTGACCGAGCACCGCGGAGCCGCGGCGCACGGAGAAGAGCACCAGGTCCCGCTGGCCGCCAGGCGACCCGGGGAGCCAGTCGAAGGGTTGCTCGGAGGGCTGATAGCCGGGGATCCCGTTCTCACGGATCACCAGCGCGTCCAGGTCATCGCTGCCCGGGCCGCCGACGCGGTCGAGGCCGAGGAGGTCGGCGCTCGCGTAGGGCAGCACCTGGCCCTGGCTGTTCAGGACGAGAATGTCTGCGCCCTGGAAGGGGTTGCCGTTGGGGTCGAACTGGTTCGACGCGGAGTCGGCCACCGGCACATTGGGCTGGTTCGGATCCGTGAAGCCGGCCTCGAGCGAGAAGAAGTACGGGCCCGGTGCGCTCCCGATCGAGCGCACCTCGAGCCCGTCGAGGTTGTCCCCGGTCCCCGGAACCGTCGGCGAGGGGAGCAGCGGCTCCGCGAGGCCGATCCCGGGGAAGAGGCCCCCGCCCTGGGTGCCACCGCCCTCGCCGTTGCCGTCCAGCACCCCGGTGTTGTCCCCGAAGCCGAACTGCGGTCCGGGCGTCGACACCGACGTCACGAAGATGTCACCGGCCGCCTCGAAGGCCGCCGCTTCCTCCCGAACGCTCCGCGGGAGGATCGAGCCAGGGAGCCCCGTGGCGAACTCATCCACGGAGAACAGCAGGTCCACCGTGTATCCCGGGTCCGGCAGAAGCAGGGCGTCCCGACCGAAGGAGAACGCGTCCACCTCCACTCCACACGAGAACCCTGGGGCGTGGCCGACGCACTGGGTGTAGCTCGAGAGGAAGGAGCCGGGCGCGACGTTGAGCGCCGGCGGCGAGAGGAACGGCGGGCCGGAGGGAGTGAGCAGGTCCGCCTCCGTGATCGGGGGCGCGTTCGGTGAGGTCTGCTGACCCATGAGCGGCCCCTGCCAGTCCACGGAGAGGAGCACCTCGCTCTGCGGAGGCCCCTGCGAGAGGGCCGGGCCGGCGAGTGCGATGGAGAGCAGCGCGGGGCGCAGGAGCGAGGCAGCGGCGAGCGGAGGACGGTTCATGGGAGTTGAGGTCCGAGACCTACCGAGTGTAGGAGGCCGGCCCATTCCTCGTCGCGGCCGCATGTCCCCATACGACACACCTGCCCCTATCTTTCTTCCCCCGCTCTCGCGCTCAGCGCCCGCCCGCCGCCCGCTCGAGGCGCTGCCGCTCCATGGCCAGGAGCTGCCGCGGCCTGGTTCTGAGGGCTGGCTCCGTCCCATTCACGGGCCAGAGGGCGGTGGTCCCGTCCTGCGAAACGCTCACCACGCTCCCGGCGAAGCCGGTGTCGATGTCCACGACCGGGCCGTCGTGAGCGCCAAAGCGTGCCCGCAGCTCGCCGTCATCGGCCGCCCAGACGAGGACGCTCCCGTCCAGCGAAGCGGTCACGACCAGCGGCACCTCGCCCCCCATCACATCCATCGAGCTGTGCGAATCGTCATGGCGCATGCTCGGGAAGACTCGAGCTTCTCCCTGATCGCCGACCGAGGGCGCTGGGTCCACACGCACGGTGGACCACGAGCGGCCAATCGCGGCCACCCGCCGTCCGCCGGGTAGGTACCGCACCCGACGCTGACCGAGGACCTGCCGGCCCGGACCCGCAGGGTCACCGCTGGCCGCCGCCCACTCGTCGATCCACCGCTCGCGGCTGGAGGCGAGCAGCCGCGTCCCATCTGGAGAGAAGGTCAGGTCGGTCACCGCGGCGGCGCCCCGCCCGGGCTGCCGTTCGCCAGGCTCAGGCCCACCGGACCAGAGCGGCCTCAGCGAGACCTTGAGCGACGGGCCCTCGGGGGCAGCGACCGCCTCGAAGACGTGCACCTGGCCCTGGTCGTCGCCCACCGCAAGCAAGCGGCCCGCGGGACCGGCGGCCACCACGGTGGCGCCATCGACCGTCAATGATCCCGACCGTACTCCAGCGCGGGGGTCCCTAGCGTCAACGGCGGCGTCAACGGTCAGCACCAGCACCCCGCCACGTTGATAGACCGCCGCCGCGAGCTCGCCGCTCGACGCCACATCCAGCGCACGCGGGTCACCAAGGTGGATCCCCTGGACTCGACCGAGCAGCGCCCCGTCGGCGTCACGCAACGCGAGCCGTTGATCCACCCCCGTCGTCGCAAAGCGCTCGCCATGCTTCGAGGCGGCGATCAGCGGCGCGGGGTCTTCCAGCGCGGGGTCTTCCGCGGCCCCGTGTCGATCCAGCACTGCGCCGGCGCCCCACTCCGGCACCCCGTCGTTCGGGAGCTCCAGCCTGCGCACCTCGCCGCCCGCGTGGGAGGTCACCAGCGCACGGTGCGCCCCCTCGGCGCCGATCGCCAGGACCGCGCTCGCGGGCGACACGCCAGGCGGCGCGGGGCGCCGCCAGCACTCTGCGATCCCGCGCGGGCGCCACAGGTTGAGCTTGGAGGTGACCCCGAACGAGAGCAGCCGCCCGCCCGCCAGGGGCAAGACCCGGTAGTCCTGGGCCTCCTGAACATGAGTCCGTTGAACGCTCCACCGGCCGCCGGCTCCCCCGTACACGCGGATGCGCCCGTCGGAACCCGCGAGGGCTAGCCCGTCTTTCCCGAGCCACGCGGCAGCGACGGCCCCCCCGCTCCCCTCCGGCAGCGCCGCCTCGGCTCCGCCGGCGTCGATCACCCATGAGCCGCCGCCGCGACCGGCGCCGACGAGGAGCGCGCCGTCGGGCCCCGGCTGAAGGGTCTCGATCCGCACGGGCCCCGGGCCCCGGATGATCTCCTGCGTGCTGGTGACCCCGCCGGCGCCATCTGCCTCGAGGCCGATGCGCACGAGGCGGCCCTCGATATCCGCCACGTACAAGGCCCCGGACGTCCAGCAAAACAGATGCACCCGCGCCGTGAGGTCGAGGGTCGCCAGCAGGTCGCCGCCGGCAGCGGCAAGGACGCGCAGGGTCTCCGCCTGGACGCGCCCCTCTCCGGACCGAACCCGCGGCCCCGTGATCAACAGCCCTTCAGGGAAGCCAAGCCCCGAGGCGTCGGGGACAAGGACGAGCTCGGCTGCGCTCTGCTCGGGGACGGCCATGCGTCGCTGCACGGCGCCCGAGGAGAGGTCCAGCTGGGCGATACCTCCGCCGCGCCCGAGGACGAAGACCCGCCCTCGCGGCTCATCCACCTGCATCCAGACGAGCGGTCCGACCCCGGGATCCACCGCGAAGACGTCCGCCAGGTCAGGGAGGGCGAGCCGCCTCAGCCAGCCGTCGGTCGAGGTGACGAGCGCCGAGCCTCCATCCCCAAGCACCTCCACCCCTCGAAGGTCCCCGGGAGCGCCGCCTTCGATGGCGAGCTGCCGGCGCGCGAGCACCTCCCCGGCCTCGAGGTCGAAGAGCGAGACGAAGCCCTCCATGGACCCGGCCAGCAGCACCTCTCCCTCCGCCGTCCGGAGCGTGTCCGCATCCCAGGCGCGCCCCGTGGGGACCCGCAGCACCAGGTCCAGCGAGGTCTCCTGCAGGGGAGCGACGACGCCTGAGCGGGTCCACCAGGTATCCACCAGCTCGTGGGCCTCCAGGGCCAGGGCCAGCGCCCCCGCAGGGGAGCGAGCCTGGAACCCCGCAAGGTGGCTGCTGTAGTTCTGGGCCGTGGCGAGCCGCAGCCGCCCCTCGGCGAGGCTCAGGTTCTCGTTCGACTCGTCGAGCAGCTGCCCGTTGATCTTGAGAGCGACGCTCACGAGGGCGATGCCCACCGTCAGCGCGGCGACGGTGATGGCGGTCGCCGGCTCCCGCCGGCACCACCGCCGGAGCCGTAGCCAGGGCCCCGCGGGCCGCGCCTGGATCGGCTCGAACTCACGGATTCGTCGCAGGTCCTCGGCGAAGGCCAGCGCCGACGGGTAGCGCCGCGCGCGGTCCCGCTCCATGGCCGTCGCGAGGATGACCCGCACCTCGGATGTGACCACCGGGTTGCGCTCCCCTGGATCAGGGAGAGGGGCCCCGAGGATCGCGAGGCCGAGGTCGTGCGGCCCCTCGCCCTGGAACGGACGCTGCCCCGTCAAGGCCTCGTGGAGGCTGACACCCAGGGCCCACACGTCGACCCCCGGGCTCGACTCGGCCGCGCCGCCAGAGAGCTGCTCGGGCGCCATGTAGGCCGGCGTCCCGAAGACCTCCCCCTCACGGGTCAGGGCGGGGTCCGGCGTCACGCCCTCGCTCTCCGCCATCCTCGCCAGGCCGAAGTCCAGCACCACCGGATCACCGCTGGGGGCGACCATCAGGTTGGCGGGCTTGATGTCGCGGTGGACGAGCCCCTCCTCGTGGGCGGCGTGGAGCGCGCGCGCGGCCCGCTCGAAGAAGCGCAGCACCCGCGCCAGCTCCGCTCTCGTGCCGGGGATGAGCGGGAGGTGACCCGGACCGTCGAGCCGGGGCGGCCCTGCTTCGAGGGCGGCGCGCGCCGACTCGAGCTGGCGCGAGAGGTCCGCCCCCTCCACGTAGCGCATGGCGATCCAGGGCGGCTCCGCGTCCACGTCGGCGTCGTGCACCCCGGCGAGGCTGGGGTGGTCAAGGCGGGCGATGCTCTCGGCCTCCCTGCGGAACCTGCGGCGCCGCTCCTCGGTGACGAAGGGCGTCGTCATGAGCTTGAGCGCGACCTGACGGCCGAGGTCCTGATCCGTGGCCAGCCAGACCGCCCCCTGCCCGCCGGCGCCGAGCTCGCGGTCGAGGCGGTAATGGCCAATCAGCCGCCCATCGCCGTCCTGCTCACCCTGTCCGGCATCCCGGTCGGCGCCGTCCCGGTCCCGACGGCCCGGCGATCGAGCCCCCTTGGCCGAGGCGGGCTCCACCTGCCCGGTCGCTCGCAGGTACTCCGAGGCGATCGCCTCCTCGTGGCCAGGATAGCGGGCCAGATAGACCGCCAGCGGCCGCGCCCCCGCTCCCGACTGGTCATCCAGCAGATCCGAGAGGAAGTCGAACACGGCCGCGTCCTCGTCCTCGCCCCCTGTGGGGGTCAGCTTGGATCCGCCGTCTTCCATCTCTCCGATGGTAGAAGGCGAGACCGCTCTTTGGAGAGGTCGAGCTAGGATCCACCCATGGAAGAGCGTCCCAACGATTCCCTGGACGGCGTGACCGGCATGTGGCTCGCCGAGGTCAAGGGCGGTGACAGCGAGAGCTTCGGGCGGCTGTACGAGCACATCGCCCCAGCGCTCCTGACCTGGGCGGAGTTCCGCATCCGCCCCGAGCAGCGCCAGCACGTGGACCCCTCGGACGTGGTGCAGGAGGTCTGGTTCCGGGCCTGGCGCCAGATGGAGTCCTTCGACCCCGAGGCCACCCCGTTCCGCTTCTGGATCTTCCGGATCGCCAAGAACGTGCTGCTCGAGGCGGTGCGCAAGACCCGCCGGGCCGACGTGACCGGGGCGGGCACCACGGCGAAGATCCAGCAGCTCGGCGAGCTCCAAGACACCATGACCGCCGTCTCCATGCGCCTCTCTCGCGACGAGGGCCTCGCTGCCTTCCGCGCCGAGGTGGACGCCCTACCCGAGGAGGAGCGCAAACTCGTGGTCCACTGCGGCCTTGAGGGGCTCCCCCTGGGCGAGGTCGCTGAGCGCCTCGGGATCTCCACCGAGGCCGCGGGCAAGCGCTGGCAGCGCCTCCGCGCGCGGCTCGCCGAAGGCACCCTGCCCGAGCACCTGCTGGCGGGAGCCTGAGCAGCAAGGCGGCGCCGACCTCCCCGGGGGCGCCGGGCCTCTAAGTTCCGGGGACCAGCGGTTCCCGGCGGCGGCCGGCTTCAATGCCCGGGAAGAGCGGGTGCGCTGAAGGAGCGGGTGCACTGGAAGACCGGACGCCCAGGAAGACGGGTGCCGCTGCCCAGGAAGACTGGCGTCCCCCCGAGCCGGCGCCCCCCTTGGGCACGAAGGAGGACGAGGAGCTCCGGCGCGAACGGTTCCTTGATGCCACCCTCGCCGCCCTAAGTCCATATCGATCAGCGACTTGCCGGACGGATGCGCGAGAGGGGGACGCCGCAGCGACGAGAGGTTGTCCGCTCCTCGGACGCGGGCGCACTTGGGAGTGACGGGTCCAGTCGGGCCCGCGCACTCCACCACCAAAGAACCAAGGACCCAGGCCATGCAACTCCGCCCCCTCACCCTCGCCGGCACCACGCTCCTCCTCGCCTCCACCGCCGCCGCTCAGAGTCAGTTCACCTTCTCCATCGACTGGCAGAGCGCCTCGATGGGCTCGCCCTCGTCCGGCGGAGTTCCCATGACCGACGGCGACCTCTACCACCCATCGACCCTGAGCGCGATGCCCGCACCGGGCTTCGTCCCGGCTCCGACGATGAGCCTCGACCACGCCGTCGACCTCGGTCTGCCCGGCGGCTGCGTCGGGCGCGGACCCGGCGTGCCCTGCGCCATCGAGGTGGACGCGTTCAGCCGCGGCGCTGACTTCCAGTTCGGGCCCAACCAACCCATCCGCGCCGGAGACCTGCTCTTCAGCGTGGACGAGTTCGCCGCTGGGCGCCCCGGCGGCCCGCTCCCGAACGTGCGCAGCGAGTTCGCCGCCGGCGACAGCTCCGCGGACGCCTTCGGCAGCCTCAACACCCTGCCCCCCGGCCCCCTCCCGCCGATGCCGGGCAGGAACATCGGCATGGTCGACGGCGACGGCGCGTTCTCCGCCAGCGGCTTCACCTACCCGTCCATCGGGCTCAAGGAGCCGAACTTGCCCGCCCCCGGACCGATTGACATGGGCGACAACCAGGACGCCATGGACATCGTGGAGCCCGGCACCGCCACCACTAGCGCCGTCTACTTCAGCCTCGACGGCGGCATGTTCGACGGCCGTGAAGGCATCCCGAACTCGAACGCCGCCGCGGCGAACAGCGTCGGCGCGGCCGACATCTTCGTCAACGCCGGCGGCGGCATGGCCCTGTGGGCCGGTGCGCCCTCCCTCGGGCTCGACCTGGTCGCCCCCCTCACCGACGACATCGACGCGCTCATCCTCTGGGAGAACGGGAACGGGGTCGCCGACGTCGCACCGGGCCCCTACGGCTGGCAGAACGGCATGGACATGATCATCTTCTCCGTGCGCCGCGGCTCCGCGGTCATCGGACGCCCTGACAGCCAGTTCGGCCTTCCGATCGAAGAGGGCGACCTGCTGATCCCGCCCGTCGCCGGCGGCGCCTCGCCCTTCCCCGCCATCTTCATTCCGGCCGAAGCCCTCGGGCTCCTGACGGTGCGCTCCCACGGCGTCAGCCTCGGCGACGATCTGGACGCGGCGGACCACATCAGCGGGAACCTCTTCGACTGCGACAGCGACGGCCTCGAGGACGCCATCGCCATCGCCATGGGCCTCGTGATTGACGCGGACCAGAACGGCGTGCCCGACGCGTGCAGCTCGAGCCCGGTCGGAGCCCCCTTCTGCTTCTGCCCCGTGGTCGCCGCCCCTTGCGGCAACGCCTCGGCCACCTCCGGCTGCGTCAACGGCGCAGGCACCGGGGCCTTGCTCTCCGGGAGCGGCAGCGCGAGCGTCGCCCTGGACAACCTGGTCCTTACCACGAGCGCGATGCCGGCGGGATCGTTCGCCATGACGGTCATGGGGACCGGGACCACGCCGCCCGCCATCCTCGCCAACGGGCTCCGCTGCGTCGGCGGCTGGATGCACCGCTTCCCGCCCTACTCGACAGCCAGCGGCACGGCGTCCATCGGCCGCGGCACGGCCAACGTCTCCATGGGGCTGGTCGCCTACTCGACCTCCACCTTCACTCCCTCCGGCCACATCACGGCGGGCTCCACCTTCCACTTCCAGACCTTCTACCGCGATCTCGGCGGGCCCTGCGGCGCCATGTTCAACCTCTCGAACGCTCTCACGGTGAACTTCACGCTCTGAGCTCGACCACTGATTCGGGCCCGGCGGGTGACCCTGGCGGCGCCCGTCGCCCTAGCCCCAGCTCCGGGCCCCAGCTCCGGGCCCCTCCCCGGCCCCTCCCCGGCCAGGCGCTCCCCACGGAGCGGCTGGCCTCTGGCCTTTTCCGACCGATCCCTCCCCCCGCGCCCCTGAGGCCTCCCGGGACTCCGAGCGAGACAGCCCCGGGTGCCCCCTGGCTGGAATCCCAGAAGGCCCAGCCCCGTCTGTTTCCAGTTGGGGTCCGGCCGCTAGGCTGTCTGACCGGCCACCTCGTGCCCGCGGCCTCGCTCCCCACATCTTCCCCATGACTCATCCTGCCGTCCGACGCGCCCTCGCTGCCGTCCCTCCGCTCGCGTGCGCCGCCCTCCTGCTCGGCACCACGGCGGCCGCTGGCCTGCGGCACGATGACGATCCGAAGATCCAGGATCGGCGGCCGGCCTACGCCGGCGCAGGCTATCTCCGTGGCGCCGCTGCGCCCGCCGGGCTCCCGGCGGCCAGCACCGGAACCGGCCCCGGCTTCGAAGCTCAGGGTCTCCGGCTCGAATCCTGGCTCACGCTGGGTGACCTGGACGGCGCCAGCTCGGGCAACGACTGCTGGGGATACGCGTCTCCGTCCGGACGCGAGTACGCCGTCGTCGGGACCTCGAGCAGCACGGTCATCGTCGAGGTCACCGACCCGGCCAACGCCTCCTTGATCGAGGTCATCCCCGGTCCGCTCAGCCTGTGGCGTGATGTCAAGGTGTACCAGGACCGCGCCTATTCGGTGAGCGAGGGCGGCGGCGGCATTCAGGTGATCGACCTCTCCGCTGTGGACGCCGGAGTCGTCACCCTTGAGAACACCGTCACCGGCTCTGGGGATGAGCGCACCCATAACGTGGCCATCGACGAGGTCAGTGGCTACCTCTACCGCACCGGCGGCGGCGGGAACGGGCTGCGGATCTACAGCCTGGCCAACCCCTCCTCCCCGCAGTTCGTCGGCTCCTGGGGGAGCCGCTACGTGCACGACGCCCAGGTGGTGACCTACACGAGCGGCCCGTATGCCGGCCGCCAGCTCGCCTTCTGCTGCGCAGGTCTCGGGAACGGCTCCGGGGATACGGGGCTCTCCATCGTCGACGTGACGAACAAGAACTTCCCCTTCCGCATCGAGCAGATCGCTTACCCGAATCGGCGCTACAGCCACCAGGGCTGGCTGTCCCCGGACCGCAGCCGCTTCTACCTCGGGGACGAGCTCGATGAGAACGCGGGGGTGAACACCACGGTCACCCGCGTGTTCGACGTGAGCGACCCCGGGGACGCGTCGTTCGTCGGCGAGTTCACCAACGGTGTCGCCAGTATCAGCCACAACATGTACGAGCGGGACGGGCTCCTGTTCCAGGCGAACTACACCTCCGGGCTGCGAGTCTTCGACACGGCGAGTGACCCGAACAACCCTGCCGAGGTCGCCTTCTTCGACACCTCGCCCGACCTCACCTCGTCGTCGTTCAACGGCCTTTGGAGCTGCTACGTGGGGCTCCCAAGCGGGACGATCATCGGGAGCGACCTCGAGCGCGGGCTCTTCGTCTGGACCTTCGATCCGCTCGGCGTGGACGTGGACGCAACGGGCCTGCGGGAGCTAGACGGCGCTGGAGCCACCGTGTCCGCCACGGTGCGCACCGTCAACGGCAACGCCATCGCTCCCGGCTCGGTGGAGCTGGTCGTGGACGGTGGCGCCGGTCCGGTCCTCCTCCCGATGACGGCTGGCTCCAGCCCTGGCGCCTTCACCGCGGAGATCCCGAGCTTCCCCTGCGGCGCCGAGGTCACCTGGTACGTGAGCGCGCGCACGCCCTCCGGTGTCCAGTCGACGTTCCCCGCGAACGCGCCCATCCGGCCCTTTGTCTCATGGGTCGGCGAGACCGTCACCACCGTGCGGTACGACGACATGCAGGCCGACAACGGCTGGCAGGGCAGCCTACCGGGAGACACCGCTACCCGCGGCCAGTGGACCCGTCAGCGGCCCGTGGGCACCGACGCGGAGCCCAATGGCGGCTACCCGGTCAACGGCCGGCAGTGCTGGTTCACCGGGCAGGGGGCCGTCGCCAACAACACGGAGGCGGACGTCGATCAAGGATTCACCACGCTCCTCTCCCCCGTGCTCGACCTCACGGGGATGGACTACCCGGTGGTCGAGTACTACCGGTGGTTCTCCAACGTCTACGGGCAGAACGATCCCGACGATGCGTTCGAGGTCCTTATCTCCAACGACGCCGGCGCCACCTGGGTTGCGCTGGAGACCGTCGGGCCCCTCGGCCCCGGCACGGACGGCGGGTGGATCCGCGCGGCGTTCCTGGTCCCCCAGTTCGTGGTGCCCACCGACCAGGTGCAGCTCCGCTTCGTGGCCTCGGACACGGGCCTCCCGAACATCGTGGAGGCCGCGATCGACGAGTTCCGCGTCTATGACGTCGGCTGCGATGACCCCGTCGGCGCGGCCTATTGTCAGGGCGCGCCGAACTCGACGGGGCTGGTCGGTGAGATCGTCAGTGAGGGCTCGGCGTTCCTTGCGCAGAATGACCTGGAGCTGGTGGCGACCCAGCTGCCTCCCCAGCAATCCGGCTTCTTCGTGGTCGCCAACGGTCAGGCCTCGGTGCCCATGATCGGCGGCGGTCAAGGGACCCTGTGCGTCGGCGGCACCACGGGCCGCTATCTCACCCAGGCCGCGAACTCCGGCCCCTCCGGGACCATCCGGCTCGTGGTGGACGCCGCGGCAATCCCCACGCCGACGGGCGCCGCGGTGACCCTCGCCGGGGACACCTGGAACTTCCAGTGCTGGCATCGCGACGCGAACCCGGGGCCGACCTCGAACTTCACCGAGGGCTATTCGGTGACGTTCCGCTGACCCGCGCGGCGTCGATCAGGCACAGACTCGGCATCGGCCCACGAGGGTCACTTCGTGGGCGGTGGTCTCGAATCCGACCGGCGTCAGGCGCTGGATCGAGCCGGGACAGCCGGGGACATCAAAGACTCGGTCGCAGCCTTCGCAGAGGAAGTGGTGATGGTGATCGAGCCCGGCGAGCTCGTAGCGGACGGCCTGCCCGGGCACAGGGACCTGTACGAGCTCTTCGCGCTCGACCATACCCTTCAGGTTGCGATAGACCGTCGTCAGGTTGAGCTGCGGAACCTCCTCGCCCGCGAGATCGAGCACCTCGGTCGGGCTGAGGGGCCGTCCAGCTCCTTTGAACGCAGACCGGATTGCTCGCCGCTGTTCGGTCATTCGCATGAGCGTGACCTTAGCAGGATCAAGCTGGCTTGCAGATGCCAATGCATTGGCATAACGTCCCCGTCTGAGGATTCTCACGCTGCTCGTTGAGGCCTCACTCCCTCGCCCGAAGCGCTCAGCCCCAAGCCCAACAGATGCCTGCCTCCGTCCCCCAGCCTCTCGCAGTCCTGACCCTCGCATCCCTTCTCGGCCCCCCCGCCATCGCCGTGCAGGGCAATCAGCCTGACCTCATCCCACAGGCCGAGCCGGACACGGCGCCGTTGGCCAAGCCCCAGGAGGAGGACTATCCCGGCACGGAACTGCCGATGAACCTGAACCCAACCCCGGACCAGGCTCGGGCGCCCATCGGCCTTCTGCGAAGCCCGGGGATGCCCCGCATCTACTGGGGTCAGACCACCCGCTTCACCTCCGCGTTCAACCCCGCCTTCGGCATCGCCGTGGATGGCTCCTTTAACTGGGCCGACAACGGGTCAGACGAGGACGGCTTCGCCTTTGATCTGGGCGTCGCGGAGCTCACCGGCCAGGGCGCCATCTCACCGAACTGGTGGGGCAACTTCGCCCTCGAGACCGACTCAGAGGAGGTGGAGCTCACCGAAGCTGCGCTCTTCTACAGCGGACTCGCCGACCGAACCAGCATCAGGGCCGGGCGCTTCTTCCTGGACTTCGGCAAGCAGATGCAGATCCACGTCCACGACCTCTCGACGCCGCAGCGGCCCGCCGTCCTACGGGAGTACCTGGGGACGGAGGTCCCCGGCACCGGCTTCCAGTTCGACCACTGGGCCCCCATCGGTGAGACCACCGCCTTCCGCTTCTCAACCGCCGTCTTCGGCGACCAGGAATCCCACGGGCACGGGTTCCTGTTTGACGACCATGACGAGAGCCACGGGCCCGAGGTGGAGCCTTTCGTCGACGACCGGCGAGACTTCTCCGAGCTCATCTTCACTGCGCGAGCGACGGCGATGACCGACGTGGGCGAAGAGAGCATGCTGCAGCTTGGCGCCTCCCTCCGCGCCGTCCCAGACTTCGGCTTCGAGGGCGGGACCAACGACACGGGAGACACCTTGAGCACCGACGGCCTCAACCAGTCGGTCTACGGTCTCGACCTCACCTACGGGTGGAACAGCGACGACGGGACCCGCTCGTGGACCTTCGGAGGCGAGTACCTCTACGCTGACGGAGATCTCAACGCCGAGGTCGTCGGCGACGGCACGCCCGGCGCTTCGCTCGACCTGCTGAGTGGGTCCGCACAGGGGTGGTTCGCCTTCGCCGAGCACGCCTGGGACCAACAGAACTCGGTCGGACTGATGGTCTCCTCCCTCGAGAAGCTCGAGGAGGCGCTGCCGCGTGAGACCGAGTCCACCCTGTACTGGAGCCACTATCCCACCGAGTTCATGCGAGTCCGCGTCGCTGGGATCCACTTTGACCGAGAGGGGGCCGAGGACGGCCAGGCCCTGATGTTGCAACTCACCGGGTACATCGGCGCCCACGGCCACCCCTACAACTGGTAGAACCCGCGCCCATGCTCACCCGCCGCATCTTGCTGCTCGCGACCCTCATCGGCGCCACCCCGCTGGTCTCGGGCGCCTCGGCATTGCCTGTCGATGGAGGAGACCCGCTCAATGTGGTCACCACCATCCCTGACCTCGCGGACATCGTGCGTGAGGTCGGGGGCGATGAGGTCAAGGTGCGCTGTGTCGCCAAGGGCCGAGAGAACCTGCACAGCGTCCGCCTTCGCCCGTCGCACCTCGTCATGACCGCGCGCGCCGACCTGTTCGTCCAGGTCGGCCTCGCCCTGGAGCACGGCTGGGTCCCCGGCCTGCTCGAGAGCGCCCGGAACAGCAAGATCATGCGAGATGGCCCGCTCAACGTCGGCACGGGGTGGCCGAAGCTGGTGGAGATCCCCGTCACGCTCGACCGGCGCGCTGGCGTGGACATTCACCCGCTCGGCAATCCGCACATCAACATGCACCCCGACTTCGGCTCCTTTGCGGGCCGAAAGATCCGGGACCGGCTGAAGGCGATGCGCCCGGAGCAGGCGGGCAAGTTCGACAAGAATCTGGCCGCCTACGAGAAGCGTATCGCCGCCCACCGCAAGCGCTGGGCTGAGGCCGCGAAGCTCCTCAAGGGGCGCAAGGTCGTCCAGTACCACAAGGAGTTCAGCTACCTCTGCGGCGCCAACGGGATCCTGATGGTCGGCGCTCTCGAGCCTCAACCCGGCGTGCCGCCCACCCCAGGACACCTCGCCCAGATCACGAAGGGGATGCGAGAGCTCGGCGTCACCGTCATCCTTCACGGCCCCTGGACACCTGGCCGGGTGGCCGAGGACGCGGCCAAGCGCGCAGGCGCGAAGGCCGTGGAGCTCCCGGTCATGACCCAGCGGGACGGCGGCACCTGGCTCGGCTTCATGGACCGCCTCCACGAAGGCCTCCTGGGCGCCTGGGATCTCGAGCTTGAAGAGCGTGAAGACCAAGACTGAGCCCCGCGCGGAGTCCGCTGTCCGGAAGACGGTGTTGGAGCACTCGAATGTCGCCCTCGGTTACGGGAGCGATCTGATCCTCACAGGGATCTCCCTGCGGGTCGAGGCCGGTGAGCGGATCGCGGTCCTCGGCCCGAACGGCGCAGGCAAGACAACGCTCCTGCGCGGTCTCGTCGGCCTCCTGCCGCCGCTGACCGGAGAGGTGATGGGTTCCTCGTCGCGGTTTGGCCTCGTCCCCCAGCGCGAGCGCCTCGACCCCATCTTCCCGATCACCACCCGAGAGCTGGTGTTGCAGGGTGCCATCCGACGGCTCGGGGGCTGGAGGCGCAGCTTCTCGAGGGTCGATCGCGCGCGCGCCGAGCGCTTCCTGGAAGAGCTCCACCTCGGCCCCCATGCGGATCGGCCCCTGAACCACCTCTCTGGCGGCCAGCGCCAGCGAGCCCTCGTGGCCCGCGCCCTCATGTCCAACCCGGAGGTGCTCCTGCTCGATGAGCCCACGAGCGGGGTCGATCAGCAGTCCACCGAGGTCATCCTCGGTCAGGTGGATCGTGCGGCCCGCGAGGAGGGCATCGCCTCGCTCCTGGTCACCCACGACGAGCGGGGCTTGCAGGAGCGAGTCGATCGAATCTGGCGCGTTGACGCCAGAGGCGTCCGAGTCACGGCGGGGGGCGCGATGGCGCCCCATGACCCCATGGGGTCCGCGTGAGCTTCGCAGAAGCCTGGGAGTTCTTCCGGTGGTCGATCCTCGCCATCCTGGCCACTGGAATCGCAGCGCCGGTCCTTGGCGCCTTCCTGCTCCTGCGCCGCACGAGCTTCCACGGCCTGGCCCTCCCGCAGTTCGCGGCCGCGGGGATCGCGGTGGGATTCCTGCTGCTGCCCTGGTTCGTGAGCCTCGGCGCGTTTGGCGCCGCGCCGGTGGAGGACATCGCGGCTGACCCCCACGCGGCGCATGGCTACCACCTGATCTTCGCGGCGCTCGGTACCTTCCTCGGCCTCGCGGCCCTCGTCGCTCCGCAGGACCGGCTCGGGATGGAGAGCGCGCGCATGGCGGGAGCATTCGCCACGGCCAGCGCAGTGACCATCCTCTGCGCCAACGCCTCTCCCTTCGGAGAGATCTTCGTCAACGGCATTCTGACCGGCGAGTCCCTTGTCGTGGGACCCCGGGAGTTCGCCACCCTGGCCCCGACCCTCGCGATCTCCGTCCTCCTCCTCTTCCTCCTCCGGCACGACCTCGTACTGGCCAGCCTGGACCGCGAGGCCGCGCTGGTTCAAAGAAGGCCGGTCCGCAGCCACGAGGCGGTCTTCGCCGCCCTGCTCGGCACCTCCATCGCTGTGGGGACGATGAGCGTGGGCCCGGTCATGCTCTTCGGCCTCCTCGTGCTGCCCCCTCTCGGCGCGCGGCGCCTCGCCAACAGCGTCCGTGGATTCTTCGTGCTCTCCGCCGTCGTTGGCCTCGTGTCGACGGTCGCGGGTCTGTGCGCGTCCTTCTGGATCGACCTACCGCCGGCCCCGTGCGTCGTGGCCGCCGCCGCCATCGTCACGCTGCCCGGGGCGCTGTTCCCGCACAGGAGCTGAGACGCCTCAGGTCGGGCCCCGCTCCCCACCCGACGCAAGAAATGGCCCCTTGGGGCCGCAAGGGGATCGCGCGAGTCGCCATCGCCGCGCTCCACCTGACGGGTGTTCCACTGGACAGCTCCGGGTGACCGACCGGCGCGCCACTCGTGCCGTGAGCGATGGAGCCCGGGCCAGGACACGGCCGCTCTCAAGGCCAGCAGCATCGCGGACCGTCGAGAGCGCGGGGGAATGTTCCGGAAGGGCCGCCCCGACTTGATCGGGGCCAGGGGGGCGGCAGTGTGGGAGCGGGGGCACCTCCGCTGCCCCCCCCTTGGCCTCGGGCCAGCCGACGGGTGGGCTCGATTCCGAGTTTCGGGTCGCGCGCGACCACAATGCACGTTCCAATATTGGCGGCGTTCGCGGAATCCGACCGCTCCAGAGCGCCTGGCCACCTTCATTCGCTAACCAGCCAACCACCATGACTCTCCTTTCCACCCTTGCCCTGACCTCGGCCATCGCCGGCGGCGGCGGCCTCAGCGGCGCGCTCGAGATCAACGAGATCCGCATCGATCAGCCCAGCTCCGACAACGACGAGTACTTCGAGTTGAAGGGTGACCCCTC